>CAVPGX010000015.1:0-106641 GCA_963704065.1 uncultured cyanobacterium | reverse complement strand
TCCGATCATCAATCACCACTATCAGCCAGCGATCAAGAAATTTGTAAAAGATCGGGCGGTGCGGCCAATTCTCGGTAAAGCCTTTGAACGAGGGTGCAAGAAAATTGATGCAGATCGGCTCGCCGAAATCTGGGAGACGCAGTACAAGCCACAGGGTTCGTTTTTCCCGGCGGACTTTGATTGGCGCGGCGTCACCAAGGAATACGTGAAGGGCGTGAAGGGGATTATCAAGGGTGATGCGGGGCTACGGCCGATCTTGGATATTGAGCTACAGGAGCGGATCGAAGCCAGCAATCAAAAAACTGCGGATGCAACTGAGCGCCTGGCGGGAATCCCGGTGGAGTTTGACTTGCGCCGTTATCGTGAGTCGATTCTGGAGCAGTATGGCTATTTGCAGCTGGAGAGCCTGGGTAGTGCGAAGTATGAGCGTGAAGGGGTGAACTATCGATCGGTTTCGCTGTGGAAGGTGTTTGTCGGGCAGAGTGTGCGGGAATGTCAGGAATACATGCCGCAGACTTATGAAATCCCCAAGGAACAACTGCGGAAATTGCAGGCAGCAGGGGATATTGAGGCGATTGAGGAGCTGGAGGCGGAGCAACACCAGCAGCGCTATTTTCAGCAGCCGATTCAGCCGGTCTTGGAGGTAATCGGATCGCGTGAGGATGCGGCGATCGTCCAGCCGCTGCACCAATATTCGGTGATTTTGGGTGATCCGGGATCGGGGAAATCAACTTTGCTGCGCTATCTGGCGGTGAAATGGGCGGAGGCAGAGGCGATCGAGCAGATGCCGCTGTTGATCGAATTGCGAGGCTATACCCAGAGCAAGGAAGACAAAGAATGCCAGGATTTTCTGGAATTTGTCCACAAGGGCAGTAACTGGGTGGGCCATCTCGATCAGCTGCAGCTAGAGCAGTGGCTAACGGATGGCAAGGTTTTGGTGATGTTTGATGGGTTGGATGAGGTGGTCGATTGCCAGCAACGGGGGACGATGCTGAAGCAGATTCATAGCTTTACGCAGCGATATTCGCAAGTGCCAGTGGTGGTGACTTCGCGGGTGATTGGGTATCAGGCAGAAGCACTGCGCAATGCCGGGTTTCAGCACTTTATGCTGCAAGATCTCGATCTGGGAGCAGATTGCCGATTTCATGGAGCGGTGGCATCGGTTGACTTATCAGAGTGCGGCCGATCGGGCACATAAACAACAGCGATTGGAGAAGGCGATTCACGACTCCAAGGCAATTCAGGAATTGGCGGGGAATCCTTTGCTGCTGACTTTGATGGCGATTTTAAATCGGGGGGAGGAGCTGCCGCGCGATCGGGCGCGGCTGTATGAGAAGGCGTCGGAGGTGCTACTGCATCAGTGGGATGTGGAGGCAAAGCTGCTGAAAGATCCACAACTTATCGACGTACCAAATCGAGATCGACTATCGCGATAAACAAGCGATGCTCCAGCGGGTGGCCTACTTTATGCAGGCGAATGAGAAGGGGCTGGCGGGCAACTTCATTCGGCGCGAGGATCTGGAAGATTGCCTGAAGGAATATTTGAAAACAACCAAGGAAGCGCAAAATGCGCCGAGCATTGCCGCCTTGATGATTGACCAGTTGCGGGAGCGCAATTTTATTTTGTGTCATCTGGGGGGAGATAACTATGCGTTTGTGCATCGCACATTTTTGGAATATTTCTGTGCCACAGAGATCAAGCGGCGATTTGATAAACGTGGAACCGATACAGACGATCGACTAGAGCCAGAACAATTACGCAATGAAGTTTTTGGGTCAGCACTGGCAGGATGAAACTTGGCATGAGGTGCTGCGGCTGATTTGCGGGATGATCGATGAGACCTTTGTGGGGCAGTTAGTTGATTGGTTGATACAGCAGGAAATCAGTCCCTATGAGCATCTGAATGATAACGATCGCCTGCAAAAAGAAGCCCTAATTAACCTTTGCTTATCCGCTGAATGTTTGATGGAAGTGCGTGAATCAACTGCGCTACAACATATTGCCAACAAACTACTGAAGAAATTGCGCGATCTTGCGGAAACAGAGTATCCCTACCGCTTTGATGGAGATACAGCGACAGCCGTTTTACATGCAATGACGAAGATATGGACTGCGAAAAATCAACTGATTGATTGGCTGGAAAGATGTGTTGACTTTGATGAACAGTCTTTGCTGCCAGGTGCATCTGTGGCTGTGTTGATCGAGGCAGATCAGAAACGTTGCAGCCGAAAGACGTGGCTCAAAGAATTAGCAGCAAACCATTACAATTCCGCTGTCCGCCGGGCTGCAGTCCAAAAACTCGCCCACGGCTGGAAGGATGAAACAGATACGCTCGACTGGCTCAAACAACGCGCACAATCTGATGAAGATTACTATGTCCGCTTTGCTGCGGTCCAAGAACTCGCGCGCAGCTGGAAAGATGAAACAGACACGCTCAGCATTCTCAAACAACGTGCACAATCTGATGAATATTCCACGGTCCGCCGTGCCGCCGTCCAAGAAATCGCGCGCAGCTGGAAGGATGAAACAGATACGCTCGACTGGCTCAAACAACGCGCACAATCTGATGAAGATTACTATGTCCGTCGTGCCGTCGTCCAAGAACTCGCACGCGGCTGGAAGGATGAAACAGATACACTCGACTGGCTCAAACAATGCGCACAATCTGATGAAGATTACTATGTCCGCCGTGCCGTCGTCCAAGAACTCGCACGCGGCTGGAAGGATGAAACAGATACGCTCGACTGGCTCAAACAATGCGCACAAGATGAAAAATTCAAACAATGGGCACAACGAAAGCTCCAGCAGCTGACGCCATCCCCAGATAGCACTAATCCAAACCTAAACTAAATCGACTCACCATACACCCGCTGTCCATCCCCCGCAGACAGCGACAGCATACGCGGACTAATCTGCCGCCCGATCGACACCTCCACCTTGCCATCCCAATCCTCGATCGACAGCAGCTTCCGATCGTCGTCTTCCCCTTCATACTCGTAGTACCGACAAGTTTCCGACTGCGCAATTCCAGGTCGCGTTAAAGTCGCCGTACCCCGCTCCACCTGCCGATACGCATCCCCATCCACCACCATTTTTTTCGGTGGCTCCCCCGTCACCTCCACACCGGACTTATTCCGCATCCAACAGACATAGAGCCCGTCATCCTGCTCCACACTCAGCCAGCGCGATTCCAAATCCGACTGTACCCGATACTCCGTCCACTTAAAGCCGCTATCGTCATATTTCAAAACATCTTCCACAAACCATTCCAACCCTTCAAACTCAACCAAATCGCCAATTTCCAGGTTAAATAAGTTCCGTTTTAAGCGCACCGCCTGAGCCGGCTGCCGCTGACCCGAACGGCTCACATAAATCACGATCGCCACAATCACTACGACAATCAATAAAGCAATCAAAAACTGCATCGATCAACCTCCAAATTCACTAAAACTTGCATCAATTCGGGCTCAGCGCAATCAATAGACACTCCAACGCGGATTATCTTGATATTTCACAATCACGGGTCGCGATAGCTCATTCACCTCAACATTGCCCAATTCAATATCCTTCGGCAACTCAAACAAATGCTGAAGAAATCCTTCAGTCAAAAACCGCGTCGCGATCGGCAATTTCAAATCCGCCACTGGAATTGCCGCCGCCCGCGCTAGTACAAATCCCCACGGACCAAAACTCGGCACCTCCGCCACATAAGGTTGCGCCTGAAAACCCGCCGCCTGCAACGTCGCATTAATACAGGCCAAAACCTGCGGTACAAAAAATGCACTCGAAGCCTGCGTTACCAATACCCCATCTGGCAATAAACGCTGCTTCAAAGCCTGATAAAACCCCCGAGCATAAAGCTTGGCTAGCGCATCGCGATCGGGGTCCGGAAAATCGGCAATAATCACATCAAACTGTGCCGTTAGCCGTGGTGCCAGTTTCAATGCATCGCCAATCTGCAACTCAACTCGGGGATCATCAAACGCATTTTGATTTGCCTCAAGCAATACCGGATGCCGTTTTGCCAACTGCACCACCGCCGGATCAAGGTCAATCAACGTCACCTGATCGACATTCGGCCACTTGAGCACTTCCCGCAGTGCCATCCCATCCCCCGCCCCCATCAGCAGCACATTTAAATGCCGATCGGCATGATTCACCATGACCGTACTGATCGCCGGATGCACCAGCGCCTCATGATAGCGGTACTCATCCAACGTCGAAAGCTGCAAATCACCATCCAGAAACAGGCGTATATCGCGCCCCTGCCGCGTCAAGACAATCCGCTGATAAGCCGACTGCATACGTGAAATGATCGGGGCTTGATAGAGATTATTTTCTAAGCGATTACTAATCAGATGCGTAAACGGCGCGATCGCCAACAGAAACGCCCCCAGAAATAGCCCCAGACGCTGCCAAAACTTCACCCGTGGGAATACCCAACCCAACCCAAACACCATCAATGCCGGCAACGACGCAATCACCGCCGCCGTTGGGAACATCCCCAAGAATGGCAGCAAAATCAACGGAAATGCCAAGGAGCCAACCAAAGCGCCCGCATAGTCCAATGCCAAAATACTCGACACCGCACCCCGCACCCCTTCATCTTTCTCCAGCAGGCGCGTCAGAATCGGCACTTCCATACCGGCCAACGATCCCAGAATAATCGTCGAAAGCGCTAGCGCCAGCCAAAACGGTGCATCAATCGTGAATAGCGCGAAAAGCACCATCGGCACTAAAAAACTAAACGGCGCGATCGCCAGTTCAACTTGGATAAACCGCAGCAGCAGCGTTTGCGGTTCGTCATCCACAGCAATAAACCGGCTGAGGTAAGAGCCTAAGCCCATCGCGGCTAAAAACCCCCCGATCGCAATCCCAAACGCCAACGCTTGATTGCCCAGCAGATAACTTGCCAAGGTGCCTAGCAGCAGCTCGATCGCCAACCCACAAGCCGAAGAAACCGACGCTGCTAACAACAGCATCCACCGCTGTGATCGCGTCAGTGCAATATGGCCGGATGACTGTACTACAGCCGCTTGATTTGGCAACCGCTTACTTTCCTGCACCGGGGCCACCTCCACGAAATCCTCTGATTGTCGCGGCATTACGTCGCGGCGTTGCACCGATCCCCCCTCCGGAGAAGCCGCGCACAGTCGGACCATAGTAAATGCGATTCGTCGATCGATTGGTCGGACAGGTGTCCTGATAGGTGAGATCGGTGTTGTAACGTCCGCGCACATCACAGCGGTTATTCGATCGAAAATCAATCCCCCGCATCGGTCGCAGCATACTGAAGTAGAAGCTGCCCGTCACAATCCCCAAACCTAATAGCAGCCATAAATAGTTCATATTTCAATTCCAATATCTTAAATCTCAGCACATTACTTGTGTAACTTGCGTAGTCTCAGCCCACCGATCAGCAATAAACTGACAGAACCAATCCATAATGGCCAGGTTTCTATCACACCTTGATATGCGGTGACACGGAAGGAAACTGGCTCTTGGACAACCTGACCCCGCGTATTAGAAACTTCAACCAAAGAAACCGCAATCTTAACGGGCTCTGCCTTGCGCAGTTGCAAGTCAAAACCAGAATCTTGATCGTCTTCAGACCAGGTACCCGACTCACCGTCTTCAGACCAGGTACCCGACTCGCGCCAGGCATTTTTCACACCGGCGACAACCAGCTTATCGGCCTGATCGAGCAGCTGAACTTCATAGGTTGCCCAGCGCTGATTGCCCAGTTTGGCCTGAACTTCAACACGGGCTGTCCCAAATAACTGCGGTTGAATATCAATAGGACCGACAATCTGCGTATTCTCAGAACTCAGGGTAACGGTTTTATCCAGTTTTTTTGTCAGCAATAGTGGCGAAACAAAAATGAGTACCAAGATAGACAATCCTGTACCTAGAAGTAAGTAGGGCGTCTTATCAACCCAACGGTTGATTAATTGCCATTTTGTCTGACTACTCATGCAAAAACTACTCGATTCATCGGAGAAAAACCTGGCATAATTATTATGCCTTCATTACAATACCCTGTCACAAATGCTACTCGAACTACAAAAAATCCCTGAAACAATTTTGTGGACGGTGGTAGGCATTATCCTACTCTACGCAAGTGTATGGATATACGATCGGATCGACCCAATCAACTACCGTGAGGCGATTCGACAAGGCAATATTGCCGCGGGTTTAGTTGTCGCAGCCGTGATTCTGGCAATGAGTGGAATTATTGTTTGTATCTTGGCAACCTAAATGAATGCCGGCTTGAGCTTGCTCCGTATCAAACTTCAATCAAAACGAATGGGCCACTTCCAATGGAAGCGGCCCATTCATATCTAACGCACCATGCGTCAAACACAGCATGACGGCTGAAATGGGAGTTCAGCAAACCGCTGCGCTCACATTATGCCTGCCACTTGGGCACAAGGTTCGTAGTACCGGCATAAACCGCTTTGTCACCGAGCTCATCTTCAATACGCAGCAGTCGATTATATTTCGCAATCCGCTCACTCCGGCTCAGCGAACCCGTTTTGATTTGCCCCGCCCGGGTTGCCACCGCTAAATCCGCGATCGTCGTATCTTCAGTCTCCCCCGAACGGTGACTGATGATTGAACGGAAACCATGACGTGCACCCAGATCGATCGCTTCCAACGTTTCCGTCAGCGAACCGATTTGATTTAGCTTGATCAGAATCGAATTGCCAGCTTTCTGGTCAATCCCCTGCTGTAAGCGCTCAACATTAGTCACAAACAAATCATCACCAACCAACTGAACCCGATCACCAATTTTCTCCGTCAACAGCTGCCAGTTTTTCCAGTCATCTTCCTGCAGCCCGTCTTCGATCGAGATGATGGGATATTCATGCGTCAGCTTTGCCAAATAATCAATTGTTTCAGCCGCTGTATGTGCCTTGCCATCAAAGTGGTACATGCCATCTTTATAGAATTCACTGGAAGCCACGTCTAGAGCGATCGCAACTTGCTCACCCGGTTTGTAGCCAGCTTTCTCGATCGCCTCAATCAACAAATCCAGTGCCTGTTGATTCGATTTTAGGTTGGGCGCGAATCCACCCTCGTCGCCTACACCGCCGGAAGCAACACCCGCATCCTTCAGTACTTTATTCAAAGTATGGAATACTTCCGCCCCCCAGCGGAGTGCCTCTTTAAAGCTGCTCGCCCCAACTGGCACGATCATGAATTCCTGGAAATCCACATTGTTATCAGCGTGGGCTCCACCATTAATGACATTCATTAATGGCACGGGCAACACATTGGCCAAAGGGCCACCAAGATAACGATATAGGGGCAACCCAAGTGCGGCTGCGGCCGCTTTGGCCGTCGCCAGGGACACCGCCAAGATCGCATTCGCACCCAAAGTGGTCTTATTTTTCGAACCGTCTAGGGCAATCATCGCCCGATCAATGCCCACCTGGTCCAGTGCATCGCGGCTATCGAGTTCTGGCGCGATCGCCTCGTAGACGTTCTCCACCGCCTTTAGCACACCTTTGCCTTCGTAGCGGTCCTTGTCACCATCACGCAATTCACAAGCCTCAAAAGTTCCGGTCGAAGCCCCACTCGGCACCTGGGCCAAGCCATAAGCCCCATCAATCAGATAGACTTCTGCCTCAACGGTCGGACGACCGCGCGAGTCCAGGATTTCACGGGCATGAATTGATTCGATCGCTGTATCAACGGCATCAAACATTTTGGATCTACCTCAACATTAAGCTGCAAACAAAACAGGGGACGGACAAACTTATTGATACACAATCAGCGAATAAACAAAAAAGTTAAAATCGCTACTTAAAAATTTCGCTTCCCGGTATACGGACTGGATCGCGGTTGCCGCAGCAGTAATGCTAACGATCGGCTGTGAAAAAAGTCCAAAGATTAGAATACGATGGTCTGGACCGCGAGAAAAGGGTGCAAAGGCACACATATTAGATAGCGACTTAGATAGCAACAATTTTGCCTAATCATGAACCAACCAAATGAGTTGGTGATTCCAGCGCTGGATAAAGTTTGGCAGAATAATGATGGAGCCAATATTACGATCCATCTGCACCTAAGCGAGAGACAAAGACTACTATGCGCCTACTACATACGATGCTGCGCGTCGGCAACTTAGAAAAATCCTTGAGCTTCTACTGCGATGTGCTTGGCATGAAGTTACTGCGCAAAAAGGACTATCCCGGCGGGGAATTTACCCTAGCGTTTATCGGCTACGGCGATGAATCAGAAAACACGGTGATCGAACTAACGTATAACTGGGGCCGCGATCAATACGACTTGGGCGATGCCTACGGCCACATCGCATTGGGAGTCGATGACATCTACAAAACCTGTGAAATGATTAAATCCAGAGGTGGACGCGTCACCCGAGAGCCCGGCCCCATGAAACACGGCAAAACGGTCATTGCATTTATTGAGGATCCAGATGGTTATAAGGTTGAGTTGATTCAACTGCATCCCGATCGTACGGCGGCCCCTACCGCTCAAGCAACAACCGCACAATGAAGTATCGTAATTTGATGTGAATTGTCGATCGGGCGGGACGATCGGATGTGTGGATCCGCACAAGTGAAGTTGTCGCCCCGCGCTCCCAGCCCGTGACCATCACACGCCCGGAAAACACGTAAAATAGAGTTCTACCGCATCATTCATGACTGTCCTGAGAACCTGAGCCCATGCAACCCACCGACCCGAATAAGTTCACCGATAAAGCCTGGGAGGCCATCGTCCAGTCCCAAGATGTGGTTCGTCGCTACAAGCATCAAAATCTCGAAGTCGAGCATCTGTTAATTGCCTTACTCGAACAGGAGAATGGCATCACCAGCCCCGTCCTCAGTAAAGTTGAGATCGATCCACAGCAGCTTTTCCAACAAATTGACGACTTTGCCAGGCGGCAGCCCACGCTGGGCTCGGTTGAACAACTTTACGTCGGCTACAGCATTGAGAAAATGCTCGATCGGGCGGAAGTAACGCGTAATGCTTGGGCCGATCAGACGATCGACGTGGAGCATCTAATCATCGCTTTCACGACCGATACCCGACTGGGCGGTCGGCTATGGCGGGGCTACGGCGTCAGCAATGAGCAACTGGAAACGGCGGTCAAGGAAGTCCGGACCAAACAGAAAACAAACATTCCGGGCAGTAAATCGGTTCAGGACTTGAATGAACCCGCTTTAATTCGCTACGGACGAGATCTGACCGAACTGGCAAAAGCTGGAAAAATCGATCCGGTCATTGGTCGTGACGAGGAGATTCGCCGGGTGATCCGGATTTTGTCACGCCGCACCAAAAACAACCCCGTGCTGATCGGTGAGCCGGGTGTGGGCAAAACCGCGATCGCCGAGGGTTTGGCCCAACGCATGATCAATGGCGATGTCCCCGAGTCTTTACAAAACAAGACGCTGATTTCGCTCGATATGGGTTCACTGATTGCGGGGGCAAAGTATCGTGGCGAATTTGAAGAGCGTTTGCGCACTGTGCTCAAAGAAGTGCTGGAATCCGATGGCGAAGTCGTGCTGTTCATTGATGAATTGCATACCGTTGTTGGCGCTGGCAACTCGCAAGGCGCAACGGATGCAGGCAATTTGCTCAAGCCCGTTCTGGCCCGCGGCGAACTCCGCTGTATCGGTGCCACCACCCTCGATGAGTATCGCAAACATATTGAGAAGGACCCGGCGTTGGAGCGTCGCTTCCAGCAGGTAGTAGTCGATGAGCCATCCGTTGAGGATTCAATTTCGATCCTGCGAGGTTTGAAAGATCGCTACGAAACCCACCACGGCGTCAAGATTACTGACTCAGCGCTCGTGGCGGCAGCGACATTGTCCTATCGTTACATCAGCGATCGTTTCTTACCGGATAAGGCGATTGATTTGGTCGATGAAGCGGCGGCGAATTTGAAGATGGAAATCACCTCCAAGCCGAGCGAACTCGAGTCGGTCGAGCGACGGCTGATGCAGCTCGAAATGGAAAAGCTCTCACTGGAGCGCGAGAGCGTCAATGCGACGAATGTGACAGCCGCTAACCAATTACCGACCCGCCCAAGGAACGCTTGGAAAAAATCAAAGCGGAAATTGCCCAACTCCAGCAAAAACAGCAAAAGCTGAGTAATCAGTGGCAAGATGAGAAAAACATTCTTGAACAAATTAAACAGCTTAGGGGAGAAGAAGAGCAACTGCGGTTGCAAATCGATCGGGCCGAGCGAGAGTATGACCTGAATACTGCCGCACAGCTAAAATATGGCCGCTTCGAAGCGATTCATGAAGAAATCGAGGCCGCCGAACGCCAACTCAATACCATGCAGAGCCAAGGTACCAGCCTTCTGCGTGAGCAAGTCACCGATGCTGACATTGCCGAGATTATTGCCCGTTGGACAGGCATTCCCGTCAATCGGCTGATGGAGTCAGAACGGCAAAAGCTGCTGAATCTGGAAAGTCATTTGCATCAACGTGTGATTGGCCAGAATGATGCGGCTGAAGCAGTGTCAGCGGCGATTCGGCGCGCCCGATCGGGCATGAAAGATCCCAATCGGCCGATCGGCTCCTTCCTCTTCATGGGTCCGACAGGTGTCGGTAAAACCGAACTGGCACGCGCACTGGCCGCCTTTCTGTTTGATGCGGAGGATGCGTTAATTCGGCTTGACATGTCGGAGTATATGGAAAAACATTCCGTTTCACGTTTGGTCGGAGCGCCCCCAGGATACGTCGGCTATGAAGAAGGTGGGCAATTAACGGAAGCCGTGCGCCGCAAGCCCTATTCTGTCGTACTGCTCGACGAGGTCGAAAAAGCCCATCCCGATGTGTTTAATATTTTGCTGCAAGTGCTGGATGACGGACGAGTAACCGACTCCCAAGGCCGCACAATCGATTTCCGCAACACGGTGATCGTGATGACAAGCAATATCGGCAGTGATTACATTCTCGATGTCGCTGGTGATGACTCCAAGTACCATGAAATGCACGATCGAGTCATGCAGTCCTTGCGCAAACAATTCCGACCAGAATTTCTCAACCGTATTGACGATACAATTATCTTCCACACCCTCGGCCGCGACGAGCTGAGTGAAATCGTTGGCTTACAAATTAAGCACATTGAAGCAATGCTAGCGGACCAGAAGATTGCCTTTGCAATTACCGATGCCGCCAAGAAGCATATTGCCGATGTTGGCTACGATCCGGTATACGGCGCTCGCCCCTTGAAGCGGGCCATCCAGCGCGAGCTGCAAAATCCGATCGCCACTTTACTGTTGGAAAATGCCTTCACCGCCGATGACACGATTTTGATCGACTTAGAGGATAAGCAGTTGACCTTTCGGAAGCAAAACTGTGCCGTGATCGAGGATCAACCAGCAGCGGTGAGTGCTTAAGTCGGCAAAGATATCACGCCATTCCCCCGCACCACTGGCTGTGGTGCGGTTGCGTCTGTGCGATCAACTGGCCACGGCTAATCACGTAACGGGCTACGGGACGCTGCCGGATCGCCTCATATTTGCTATCGGCATCAATCACAATCAAATTGGCGGCATTCCCCACAGCAATCCCATAGGCATCGTCTAAACTCAAGGTCTTCGCGCCATACCAAGTCACCATGTCATAGCAAGCATCGATTTCCGCCATCCCCGTCATCTGACAAACATGCACCGCCATATTCGCCACATCCAACAAGTTTCCCGTCCCGAGTGAGTACCACGGATCTTGCACACAGTCATGGCCCAGACTGACATTCAATCCCGCTTGCCATAGCTCTTTCACCCGCGTTACCCCCCGACGTTTCGGATAGGTATCACCACGCCCCTGCAAGGTAATATTAATCAACGGATTCGCAATAAAGTTCAGCCGCGATC
Organism: uncultured cyanobacterium; assembly: GCA_963704065.1. Classification (GTDB taxonomy): domain Bacteria; phylum Cyanobacteriota; class Cyanobacteriia; order Leptolyngbyales; family Leptolyngbyaceae; genus Romeriopsis. The sequence goes on along the minus strand of CAVPGX010000015.1, from coordinate 94,783 downwards.
GCTGCAGAAATCCCATCAATTTCAAGGCATAGGCATTGTTATAGGAGGCAAATGCAGTCGTATGACTCGCGGTGACCCGATCGCCCATTTCACGCCGCAATGCACAGGCCGCCACCACTTCCAGAAATCGCGATTGGGCATCATCAATTTCATCACAGTGAATATCAATCAAGCGATCGTACTTTTCCGCCCAATCGAAAATCTGCTCCACCGATCGCACACCGTCTTCCCGCGTCAGCTCGTAATGGGGAATTCCCCCCACGGCATCGGCACCACGTCTGAGCGCTTCTTCCATCAATGCGGCATTACGTTCCCCGCTATAGATACCATCCTGGGGAAAAGCCACCACCTGCACCGTCAACCAATCCCGTACAGCGTCGCGGACTTCGAGCAATGCTTGCAGCGCGGTCAAACTTTGCTCACTCACATCGGCATGGGTTCGCACGTACAAGACCCCCTGCATTGCCTGCTGCTTTAGCATGGCAATCGCCCGCTGTTTGACATCGGCCAAGGTTAAATCTTGCTTGCGATCGCGCCAAATCGCAATGCCCTCAAACAACGTGCCACTCTGATTCCAACGTGGCTCACCCGCTGTCAGTGCCGAATCTAGGTGAATATGCGATTCGACAAACGGGGGGCTGACTAATTGGTGGTTCAAGTTAAGCCGCAATTTTGCATCCGCTTGAATCTGTGGCGCAATCACGACAATCTTGCCATCGGCGATCGCCACGTCCATCACTGCGGCCCGATCGGGCGCGAGCAAAACCTTGCCCTGCTGTAGCAAAATATCGTAAATCATCTTTAGTGTTTTGCAATTAGCTGCAATTGGCGAAGGCTTCATGCCTCAATCAGCCCACCCAAAACGATGGGGAAAGAGCATCATACTCTCTCCCCATAACCAGATATTTCGGAGTTCGCGTGAATCAGACTAACTTGGGTAATCTGTCGGTTCGCGTTGCCAGCTTAACTGACTGACAGGCTCTAACGCGCGAACTCGCAAACCATTGGCTTCGAAACTGAAAACTCGTAAACTCAAACTTCGATGTGCTGGCTAGACCCAATGCCTAGGCTTCCATCAAGTGAGTCACCCAGGGTTGAAATTGATCGCGTCGAAAAACTTGAGCCGAACGGCGATTGTCGTATCGCACTAAACTGGGAATACCATACTCATTCAGGCAAGATTTCAACCAGGTAGCAACCCCCTTGCCCGCTTCAGTCGGCATTTCTGCTTGGAATGGGCCGTACATTAAAACCAATTGGCTACGCCCCCGCAGTGGCGCATCTTGTTCAATCAAACGCACCAGATTTGTTGGCACCGGCCGTGCTTGGCGCGAGCGGCTTTCCGCCCAACCGTGCTCAGTTCGCGAACGCGGACGCCGACCTTGTTCTCTCTGGCCTTGACTGGAATCCGCAGTTTCAGGTCGGGATTTCGGACTGAACCGCCGAGAACGAGACGAACGGCGTGAATGTCTCTGAGTCATATAACTCCTTAAATATTACAAATATCTCACTTCCCTTCTGCTATTCCCCTAGGGATACTGACGCCTAGGACTGCACTCCAGAACCGCGAAGCGGCCAAATTATAACCAAGAGTGAGATTAAAAACTGTTTAACTGAAGAGAAAGTTAAACCCTACTACCTTAGATAATATTCGCTTTTATAAAAAACCGCAAATGTTTATAGATTTATATGCGACCATTCGCTGTTTTCAACCGCAAAATATGGTACGCAAATTCGTCTCTCTTGGGCCCATACCACTCACCACCGGTTACCTCGCAGACACTCGCACCATGAAACAAAACCCCAAAACCTCTCCGCCCTGATGAGAGTCCGTCCGCACCGCATGTGAATATTGATATTGACGCCGCTGCTACAGTAACCGATCACACGAAATCTGATACTTTAACTGAAATATAGCAATCTCTCAAAAGTGGTAAGGCAATGAGCGTCTATGAGTACCGTGCAGGCTTAGAAGGGGTGCCTGCAACCCAGTCCAGCATTAGTTATGTCGGTGGACAGCAAGGGATTCTAGAATATCGCGGCTTAGCGATCGAAGCACTCGCTGCTCAGAGTACGTTTCTCGAAACTGCTTACCTACTAATCTGGGGTAATCTACCCAGCGCGGACGACCTGGCCGCCTTCGAGCAGGAAATTTATTTGCATCGTCGTCTGAAGTATCGGATTCGGGACATGATGAAGTGTTTCCCTGAGAGCGGCCATCCAATGGACTCTCTGCAAGCTTGCGCCGCCGCCCTCGGCCTGTTTTATTCCAAACGGGCACTCGATGACCCCGCTTATATTCGTGCCGCTGTCGTGCGTTTACTCGCAAAAGTGCCAACAATGGTCGCTGCATTTCAACTAATTCGGAAAGGGAACGACCCAGTACAACCACGGGATGATTTGAGTTATGCGGCCAACTTTCTCTACATGTTGAACGAGCAGGAGCCTGACCCCTTAGCGGCACATATTTTCGATGTGTGCTTGACCCTGCACGCCGAGCATACAATTAATGCCTCAACTTTCTCCGCCATGGTAACGGCATCGACTCTAACTGACCCCTATGCCGTCGTCGCGTCGGCCGTTGGGACGCTGGCTGGACCGCTGCACGGCGGCGCGGCAGAGGAAGTGATTTTGATGCTTGAAGAAATCGGGTCGCTCGAGAATGTTGAACCCTACGTCGATCATTGCATTGCCAAGAAGCAGAAAATCATGGGTTTTGGGCACCGTGTCTATAAAGTCAAAGATCCACGGGCCTCGATCTTACAAAAGCTCGCGGAACAGTTATTCGAGAAATTCGGACATGACGAGTTCTACGATTTAGCGATCGCCCTAGAAAAAACCGTCAGTGAGCGCCTGGCCGGCAAAGGCATTTACCCTAATGTCGATTTCTACTCAGGCCTGGTCTATCGGAAACTTGGCATCCCAACCGATTTATTCACACCCGTATTTGCGATTTCCCGCACCGCTGGCTGGCTCGCCCACTGGAAGGAGCAATTGGGCGAAAACCGCATCTTCCGACCGACACAAATCTATACTGGCCTACACCAAGTCCCGTATACACCTGTGGAGGAACGGCTCTAGGCCCCATCGATCGAGCGGCAATGGCGATATGGCTGACCACTGTAGCGGCAGCCATATTTCATGCGAGCCACAACCGCTGATTCAAGCCACAACAACAGGGAGGGTCAAACACCCCGATGGGTCAGACACCCCTTCCGCTTCCGGAACTTTATTGGCACTATACAAACGTGACGATTTTCAGGAACTCCAGCCCTCAGAGATAATCTGGGGGTTTATTTCGTTTAATGGCAGCAAAGTAATTCAACTGCTCATTTTTTTATCCGGCTAGAACATATTTTGCCCCATTGATTAGGATGTGGTGATAGGGGGCATAGGTATGCAGCGTTCGAGGTCTGCAGTCAGTCAGCCACAGGGAGTGTGTCCGATTCAGGGGCTCACCCATCGGTGCCTGAGCTGATCGGCCATACCAAATGCTTCAATCAGCCTCGCGATTACAGCTGATTCAAACCATTGAATTTTCAGACTTTTGCGCTTCCCGTAACGCCGTTATACTAAGTTCTGAGGTGGTTAGAAAATCCCGTCGGTTCCGTCGTGATGGATTGTGGATTATCATAAACACCTCTGAAATAAGTCCATGACATGTCCGATCGATTGAGAACGCTTTATGAATGCCGGAATTGATCTACAAGGCAACTTTATCCAATCGCTGCAGGACCTTGGCTTGTCCGCCGGTTTAGCCAAAGTCTTTTGGATGCCTCTGCCCATGGTGATTATGCTAGTGGCAGCCACCGTTGGATGCTTGATTGCCGTGTGGTTGGAACGAAAGATTTCTGCCGCCGCCCAGCAACGTATCGGCCCAGAGTATATGGGGCCATTCGGCACGCTCATTGCCGTGGCTGATGGTCTGAAGCTGGTGTTTAAGGAGGACGTGATTCCAGCGAAATCTGACCCTTGGCTCTTCACCCTTGGGCCAATTATCGTCATCATTCCAGTTTTCTTGTCCTATCTGATCATTCCCTTTGGACAGAACCTGGTAATTACCGATATCAATATGGGTATCTTCCTCTGGATCGCCCTCTCGAGTGTGGTGCCCATTGGTCTATTGATGGCTGGATACTCCTCTAATAACAAATATTCTTTGTTGGGTGGGCTGCGCGCTGCGGCCCAATCTCTGGCCTATGAGCTGCCATTGGCATTAGCAGTAATGGCAGTGGTGATGATGTCCAACTCCCTCAGCACGATCGACATCGTTAACCAACAGGGAGGCTATGGCATTTTGGGCTGGAACCTATGGCGACAGCCCGTTGGGTTTATTATTTTCTGGATTGCCGCACTCGCGGAGTGTGAGCGGACTCCTTTTGATTTACCAGAAGCCGAGGAAGAGCTGGTTGCGGGCTATCAGACAGAATATTCCGGCATGAAATTTGCCCTATTCTATCTGAGTAACTACGTCAATTTGGTCCTGTCAGCGCTACTTTTCTCCGTGCTGTATTTGGGCGGTTGGGCCGCACCGATACCCGCCGAGACGATTGGCAAGCTGCTCGGTGTCAGTGAAACAACGCCTTGGCTGCAGGTGATTACGGCAAGTCTGGGTATTGTCATGATGCTATTTAAAGCCTACTTGCTACTATTTTTCGCAGTTTTGATTCGTTGGACAGTACCGCGGGTCAGAATTGATCAACTTTTGGACTTGGGCTGGAAGTTTCTCTTACCCGTTTCACTGGTCAATCTGCTCATCACCGCTGGTTTGAAGCTGGCGATTCCGGTTGCCTTCGGCGGCTAAATCGTCGCTCGCTTAGCCCACCAGCAGCACTCAGCACGATTCCACATGATGTTATCCCTTTAGGTAGTACGATGCTGAAATTCCTCAAGCAAGTCACAGACTACGGTAAAGAGGCCGCTCAAGCGGCAAAATATATTGGCCAAGGCCTCTCGGTTACGTTTGACCATATGCGGCGGCGGCCCGTTACCGTGCAATATCCGTATGAGAAGCTGATTCCGTCTGAACGCTTTCGGGGTCGGATTCATTTTGAATTTGATAAATGCATTGCTTGTGAGGTCTGTGTTCGGGTCTGTCCGATCAATTTACCAATTGTGGATTGGGAATTCGACAAGTCCACGAAGAAGAAAGTCTTGAGCAACTATAGTATCGATTTTGGTGTTTGCATTTTCTGTGGAAACTGTGTTGAGTATTGCCCCACCAACTGTCTATCGATGACTGAGGAGTACGAGTTGGCCGCGTATGATCGCCACGAACTGAATTATGACAATGTCGCGCTGGGTCGCTTACCTTACAAGGTGACCAATGATCCAATGGTGACACCGCTGAAAGAGCTAGCTTACTTACCTAACGGGGTCATGGACCCGCATGAGTTACCAGCGGGTTCACGGCGTGCTGGTAAGCTGCCGCAGGAAATTGTCGACAGTACCCCCCAAACAGCCCAAGAAACCACTGAAGAACCGGCAAAGTAGTCTGGTTGAAGCGCGAATAGGCCGCCGCCGATCGCTGATAAACTAAGCCAGCCCCGCGATCATTTCACAGATAAGGAGAACCCGCGTGAATTTAGCAGAAGGAGTCCAGGTCGTTGCGTTTGGCCTGCTCACAGTCATGATGTTAGGGGCCGCACTCGCCGTTGTTTTGCTCGATAGCATCGTTTACTCCGCTTTCTTGTTGGCAGGCGTGTTTACCAGCATGGCCGGCCTATATCTCTTACTCAATGCTGACTTTGTGGCCACGGCCCAGGTCCTCGTCTACGTCGGGGCCGTGAACGTCCTGATTCTGTTCGCCATTATGTTGGTGAATAAACGTGAGGCCTTCGTTGCCGTCTCTGGCTCTTTGCTGCGCCAAGTTGCAACAGCCGGAGTCTGTGCCGGTATCTTCGGTCTGCTCAGCACCATGATTTTAAGTACCCCTTGGGCCATCTCAAGCGAGCTCCCGATCGGCGATGGTTCGATTGTGAAAATTGGCTTGCACTTTTTCAGCGATTTTCTTCTCCCCTTTGAAGTTGCTTCGGTGCTGCTGCTGATCGCTTTAATCGGCGCGATCGTCTTGGCCCGCCGCGAATTCATTCCTGACATCCGTTCACCGCAAGGCGAGGATGAGGCACTCATGCTGCCGGAACGGCCCCGCGAGCTGGCTGGCTCGGTCAAAGACGCGTAAGTTCATCGGTTCACACAATTCACCAAAACCATGCTGCAACTGCAATATTTCCTACTCATCGCTGCTGCACTTTTCTGTATCGGGATCTATGGCCTCGTTACCAGCCGCAACGCGGTGCGCGTTTTAATGTCGATTGAGCTGATGCTGAACGCTGTCAATCTGAATCTCGTGGCATTTGCGAACTATCTCGATCCCCAGGGAATTAAGGGGCAGGTATTCACAACTTTTGTGATCGCGATCGCCGCCGCCGAAGCCGCTGTTGGGCTAGCGATCATTCTGTCGATTTATCGCAACCGCGACACGATCGATATGGAGCAGTTCAATCTGCTGAAATGGTAGCTGTTCGTCTCAGAAGAGCGTGCGGATGCAGCGGCAGATATCTAAAACATGAGTGGTAGCGGTTTAAGCCACATTCTCTGCGATTGATATGCAGCTCAAGCAAGTCATTATTGTTCATAAAGCAAACGAGCGGATCAGTCAGCGTTGTGCCGCACAGTATGCGCAGCAGTTAGACAACCTCGGCGTCAAGGTACTCTTAGGACCAAGCGGGGCCCATGACAATCCCTATCCAGCATTCTTGGCTTCAGCCAATCAGCCAATCGACTTAGCCATTGTATTAGGTGGGGATGGCACGGCCCTTGCCGCCGCTCGTCACCTCGCACCGGAACAAATTCCCATCTTGGCGCTGAATGTCGGTGGTCACCTCGGGTTCTTATCAGAATCCCCTGGGGACTTTGAGGGCAGTGTGCTCTGGGAGCGTCTCAGCAATGATCACTACGCCGTCCAAACGCGAATGATGCTGCAAGCCAGCATTTTTGAAGGCCATCGGACAAATTTGGAGCCAGTCAGTGATCGCTATCTTGCCCTGAATGAGATGTGCATCAAGCCAGCGGTCGCCGATCGGATGCTAACCTCGATTCTCGAAATGGAAATCGACGGGGCTGTCGTTGATCAATATCAGGGAGATGGTCTGCTGATCGGCACCCCAACCGGCTCAACCTGCTATACCGTTGCGGCCAACGGTCCAATCCTCCATCCCGGCATGGACGCGATCGTCATTACGCCAATTTGTCCGCTGAGTTTATCGAGTCGGCCGATTGTCTTGCCCCCTGGCTGTGTCGTCAGCGTTTGGCCCCTCATGGACCATGAGCTCAACACAAAACTCTGGATGGATGGAGTCCTTGCGAGTGCCATCTGGCCGGGTCATCGCGTCGACATTCGGATGGCTGACTGCCAAGCCAGATTCATCATCCTCCGCGAGGATTACTCTTACTACCAAACCCTACGTGAGAAACTGCATTGGGCCGGTGCCAGAATTCGCTACAGCAACAATCACCGCAATTAAATGCGTAATTACATGGAGAAATCTGCCATTGTGCGGAAGTTTTCCTCAAACTGACGGACTATATTGGTAAAAATAACTAGGCCGCTTAACCGCACTGCCAAGTAATTTCACAGAGAAATGCTTGGCCGTTTTGCAGTTAATTTTGACGGTCATTGTGTTCCCTTGTGTTTTTTGTAGAGACCAGTCATGGCCGATCTCCAAGCGCGCTATGAAAACCTGATCAAGCGTATCGTTCAAAGTAGCCTCAATGGAGAAACTCCGTCCCGTGATCAAGTTTATGCCTTAATTAACCGCGAACTCGAACCCCAAACGGACGCGATTTTTAGCGCTTGCCTGAACCATTGGCTCGTGTATCCAGCGATGCACATTGAGGCCCCAGATTTTCCGCCTAACCGGCACCTCGACTTTACCTTGCAAACGCTAAAAACCATTCACCGAGAATGGCGGCGTTATCAGCAAGCAATGCGCAACCAAGACATCGTAGTCAAGACAATTTTTCAAATTGCCCACGCTGAACCATATGAACAACTGGCCATTCTGATACCGATCATCCGCCCCAATCATGACGGAAAACTTTCACTGTCTTTACTAGAACAGTTGGCACAGGGTCTCGCCAGTAGCCCTTGCGATGGGTCAACACAGCGCGTCTTACAGGAATATGCCCGGGGCATTCAGCAAGGTCTGCAATCGTGGAAGGCGATCGAAAGTCATCTCGTGAGCTGGCTGTACAATAAACCGTCAGCAGCTGATCAGGCAGCAACATCGGCAAACAGCCCCTGGCAGCTATGGTCAAAGCAAGCAATTAGACCCTTGCTAAAAAGCCTATTTGAGGCGTTGCACGCGCAAGCCTCCCTAGAAAGTTGGGTCGTCAATTGCACTGATTTTACGCTTAGTGATTGGGTTGAGTTAGTGTTAGTCCTGCAAACAGCTCAGCTAAACCTACTCCGCTGGGCAAACCAACAGCCCTATGAAGCTACAGCCAAACAGCAACTTTTGAACTCACTCGACCTCGGCTTCGCCAGTACCTGGGCCCAGTTAGGTCGCGGTATCAAACGATGTCACAGTCTGAATCACCTTAACTGTGAACAGTTCAGTCAGGTTGCACTCCAACTTAGCTTGCAGTTTTTAAGCAAGTTTACCCAACAATCCAAATTTTCCCTCTACCCCAATATTAGTCAACCAACCAAACCGCAACTGTATCAATCCCTGCGCTATCTCAGCAAAGCCTTACAACCGCTTGACGCTCAACCAGCGCAAGGCCGCGTGCTGATGGTCATGGGTAACTTCGTTTTAGTCTATGGCAAATATGCTGAAGCTGAAAAACTCTATCGGCAAGCCTTAAAAATCGCGCAGGCCACATCCGATACAACCGGTATAATCGCCAATCTCAATCATCTTAGTCGCATTGCCACCATACAAGACAAATACGCAATGGCCATCACACATGCACAGCGCGCATTAATTTTCGCCCGTCAGGTGGGCGATCCTCAGGGTGAGGCCAACGCTTTAATGAACTTAGGCACTGCCTCCGTGCAAAAAGCCCAGCTCATGAGCGCACCAATTGAGCATCACGCCACTGCCATGATGTATCTCTCGGAAGCCATCGCCAAAGCCAGACAATTAGGCGATCAACAATGTGAAGGCATCTGTGCAAACGCGATCGCCAATATCTGTCTCCATATCAATCATCCTGCAGAAGCCCTCAATTGGCTGCAAACTGGCTGTAAAGCGACGCATACAGGTGGTGACTTCTATCTGCGCGCACATTATTTTACGAATATGGCAACCGCTTGTCAGCAGATGGACCATCCTCGCGATGCAATTTATGCCGCTTGCGTCGGATTATATTATTTCGACCAAATTAACTGCCGTAATTGGCGACAGCCAGCAGCACTGCTCCATCAGCTCAAACAACGGTTGGAAAACCGCTTTGATCAATTGCTTGCCCAAGAGCTCACAGCCATCGTTCAACAAATTGGGGCACAGGGGTTCGCCCAGATTAAGCACCGACTGGGGCAGTTCGAGCAGACCACGAGTTAACCGTCCGATCGCGCCTGCCATCATCAACTCAGTCGCTTCCCATACATAAATTTTGTATCCACCCACCGATTCTGTATACAGTGACACTTAGATAACAGTCCTACAAGACACCACAGCCGATTGATCAAGAGCAGATAATATATATAGGCAGTAGTCGGTCGGGGGAAGTGGATGATGATATCCTTCACCGCTCCTGTCATCACTGCCCCACTCATAAACTGTGTCGAGAGAGCATAAAAAATGGTGACCCCTTTATTGCGCTGGACAATGCGAACCAGTACCATCGCGACACTGGCAATTGGCCTCCATCTATCATTTGACGCTCATGTCAACGCCATCCCCACCGTACTTACTTTGAAGAGTACGCAAACGACAACGATGGCAGGAACTTCTAGCGGCCCGATCCGCGACCAAACTTGTGCTGGGTTTATTGCACGAGAAGCCAATCACCGCATTGTCATTGATCAGCCAAGCAATCTCAATTTCACTCTGGAAGGGGCAAATGACGCCACTCTCCTCATTATTGGCAATAACGATCAACGCTTCTGTGTTCAGGCTGATCAAGTTTCAAAGGGAAAGATCACTATCCCAGGACGTTGGGAAACTGGGCAATATGATATCTTTGTGGGCAGTCGCAGCGGTCAAAACACTGCATATCAACTGACAATCGGCCCCATGGAAATTTAGTAGCGCACATTCAGCGACATCGCCCAGTTACCACCGGCGGCGCCAGGCACCGTCAGAAAACTGGATACTCAACTAATGGCCGACCTAACTGACGGACCTTCGCAATCAGGTCGATAGTTGGCATGTCTTTTCGACATAGTTCCGCAATGGTCGCGTCGCGCAATAGATGCTCGACCTTGGGATGTTCAAAGGATGAATAGGCCAAAATTTGGACATGAGGCAATATCCGTTTGATGGCAACAGATGCACTCATTCCATCCATAATCGGCATCTGCAAATCCAAGACAATCACATCGGGGTGGCAGCTCTGTGCCATTTCTACCGCCTCATAACCATTTCTAGAAAGTCCCACCAGCTCAATGTCTGGCTGATTTCTGAAGGCCGCTTTGAGGGAAAAGCGAGTTAATTCGTGATCATCAACTACTAAAACGCGTAACACAGATCGCTCTACAGAAATCATTGCAGTGATGGTGCTGCTGGACAACACCGCCCAGTGTAATCAATAAAAATTTCAACGCACTCTACCATAGGGCCTAACTCGAGACCACAATAGCGAAGAAATACGCAACCCCATATTAAAAATACTCAGAACATCAGAATCGATGCCAAAATAGTCTAATCATGCGCACTCAACCGGCAATGATATAGATTGAAAATATGGAGAAATTAAGTTTCAGACCAATCTTGTGGCCTGCCAGCAACCCTGAAATACTGATTAGCGAACAAATATTCGGACAATCCTGACTTTGAAAATTACGCCTAGAGGATAAACATTTATCATCCATCATAATTCTAATACAGAAAGCCAGAAAGTAGGTACGCCTAATTAAACTTAAGACAGATTAAATCAGGACAAGGGTTTCAGCTTGTTCGGTTTTATATTTAATTCACCACGCCGACTAAATTTATATCAATGAGGTTTTTATCAATGAGGTTTTTCCGAGCTAATTGAGATCCTATGGTCGTTTTAAGCAATTATTTGAAGCAATAAAAGGCATCAACTTGCACAAATCTTTATTTTGCTCGGATTAACTACCACAGAATGCTAGCTATTCGCTTTTGCGATTCGTCCTAGTCAATCCCATCGCGGCCACGACCTCGCTGTGACTAAACCCAATCTTTGAGCAACGCTTGGCGGCGAGGATGGCGCAACTTACGCATGGCCTTTGCTTGAATCTGACGCACTCGCTCACGGGAAAGGTCATAAATTTTACCAATCTCGGTCAACGTATAGTGCTGTCCGTCAGTTAGGCCATAACGCAAACGAATGATTTCTCGTTCGCGATCGCTAAGATGGTCAAGTACAGAATTTAACCGATCAATTAACAAGCGCCGGTCCAAGCTATCCGTCGGACCAATATGGTCAGCATCTTCAATTAGCTGCATTAGCTCAGTGTCTTCGTCTTTACCCACCCAAGCATGCAGGGAAAGCGTCCGCTGACTCACGTCTAAAACTTGGTCCAGCTTGTCCTCTTCCATATCCAATGCCGCTGCCAACTCCTGCTTGGTCGGTTTGCGACCCAGATCTTGAGAAAGAGACTGGCGCACTTTACGCACCTGGTTTAACTTCTCAACCATATGTACGGGCAGACGTACTGTCCGGGACTGCGATGCGATCGCCCGCGTAATCCCCTGACGAATCCACCAATAGGCATAGGTCGAAAACTTATAACCACGTTCGTAGTCAAATTTTTCAGCGGCTCGCATCAAACCCATAGAACCTTCCTGAATTAGATCGAGGAAAGGTACACCACGATTCAAATACTTCTTTGCGATTGAGACAACCAATCGCAGATTTGCACGCACCAATCGACGCTTTGCACGCTCGCCTTCGGTACCACCCTTCGCAATTTCGCGAGCCAACTCGATTTCCTCTGCCTGCGTCAGCAAAGGATAACGTGCCATTTCGCGCAAAAACATGCCAACTGAATCATCGGACAGACCGAGGTAATCATTTGAACCTTTAGGAATCACTTTCGCTAGCGCTTCAGGGGTCAGATCCTCATCTTTCAGCGCAACATCCGCATCGTTCGCATTGAAATCGGCTTCCACTTCTAATTTTGGCTCAACAGCCGGTTCAACCTTGGGGGCTTTGGTCTTCATAAGCTTTAATCACACCACGATTTTTCAGTATTTACGGCAAATTTTGCCTCCAAATTTAACGCACCCGTGCAACAAATGACACATCGCATACGGTAAAAACCCATCAAATTACCGTTGCATTTTGCGATGATCTATCATTTTTTCTTTACTATGGGGGGTCTAGGCCCATTTTTGGTCAAAGTTCCGTATTTGCTCGGAAGCGAGAAACACGCACATTGATGGTATTCTGAGCAGCCCTGTTAAAAATCACAGATACAGTGCTTTAACAGCCTGCATTCGGTAGAAACAATTGAAAACAAATGTTACGAATAATTTCGCAGTCGACGAGCATTAATTTGCGGCTGATAGCGAGACCCAAATTCGCCGAATCATCAACTCAGTAAACACACACACAACCAACACAACTGGATCGATAAAGCAGATCGGTAAAGCACTATATCTAGCGTTTATCGAACCCGTTGACACTATATTTAGCACATTCTCGGATAAAGTCAAGTTTTTTAGCGATGTTCCGCAAGCGCGATCGGTGGCGAGTGCGGCCAACCATCCTTTCGATCGATGTGTATTTGGTATCGCACGCCTCATCTGGGTTGCGCCGCTGCCTCTACCAGCCAGGCGTTACCACTTGCCGAAGGGGGTGGGTCCAGCATCACAACCAATGCCGCCCCACATTTATTAGCGGGGTGGACAACCGCCAGAAACTGCGGTTGATCCGTATGGTCTATGCCGAGAAAATGTTTCAAAATGCATATAGCAGCGATCGAATTGAACAGTTGGTTTGTTGCGCGGGCGCAACCTTATAAGTTCATTAGAGATAGCTGAAGATACTGTATAGAAAGGCGTCTCAATGTATCCCAATAACTTCAAACAACTCAATCTTTCCGCCGGAGTCCGTCAGGTTCTCTGGTTACTGCTGATTCTGTGGGTACTCAGCATTGGTGGAGGATTTTTGTTGCGCGGGTTCTTCTTGATTTTGGGTTTAGTCATTTTGGCCCCGGTTGTCGGTTTTTTTGGCCTGCAATGGTGGCTGCGCAAAAACATCGTCGAAAGTGAGTGCCCTGTATGCCACTATGAATTTACCGGGTTCAACCATCAGTCGATGGTTTGCCCCAGCTGTGGCGAATCTTTAGAAGCGGTTAATCACAAATTTCAGCGCATCGCTCAGGACGGTGTGATTGATATTGATGCCGTTGAGGTCAACGCCGCCGTTGTAGACGAGTCAGAACGCGCTTAGCGGCATCACCAACACGGCAATAAGAACGCAGTAATAGGAGCACTTAAATGAGTCAGATGAAGGCATATTATCTACTGCTCAGCTTATTCACGTTTAGCCTTTTGGGAGTCGGTGAAACGCGTTTTGTACCAGCTTCATCGTCGATCGCGATGGCCCGCAGCAGTGGTGGCCGCAGTCGCGGTGGGTCATTTAGGCGATCGACACCCCCACGACCCGCCGCTCCTCCGCAGCGATCAACGACGCCTTCCTATCGTCAACCGAGTGCGCCGCAGCGCAATTGGGACCGCCCACGCTCTGTACCGGTTCCCGTGCCAATTCCCATGCCTAACCGCTATCCCAGTAGCACCAACCCATCGGAGTACAACCGACAGCAGAATGCAACCGGGCGTAACCAGCCACTCGTTTTACCCAGTAATGATGGCATTGGCAGTGCGCTGCTCGATGATGCACTGAGCGACCAACCCGAACAATCGGCTGAAGCGTTTACCCAAAAAGCAATCACCCCACCGCCCAACACCGATCGCCCACCCACCACTGCTCAAATCAGCAACCCAAATCGCACCTCCAATGGAGGAGGCTTACCCTGGTTCATCCTGCCAGCAGCAGCAGTCGCCGGTGGGGCGGGTTTAATGCTTTACAACACAAATAAAAAATCCCAAGCCGGTGACCACATTGCCGCAGCCACACCTGGCAGTGACGCCGAAATTAACAATGATATTTTGACCGTTAGTACGGTGCAAGTTGCCCTGCTTGCCAACTGTCCGATTCAACAGCAACTCACCGAAATTGTTGAAACGATGGAAATCGTCACACCCGAACAGTTGAAGGCACAGTTGCAAGCAGTCGTGGTTGCACTGCTCCGACTACCGGAATACTGGAGCCATGCCAAAGTCGCATCACAAACTTGCCTCAATCGCACCACAGCGGAAAGTTCTTTTGAGCAATGGTCAATGCGTGAGCGTAGCAAGCTGAGTGATGAAACCCTCACCCGCGACAGTTTTGGGTTGCGGGAGAAGTCAGTAACAGTTGATGAAGACGAGGATCCAGCAGCATACGTTGTTGTGACACTTCTCCTCGGCACAACCCACGATCGGCCCTTGTTCGATCAAGTGTACTCAGCAGAGAATTTGCAGTCGATTTTGGAGCAGATTTCTGCTATCACCACGGCAGAGTTACTTAGCTTCGAATTAATTTGGTCACCACAAGATAGCGCTGATCGCCTGACGCGCGATGAACTGACCACAGAGTACGGCGATTTAGTGATGATCTAGTTAAGCCACTGATGCTATTGCGGATCCGAGACGACATCAATCAACTCCGGTTGTTGCAAGCACGATCGGATGCTTGCAGCTAGAAATTGATCGCAACAAATTGACCATTATCAACAGCATCACTCCCGTATCTGGCAGAATGGAGAATATGAATTCATCGGCGCGATCCACCCAAAGTAGTCATCCCCTCAGCTTCCACGACACCTACGAATGTCCGATTTGTCGTCATGGTGCCTTGTCGGGCATGGTGTTAATGGATGCCTATGCTTGCAATTTTTGTCGGCATATCTTCACGGCCAATCTACCGGAGCAGATTCTCCGGGTCGAAGATAGCTCACCGCCAATGGCGTGGCGTTGGAATGGCAAACGGTGGCGATCGGTGCAGTCGACAAGTGAGGATTTAACTTGGCTGGTATGGATCAGCTGCATCGTGGTGATGGTCTGTCCACCGGTTGTCGTTTGGGTACCGGCGCAAATTTTCCCACCACTGGAAGGAAGTCAAGGTGCTTGGTTCCCTGATGTTTGGTTTATCGCGATTGTCGCAACACATCTGACGATCGGCGGCTGGTTATTGGCCGAACATTATCAATGGCAGCCCTATATTGGTACCCGCGATCGGTTGCAGCGGTTGTTTCTGGCGCGATAGGGCAATAGCGCCAGAAACGCTATTGTTCGCGATCGTTGATGACAAATTTTCTCTGTGGCAATTGGCAAGCTGCACTAGCAGCAATTCATGACTTCTGAGAACGGCCTAAAATCGTAAATCCGTTCGTTATCGCGATCTTGCTATGCATGACCTGCCGAAAACCCCCAATCCGGTGATCCTCGTTCATGGAATTTGGGACAGCAGTCAAATCTTTAAACAACTGCAGCACCACCTTGAAACCCAAGGATTCACAGTCTACAGTCTGGACTTGCTGCCGCCCGATGGCAGCGTCCCCCTGGAAGTATTGGCCCAGCAGCTAGATGAATTCGCTCGACAAACGATCGCCCCAGACCAATCTTTTGATCTCGTCGGGTTTAGTATGGGCGGAATTGTCAGCCGCTACTATCTCCAACGCTTGGATGGTTTGCGGCGCGTCAGTCGATTTATCACAGTTTCCTCGCCCCACCAAGGCACCATCTTGGCTTGGTTGAGCCACAAGCCCGGTGCGCAACAAATGCATCCCTTTAGTCCGTTTCTGAATGACCTGAATCAAGATATTGATTGCCTGCAGCAAATCCAGTTCACTTCAATCTGGACACCCTTGGATTTGATGATCGTCCCCGCTTGGAGTTCCTTAACTCCCCCTGCACAGACTCATGCCGTTCTAGTCCCCTTGCACAAGTGGATGATTGAGGATAGCCGGGTCTTCGCTCAGATTGTCTGCGCACTGGAAGCAACCTAAGCTGATCGTTCTACACGATCGCCAATTTGTCCCTGCTCACGCTCCCCAAAAATTGCATTGGGATTGTGATAGTACTTAAACTCCAGCAAGTTGTGAAACGGATCTTGCAGAAAGAACGTTTGATGATCGAGTGGTGTATCGGGAAACCGACGTTTGGCCGCTTGATAAAACGTTAAGCCCTTTGCCGCAGCACGATCGTGCAAGGCTTGCCAATCCGCCTCAGCATTAAATACCAAACCAAAATGTCGCGGATAAATCCCCTGCTGCGGCACCAATGGTTCGCGGGTCACATGCGCAACTAATTGTGTGCCATAGAGGTTGAGAATCACCGCCTGGTGGCTTTCCCGACCGAGTTCACAGCCCAATCCATCAACATAAAAGGCTTTAGCATCGGCAACATTGCCAATAGGAAAAGCCAAATGAAACACTGCTGTCTGCATACAGTACTCACCCACAGAAGCGATCGACATCCCAATTTTAGAAAATTTCGACAATTTCCACCATGTACAGCGATCCTTACGGCCGCTCAACAAAAAACCTGGATGTGATTCGCACATCCAGGTCACAAGCATTTTGATCAGAAATAGTTCCAACGAACGGAATGGCGACTTCGCTCAATTCCGGATGACGGTAGATTTGGCCCTAACGCTTCAACGCCTTAGCGGGCTGATAGTAAATCCCTGACCCCTCATCAGCGATGAAGTGGCAATCTTGATAGGATTTCAAGAACGCCTTCCAAACCGGCACATCGGATTTACGGTAATAGTCACCGAGTAACGGTTTGACTGCCTCAGTCGCATCCTGCAAATAGTAATGCGGCATATTGGAAAAAATATGGTGGGCCACATGGGTGCCGATATCGTGGTGGATCCAATTGATGAAACCATAGTCACGATCAATCGTTGACAGTGCACCTTTGAGGAAATACCAGTCATCCCCGCGATACCAAGGAATATCGGCCTCGCTGTGATGCATAAACGTGACCAAATCCAGCCAAATCACAAAACCGATATAAGGAACCAAATACAGCTTCAGCACCGGCATAAACCCAAATGTGAAACTGGCAATCACCAACAATGTCACCATGGCAACCCACCAGATGGTGCTGGTAATCACATCTTGACGCTCCGATGGTTTGAATAGTGGGCTATTCGGGTCAAAGTGAGAACCTTGCTTACCGGGAGTGCGACGGAACAGATAAATCGGATAAGCCAATAGGTTCGCATAATAACGAATTCCTTTTTCGAGAAAGCCCATCTGACGATAACGACTCTCAACGACCGGATACCAGCTTTCGTCCGTATCGATGTTTCCCGTATTGGCATGGTGGGTGCGATGGCTGATGCGCCAGCCATGGTAAGGCACCAAAATAAAACTATGAGTAATATGTCCGACTAAATTATTCAGCCACTTATACTTCGAGAATGAACCATGACCGCAGTCGTGACCAATCACAAATAACGCCCAAAACATAGTCCCTTGGGCCACCCAATAAATCGGATAGAACCACCAGCTATCGATCGTGGCGGCCAAGAAAAACAGACCTGTGACAACACCGACATCCCAGAAGGCGTAAGCTAACAATCGCGCGGTATTTGGTTGAAAGCAATGGTCAGGAATCGCCGCTCGCACATCGGCAAGGGTGAACGGTAAATCTTGACGCACGCGAGCTGGCGAAACAGTATTTTGCCCCTCGCCTGAAACCGTAACGGATTGAGTTTGCACTTTAAATTTCTTTACAATCGGACAACTTTGCTATCTTACCTTGCGGAGGGGGTCAGCGAGATCAGGTTTATGCCAAGCGTCGGTAAAATAAATCATCAAGACTTAAGCGTCCTCCGTTGCGATATTGCCGCATGTTCAAAGTCCGCGCCCGAAAATTCCAGCAAGAATATGATCGCTGGATCGATGCACTCACCAGCGCAAAGTTGTTGATGCCAAGGTGTGGCTGGTTTGATGAGGTCCAAATCTTAGAAAAAGGTGAGCTGGTCTGGGCCTACAGTCGCGGCTATAAATACCCACGCTTCATTGGAGCTGGGACTTACGATAGACTCGCGCGACGGTTCGTACTCGAAAGTACCGAAACTCCCCCTGACATGTCAGATAGCGCAGCCGGCGAAGAATCCTAGGTCTATCCCACGCAAAGGCAACCAATGCCCCGCCATGGTAAAGCACAGCCTACAATATTAGAAATATTTGGCATTCGCCAATGGGGACTTTGCGACTGTGGCATCATCTTTGGTTTTGACTCGGAATCGGCAGGTTAATCGGACGCGTCTAGCGAATGGAATTTTGGTACTTGTAACGGAGAATCCTGCGGCTGACATTGTCTCTGCCAGAATGTTTCTCCGGGCTGGCAGTCGTTGGGAGAGCCGCAGTCAAGCCGGTGTATCGCATCTCGTTGCATCCCTAATCACCAAAGGCACCCAGCGGTATTCATCGCTTGAAATCGCCGAACAAGTCGAATCGATCGGGGCCAGTTTTGGGACCGATTCAGCCGCTGATTATTTTTTGATCAGCCTGAAAACCGTTTCCAGCGACTTTGCCGACATGCTCCGGCTCGCGGGAGAAGTCATGCGCTACCCAACGTTCCCGACAAATGAAATCGAGCTAGAACGGCGTCTGACGCTCCAAGCAATGCGATCGCGGCGGGAGCAGCCCTTCAATGTGGCCATGGAAAACTTGCGGCACATTATGTATGGCGACCATCCCTATGCACTCTCCAGCCTCGGTTCCGAAGAAACGGTTGAACAGTTGACCAAAGCTGATTTAGTGAATTACCACAAAACGTTTTTCCGGCCTGATCAGCTCGTAATTAGCATCGCTGGCCGGATTACCCCCGAAACGGCAAAGGATTTAGTCGAGCAGGTATTCGGTGATTGGAACGCAGATACTCACCCGCCATCGTCCCTCGAGCCCGCACCAGCGAAAACAGAATTGGATCGATCGCTTGTGGCTCAAGCCACCCAACAGGCGATCGTCATGCTTGGTTACTTCGCCCCACCCGTGCCCCGCCAATCCGCCCAAACCATGGAACTGGCACAGGATTACGCGGCTTTGAAGCTACTGAATACCTATCTTGGTAGTGGCCTTTCCAGTCGTCTGTTTGTCGAATTGCGGGAAAAGCGGGGATTAGCCTACGAGGTTTCGGCATTTTATCCAACGCATCTAGACCCAACGCATTTTGTAACTTATATGGGCACCGCCCCCGAAAATACCCAGACGGCGCTGGATGGGCTCAAAGCAGAAGTCAATCGACTCGTCGAACAGCCACTCAGTGAAGCAGAATTGCAAAACGCAAAAAATAAGTTTCTCGGGCAATATGCCTTGGGAAAACAAACAAATGCGCAGATTGCCCACGCCTTTGGTTGGTACGAAACGGTGGGATTAGGGCTAGAGTTTGACGAACATTTTCCAGTCCAAATTGAGACCTTAACGGCTGCTCAAATTCAAGCCGCCGCCCAACGCCACTTGCGTCATCCCTACATTTCGGTGCTGGGACCAGGACCGATTGTGCAAGGTCTTTCATTTTAGAGATCCCGGCCAGTTTGTTTTCATTGGTTGATTTGGTAAACCATCTGCGGTAGCAGCCGCCATCCTAATTCAACTGGTTCAACTTTTGTAATACCGAGAAACTCCTGGGCGGCATTATGCACACGGTAAGCCACTTCTGATTGCGGCTGGAGGCGAGGCAACGCATCCACGATGATTTTCTGGCCAAAACACCAACGGCGCGCCAGGTCATCCGGCAGTTCCAGTTTCTCTACCCCCGCTAACGCCGCGATCGGCGGGGCTAATTCCAACTTGCCTGCTGCACCTAAAGTCGCCACTTGCTCCAAGGTCAAACTGTCCTCCAGTCGAAACCCACTGCTTTCAGTGCGACACAACGCGGCCAAAGTTGCCCCGGTACCAACCAACTGACCCAAATCACGCGCGATCGAGCGAATGTAAGTTCCCGCACCACAGCGAATTGCCACATCTACTTCCGGAAACTCCCCAGCGCGCCAAGCCAAAACTTCCAGACTTTGAACATCAACCTGGCGCGTTGGTACATCAACTTTTTGCCCGGCACGGGCCAACTCGTATAACCGCTTCCCACCCACCTGAATCGCGCTAAAAGCGGGCGGCACTTGCTGAATCTGTCCGTGAAACTGCGGTAGCGCTTGCTCCACGATCGATCGCGCCAATTGCGGTACCGGAACTTGAGTCAAAATTTGGCCTTCTAGATCATCACTATCGGTCGTCACGCCAAATCTGACCGTTGCGTGATAGGTCTTTTCTCCTGGCAAATATTGCAACAGCCGTGTGACTCGTCCAATCGCGATCGGCAACACCCCAGTAGCAGCTGGATCGAGCGTGCCAGCATGGCCAATTTTCTTCGTTTGCAAGATCCGGCGCAATTTCGCGACGCAATCGTGGGAGGTAAACCCCAGTGGCTTATTGAGATTGAGAAATCCATTCATCAATGATCCACACCGTTCAAATAGGCAACGGCTTACTATAATGCCCTAAATCCGTGCCTTTCGGCGATCGCGGCCGCCTTGTTGCTGACCGCTTGAGCAAAGCGCGATTTAATAACAAGTTGTGCGATTTCGTAAAAACTGTGAGATTTCGCCACAATAGAGAGTGGAAGTTCGCCAGGAAATGCGCATGAGAGCAGTCTTAATGGCCGGCGGTTCAGGTACCCGTCTGCGCCCGTTAACATGTGATTTGCCCAAACCGATGGTCTCCATCCTCAACCGGCCGATCGCGGAACACATTCTGCATTTACTCCGCCGCAACGGGATGACTGAAATTATCACAACGTTGCATTACATCCCGGATACATTACGCGACTACTTCCAAGACGGCAGCGAATTTGGGGTGAAAATGATTTATGCCGTCGAAGAGGATCAACCACTTGGCACAGCCGGTTGTGTCAAAAATATTGAGGAATTCCTGAATGAAACTTTTTTGGTCATCAGCGGCGATTGCGTGACGGACATTGATCTGCGACAGGCGATCGAGTTTCACCACTCACACCAATCAAAGGCAACGATCGTCCTCGCACGCGTCCCCAATCCACTTGAGTTTGGCGTTGTCATTACCGATGAACAAGGACGTATCCAACGCTTTTTAGAGAAGCCATCAACCAGCGAAGTATTCTCCGATACCGTCAACACGGGGATTTATATTCTGGAGCCAGAAGTTCTCGTTTATCTAGCCAACGATCAACCAGCCGATTTCTCTAAAGATCTCTTTCCCTTATTGCTTGATCGCCAAGTCCCGATCTATGGCTATGTCGCCGATGGTTATTGGTGTGATGTGGGCAACCTGGAGACTTATCGCGCGGCCCAATACGACACCCTGGCCAATTACCAACCCATCAACGGCGACTATCACGAACAGGCACCGGGAATCTGGGTTGGGTCAGAAACATTTATTGATCCATCGGCAAACATCGAATCACCGGCCTTGATCGGTAATCAATGTCGGATTGGCGCAGGGACGCGACTCGAAGCTGGAACGATTATTGGCGATCATGTCACTATTGGAGCCAATGCGGATCTCAAACGCCCGATCATTTGGAACGGTTGTATCATTGGCGACGAGGTGCACTTGTGGAGTTGCGTAATTGCCCGCGGGGTGCGCATTGATCGACGGGCACAGGTGTTAGAAGGCGCCATTATTGGACCATTATGTAACATCGGCGAAGAAGCAAGAATTAGCCCCTCCGTCAGAATCTGGCCCAACAAGCAAGTCGAAGCGGGGGCCATCCTCAATAGCAATCTAATTTGGGGCGATACAGCCCATCGCAACCTATTTGGTCAGCGTGGTGTCGCCGGACTCGCCAATATCGAGATTATTCCAGAATTTGCAGTCAAGCTCGGGGCCGCCTTTGGCTCGACGCTCAAACCGGGCGCGCAAGTCACGGTATCCCGCGATCAGCGCCCAGTTGCACGGATGGCTTCCCGCGCCATTACATCCGGTTTAATGTCCGTTGGTACCAATATCCAAGATTTGCAATCAACGGCAATCCCTGTCGCGCGATCGGTGATACCGACTTTGGGCGTGGCCGGAGGCGTCCACGTTCGGGTTGACCCACGCCGCTCCAATCAAATCTTGATTGAGTTTTTCGATGCACAGGGGATCAACATCAGCAAAGCCTGGGAGAAAAAGATCGAAGGAGCCTTTTTTAAGGAAGATTTTCAGCGGGCCGCCATGCCGGAAATTGGCAATATCGTCGCCGTGAATCAAGCGATCGAGATCTATAGTCGTGGGTTTGAGCAACAGATTAATACGGAAGCAGTGCAACATAGCAGTGCCAAAGTGGTAATTGATTATGCTTATGCCGTATCGGGCGCTGTCCTACCACAACTACTCGCTAAATTTGGGTGTGATGCCGTCGTGCTGAATGCCAGCCTGACGCAAAACACACCCACTAACCAAGACCGCGAGACGTTACTCAATCAATTAGGTCATGTCGTCGAGGCCCTACGGGCAAATTTTGGCGTTCAGGTAGCGGCCAATGGCGAGCTGCTGATTTTAGTCGATGAAACTGGTGATGCAATTCGCGGGGAGCGGCTAACCGCGCTCATGGTAGACATGATGGTCAATGCGTACCCACGCAGTACAGTGATTGTTCCAGTCCATGCCTCTAGTGCGGTTGAAATTATTGCTTATCGACATGACTGTCATGTAGTACGCACCAAAGATAACCCAACCGCCTTAATGGAAGCCTGTTATCAACACCAAAACACTGTCCTGGCGGGGAGTGGCGACATGGGATTTATCTTCCCGCAGCTGCATCCGGGATTTGATGCCATGTTTTGCATTGCTAAGTTGATCGAGATGCTCCAACTTCAAGGGCGGACGCTCGGCGAAATTCGCGCTGATTGTCCACAAATCACCCACAAAAGCTATCAAGTTCGCTGCCCTTGGAAAGTAAAGGGCACACTGATGCGGCATCTGGTCGAGACCCATGCAAACGATCGCTTGGAATTAATTGACGGCGTCAAAATCTTTAACGACCAACACGACAGCTGGGTGCTAATTCTACCGGATGCGAGTGAGCCATTAATTCATATTTATGCAAATAGTGAGAGCCGGGCTTGGGTGAATGAGACACTCCGCGAATATAAGGCACAAGTACAAGCCTTTGTCGTTCAAGCACAGGGAGAAGACAATCTTGGCAATGGTGGATAAACATGCCCGCAGCGGGTTTTCGATCGACAGTCCCATTGACGGGCACCAAAACAAATCGGTTGCCAACACCGCAAGGTCTGACAACCGATATACCGATTCAGGCACGCGGCGCTAAATCAGTTGAGCTATTTACTGATACGTTGGATCGGCTGCGACCATCACTGGCGTTTCCGTCGCATCATCCCCCTCATGGGCATGGGCAAAGGAGTCTTTTGGCTCTTCTAAGAAGAATACACAGAGGAAGGCCACGATCAAACCACAAATTCCCAACATCTGGAAGAAGCTGCTATTTGCCTGAGCCATGAGCGCAGGCGTCGAATCTGCACCACCAAATAACGATTCTTTGATCAGCAGCAGCGCTGTCAGGTAAGCAACCGCCCCGACGTTACCGTAGGCGCCAACATTTCCGGCAACCTGCCCGGTAACTCGACGCTTAACCAAGGGCACGATCGAAAATGTTGCACCTTCAGAGGACTGCACAAAGAATGAACAAACCATCGTCAAAACTACCGCTCCAGGCAACCACCAGCCACCATTAACGGTACTCATCATCATGTAGCCAATGCCCATACCAGCGGTCAGAATAACCATTGTCCACTTACGGCTACCCAGCTTATCGGAAATGATTCCACCCCCCGGACGCGACATCAGGTTCATAAAGGCATAACTCGAAGCAATGATCCCAGCCGTTGCTTTATTAAGCCCAAACGTGCTCTCAAAGAATGCCGGCAGAATGGTCACGACTGCTAGCTCCGAACCAAAGTTGACAATGTAAGTTAGCTCAAGGAGAGCAACTTGTTTGAACTTATAGCGATCTTCTGCAGGGTAGCGCTTCCGACCGGCGAGCAGATCCTTATTAACTGACCAACAATTGTACGCTTGGAATAGATAGAGACCAATCAGTGCGATCCAAACAATCACCGTTGCACCAGGGGAAAGGAACTTCACCTTCTGCAGACGCCATGCCAGCACCATCAAAATCCCGGTCAATGGAATGTTCATGGCCATCAAGAACCAGAAATCACGCACAGACGTAACTTCCATTCCACGGGTGCTCGGCGGACGATGATAAACCTTTCCAGGCGGTGTGTCCGTTACATTAAAGTAGTAGAAAACACCGTAAAGTGCCGCAATGATACCTGAACCGGCGATCGCCGCGCGCCAGTTCAGCACATCTGTACTAAATGCTGGGAAGAGTAAAATCTTAAAGGTCTGAACTTCCGGGAAACTGAATGACCCTGGCAAGAAACTCAGCGCAAGACCAAAAATCACCATTGTGAAGGCCGCGAAGGCCGAACCGAAGTTACCCCAACCGCCATAGATACCTTCAGCCGTACCCACATCCTTTGGCGGGAACCACTCTGCAGTCATTCGGATACCGATGACAAAACCGGCACCCACGACACCCATGAGCAAACGACCAATCACCAACTGATTAAAACTGGTTGCCGTCGCAAAAATCAAACAAGGAATTGCTGCGTAGATCAGCAACAGGGAATATGATATCCGGGGACCATATTTATCCAGCAACATCCCAATTAAGATCCGCGCCGGAACGGTCAACGCCACATTACAGAGACCGATCGTGCCAGCTTGTGCTGGTGTTAGCTCAAACTCTTCGACGATCGTCGTCTGCAACGGGGCATAGTTAAACCAAACGACAAATGATAGAAAAAATGCAAACCAGGTGAGATGAAGTACCTTATATCTCCCCTGAGTCGCTTTAGTAAACAACTCAACAAGCATCTACGCTAGCCTCCTTGAACATATACATTACAGAATCCCGCAGAGTATCCACAGCACCACGCTAGAAATAACGCAATATCAGCGCTAGAATACTTCCGACAGACATTGATCACAGGAAGTCAATGTTTTGCAGCTTAGAAAGCACATCTCAGAAAATATTTCTTCGCCTTAAATATAAAGCAAGCCAAAAAACTCAACCCTTATCACAGCCAGTCAAACAAGGAATTCGTCACACCCTTAGAACCACTCAAAACTCCAAGAGTGAAAAGGCACCAAGGGCCAAAAGTGGTTTAAAGCCACCACATTCGGGTATTAAGCTAGGCCAAAAAGAAGCACAGAGACTGACATCAAATCAAAAACTTTAAGCCAGAGAAATCAGCTCAAGACGGCCTAACTAACGCGGAATGCAACGCCACAATAAGCAAGAAAACCAATAGAATTTGTATTTTTTGTTACAGAATTCCATGGCGCAACGAAAAATATGCGGAAGATGCATTGGGTAGATTTAAAATTTGCATATGATTGTCACTTTGCCCGCGACTGGGACCTTTACTCGCTCCACAGAAGAAATTCGCGGCCCAAATCGAGCAATACTCAGTTATCCTAGTCCTGCAATTCCCGCGATCGGATTGGCTAAAATGATAAACCTGAATTAATTGCCAATTCAGCAACCACATCCCGCTAAGGACGAACCTAATGAATAGCTGTATTCTAATGGCGCAGATTACGGAAGCACCACAACTGCGCTATACGCAAGATAATCAACTGGCGATCGCTGAACTGAAAGTGCAGTTTGCGGCGCTACGTCCCGAAGAACCAGCGGTGGAAGTAAAGGCGATCGGCTGGGGCAATACCGCACAGGATATTGTAAGTAGATATCAGGTAGGCGATCGCGTGGTGATCGAAGGCCGTTTGGGCATGAATACGATCGAGCGGCCTGAAGGCTTCAAAGAGAAACGGGCCGAATTAACGATTAGCCGCATCTATGACCTGGCCAGCCTGGGATCAGACGTCAACACTGCAGTGTCAACACCTGTAGCAACACCGACGCAGACAACGCCTAAGGCGCAGCCAAGTACGCCAGCACCAGCCGAAGAAGACTTTGACGAAATTCCGTTCTAGGGGTTGAGCCAGCTCATAGTTATAAGCAACGTACAGTGTTGTCAGCAACCTACAGTCGTACGCAGCCTACGACTTCTGCATAAACTGTTGCATGCGCTGCACGGCAGTACGCAAGCGGGGCGGTTCCTGAACCAAGGCGAATCGGACATAACCTTCGCCAGATTTGCCAAATCCCGCCCCCGGTGAGGCTGCTACACCGGTTTCACGCACCAGTTGCGTACAAAACTCAATTGAACGATTTGACCACGCTGCTGGCAGCTTTGCCCAAACGTATAGAGCCGTCTTAGGCGTTGGAATGGTCCATCCGATTTCATGGCAGGCGCTGATGAAGGCATCACGCCGCGCACTCAAAGTATTGCGCATCTGCTCGATACTCTCCTGGGGACCGTTCAAAGCGGCAATCGCACCCTTGAGAATCCCTAAATATTGGTTAAAGTCTACAACTGCTTTAATCTGGCGCAGGGCCTGAATCAACTCGGCATTGCCGATCGCATAGCCAACCCGAAAGCCACCCATGCTATAAGATTTGGATAATGTGAAAAATTCAATTGAGACTGATTTTTCGAGATCAGCTTGCAACACTGATGGAACTGGTTGTGCGGTAAATGCCAGATCAACATAAGGAAAGTCATGCACCAACACCAGATCATGCTGCTGACAAAACTCCACCGCTTCCTGAAAGAAGTTTAACGGTGCAAGCGCTGATGTCGGATTATGCGGATAACTCAACACCATCATGCGCGACTGCCGTAGTACCGATACTGGAATATCACTCAGCACCGGCAGAAAGCCGTTTTCCTCGAGTAGCGGCATCGGATAGATTTGCCCACCAGCCAGATATACCCCCCCCGCATGGGATGGGTAACCTGGGTCCAGTAAGAGCGCATAGTCACCGGGGTTGAGCAGTGCCAGCGGCAGATGTGCGGTCCCCTCCTGAGAACCAATTAGCGGCAACACTTCTGTTTCTGGATCGACTGCAATCCCAAACTTTTTCTGATACCATGTGGCTGCCGCTTGGCGAAATTCTTGCGTCCCGCGAAAGAGTAGATATCCGTGGGTACTTGGATCTGGCAATGATTGTGCGATCGTCTGGACAATATGGGGCGGAGTCGGTAAGTCTGATGAGCCTAACGAGAGGTCAATCAAATCTTGACCGGCCGCAACGGCCTGTTGCTTTGCCCGATCCATATCGGCAAATACATTTGTCTGTAATGAAGCTAATCGATCGGCAAAGTGCACCATAACAGACCTACTGCAGGTTCAAAGGAAGGGACAAATCACAATATTTTGCAATTGATCAGGTGTCACAACTCATGGTTATATCGAACCGCTGACAGCTAAGTCAACTGCACAACTAGATCGGCTAGCGACAGCACTTTGAATTAATTGCAAAATTTCATTTAAGAGACTTGACAACTGCTAAACAGAATTTTGTCTTGATTAAACTGCGTTACCTGCTTAACTTGTTGATCAAGTACCTCTGGAGCAGTGTGGATTTCATCTAATGGTTTGACAGTTTGCAAAAGGTGCTGCAAAAGCGACGCATACTGATCGCGCAGTCGATCGACCTGGGGATTCTCAAAAACAGACGATCGCAGCTGATTGACCGACTCTTGCAGTTCTGAAACACTGCTAGATAATGACTGCGGCTGTGCGTGAGTCGCAAATTGCACACCTAGCGCATTCACTTCTGCCTGCATCGCCAGACGCGTGAGTTGGGCACAGTCTGGAGACTCCATTTGATCCGATCTTTCAATCCCATGCAGCACATCGATCGCAACTGAGGCTGGGGCAAGTGGTTGGCGCACACTAAAATCCATCTCGCGCACTGCCGCTTCACCAACCGCGCCAAATATGAGAAATCCTCCAGCTATTAAACAAATCGATCGCCGCATAAAGCACCCCAAGCATTACAATCGCCAGCCCCATACATCAACTTCATATCGGCCAGATATCAGCTCAATATCCTCAGATGTGAACTCCTAAAGCGTGAATGAGGACTCGTCGAATCATCCGTATCCCCTCTGGCGATTGTAGTCAATATCCATTTGCACCGATCCCGCAAACCTGCCGCCCAACCAAAAGCGATTCAGCTAGTCACGCCAAAAAGCTCAGGAATTACCATCGAAGCTGGAAACCGAAACAGCACCCTGAACCAGGTACCAAGATGGACGAAATTTTCTACTGCAAAGTTTCGTCCATCTCCACAAACTATCGAATTAAAGACTATGCTGCTAAATAAGCGGTCACAAGTTCTTCTAGCTTCTGTGAACTGATCGCTCCCTCAGAAGCCTGCTTCATCTCACCCGCTTGAAAAAACCGTAACGCCGGCACACCTTCGACCTTGTAAGCAGCAACAGTATCAGGATTTGGATCAACCTCCATTTTGATAACTTTGAGGCGATCGCTGTAAGTATTTGAGATTTTTTCAACTAACGGTGACATCAAGCGACACGGACCACACCAGGAGGCCCAAAAATAGACCATTACAGGCAAATCGGCTTGCAAAACTTCACTGTCAAATTGGGAATCGCTGATTACCAGTAAATTACTCATACAAATTTCTAACAGGTTAGGAAACGGTTTCGGCTTTCCATTGTAAGACTTTGTCTATGATCCCGGAAGCTCCGTTGACGATTCAATCTAAAGCCTTGCGTGGAATGTGATTAACCTGGACATCCGCACAAAATTTTAGCAGTGATAGCAACTGAATTAACCGTCCCTGACCAGCGATGTCCGACTACAAATTCTCGATCTGCTTTTTTAATGCTTCGAGCTCCATATCAACCGGAGCCGACGATGTGGAGTCCTGTGGGGCAGCCTGGGTCGTTCCACTCGGCAGT
The DNA here is from genome assembly GCA_963704065.1 of uncultured cyanobacterium. Taxonomy (GTDB): domain Bacteria; phylum Cyanobacteriota; class Cyanobacteriia; order Leptolyngbyales; family Leptolyngbyaceae; genus Romeriopsis. Next base: position 65,638 of record CAVPGX010000015.1, on the reverse strand, counting down.
GACTGTTGGTCTGCGGTGGCAGTTCCCCCAAGCATCTGCTGCTTCATTGCCTCCAGTTCGAAATCAACATCCCCACTCTCCAACTCCATAAACTGCGCCTCTAAGCCAGCACCGGCCAACTCCGCAGAAGCCTGAGAACGGGCTTCCAGCTGAACCACTTTATCTTCCATCCGCTCAAATGCCGACATAGCAGAGCTTGTGCTCATACTATTCATCGTAGACTGCAACTGCTCATTCGCTTTTGCTGCCTGAGAGCGGGCTTTGAGCATATCTTTTTTCGCCTTGGCTTCAGCGATTTTGCTCTCCAGCATCATCAGATTTTTCTTCAGCCCATCAACCTGACCGGTTTGCTGATCAAGCTGTGTCTGGAGTGAATTGATCGCATCAGTCAGTCCCTTCTTCCGCATCAGCGCCTGGCGCGCTAATTCTTCATCACCCTTTTGTAGCGCCAGTTGCGCTCGTTCCTGCCATACCTTTGCTTCGCGTTGATTATTTGCTAGCTGCGCCTGACTCCGCTTCTGCTGGGCGATCGCACTGGCCACAGCTTGCTTCATCTTGACAAAGTTATCCTGCATGTCGATCAACGCCTGCTCCAGAATCTTCTCTGGATCTTCAGCCTTACTAACAGCGTCGTTGACGTTGGCACGAATGAGACGGCTGACGCGATCGAATAAAGACATAACGCTTACGGTTTCCTTAATCTACAAAGGGTGATGAGCACGAGAAATACATCTTCTCTAGTCTAAAGACTCAAACTCATAATGACCAAGGAATCTGACTATTTTTTTATCAAAATTTTCTAAATAAAAATTGCGGTAGGCGGGAAACCCGTACCGCACCGCACAATTTACGTGAACCTACTTAGTGGCAATTGCTGGGCTACTCCGAGAATCAGCGAGAAATGCGGTACTCGACTGATGCAATTCCGCCTGATCAACATACCAACGGATCGACTCATAGGCTTGCTCCATCTCCGCTGGCGTTTTGTGCAGCTGGTTGACATAGCCCATATAATCGCCCATGACGAAATAAACCCCCACCAAGGCTGCAGAGGCACTTGCGACCAGTGTCCCAGCAAGCATCAGGGAAAATTCCTGCCGTGCTACAGCTTGCTCCATTAAATGGAGCGCCCATGCCACCAAGGCAATCACAAATAGCAGGAGTACAACTGACATCATGGTGAATTTAGTTTACAGTTCTTAAAGAAATATCTTAACAAAAAACACTCTGTTGCAAAGTGTTAAGCAATTATCACTATCATAGACCATCCTCTCAGGATCTGTCATGTAGCCTAGATGACTTAATCATCAGGAGTTTGGACAGCTATTGACGGACTGAAATCTGGCGATCGCTTAAGTATTTCTTAATCTCAGAAACCGTTAACTCTCCGTAATGAAGTAAAGAAGCCAGCAACGCCGCTTCCGCTCGACCCTGCGTTACCGCCTCATAAATATGCTCGCAGTTGCCCGCCCCACCCGAAGCAATCACCGGCACCGAAACTAAATCGGCTAATGTCCGCGTCAGCTCTAAGTCATAACCAGCCTTGGTGCCATCAGCATCCATACTGGTCACCAACAACTCACCGGCACCGCGATCGACAACCTCCTTGGCCCACTTCACTGCATCAATTCCGGTATTTTCCCGCCCACCTCGGACATAGACATCCCAACCGGGATTTTCCGGATCCTGACGGCGACGGGCATCGATCGCCACAACAATACACTGATCCCCAAATCGCTTCGCGGCTTGACTAACGAAATCTGGATCACGCACTGCCGCTGAGTTGATACTCACCTTATCGGCCCCGGCACGCAGTAGACGCTTAATAATGTCGATATCATTGACACCACCACCGACAGTTAAAGGAATAAACACCTGCTCGGCCGTACGCTGCACAATATCAAAAATGATCCCACGTTCTTCATGGGTCGCGGTAATGTCGAGAAAAACTAATTCATCCGCGCCTGCTTCGTTATAGGCCTGTGCCAGCTCAACCGGATCACCCGCATCACGCAACTCCACAAAGTTAACGCCTTTGACCACACGGCCAGCTTTGACATCCAAACAGGGAAGAATTCGTTTCGCCAACATATATGGGGAGATCTTAATTCAGGGAGGTTCCCCAATATAACGCGATTATCAATGGCTTTAGCGTGACTACCCCTTTAAAACAACAAGAGGAAACCCGACACTTTTGGGAACCCTCTTGCGGATTATTTTTGGCGCTCAAAAACATTCACCAAGGCTGGGTCTATTGTTAACCCAAATAAACCCAGTCAAAACTCCCCAGGCAAGATTCGAACTTGCGACCAATCGATTAACAGTCGACCGCTCTACCGCTGAGCTACTGAGGAACGCTCATCAACGTTTGTCATTCTAAGCGAGGTCAGAGAGATTTGACAAGCCTTTTTACGGAAATATTTTCAGTTGTTGAGCGCGGGGCATCTCTAGTCGCTCAAAGCGATCTTGCGCAATTAGTCATCGCACGAGGCTTTGATGTTGAGATTACGGGAAAAAATCAATCATAGATACAGTCTTCATTTGCCATAACGCAGCCGATCGAGCTTTGCCAGCGCCGCCGGATCGATCGAATTCATCAGCCGACCTGTGGGTTTCTTCGGCGCTGACTTTTGTTTACTGCGCGTCTTCAGGGTGGCTAGTTCGACCTCGCTAGACAGGCGTTCGGCCGATAACCACTCCGCACCATAACCAATCACAGTCAATTTCTGCGCCGTATCATTCGTTGCCACAATCAACCGATGGTCAAACTTACGCAAATCTTGGCGAAAGTCAGCGCAGGTTTTCTCGATATAGGTATCAGCTGACTGACCCGAACTAGTGTAGTGAACTGAAATAAACTTAGTAATAATTTCGCGGGTACCCGGTCTATCCTGATAATGTGCATCAAACACAATCTGTGTATCGTACGCATGGTAAGAAGCAAATCCCATCAGCATCTCTACCAACTTGCGACGGGCTTCTTCCAATCCTAACTTATCTCGCACTCGTATAAGCTCACGCCAAGCCCCAACGATGTTATATCCATCGACGAGTAAAATTGCTTGGGGAGTCGATCGGCTCATGCGTTATGGACGCCTACATAGAAGATGGGGATATTAAGGCCATATTCCTATCATGACATTCTCGCCTCTAGCCTGTCACTTTTACTAACAGAATTCCGACAAACTGATCGAAATATTGCGCAAATGCTGACATGAGCGAAGACCCAATTCACAACAGCCAAGATACTTTGCCCAAACCTATCGTCGTATTGACTTTCGAAAGGCTCATTTTGTCAGTGCTGTCGATGCGGTCAGGCACCTCCATTAAACTAAGACCCTGACAATAGACGGGGCGCTTGCCGATATAATTGAGCACTGCGAAACTTTGTCTGGTTTAGAAAATCGCACCGAAGATTCAGGCGCGGCGCGATCGGCGACAATTTTTCCGACTGTATACCGAACTCCATCCCTCTTTGACAACATGGCATCCGAAGACTTGCGCGCCACTCGCATTGAAAAAGTTGAACAACTCAAGCAACTGGGAATGAATCCCTTTGCTTACCAATGGCGATCGAGCCACACAGTCGCCGACTTACAGTCAAAATACGCTGACTTGCCAAACGGCGAAGAGCAAGCCGATGAAGTCGCGATCGCGGGCCGCATTATGGCACGGCGCGTCTTTGGTAAACTAGCCTTCTTCACGCTACAAGACGAAACCGGCACCATTCAGCTCTATCTGGAGAAAAAGCGCATCCAGGAATGCATGGGCGATCGGGATGCGGAAGCCTTTGCCCATCTGAAGCAACTGACCGATAGCGGTGATATTCTTGGCGTGCGCGGCACGCTCAAGCGGACAGACAAAGGGGAACTTTCGGTTTATGTCAAAGAATACGAAATCCTGACCAAATCACTGCTGCCTCTGCCGGATAAATGGCATGGTCTAACCGATATTTCCAAGCGCTATCGCCAGCGCTATGTGGATTTAATCGTTAACCCCGAAGTGCGGGAAACCTTTCGACGACGGGCTTTAATCACCGCCGCAATTCGGCGCTATCTGGACCAGGAAGGCTTTATCGAAATTGAAACCCCTGTCTTGATGAGCGAAGCCGGTGGCGCTGATGCACGGCCATTCGCCACGTACCACAACACCTTGGAGATGGACCTTTACCTCCGGATCGCCACCGAGTTACACCTGAAGCGCTTGGTCGTCGGTGGGTTTGAAAAGGTGTTTGAAATGGGTCGGATTTTCCGCAATGAAGGCATCTCGACTCGACATAACCCCGAATTCACGTCGATCGAGGTTTATCAAGCCTACGCTGACTACAACGACATGATGACGTTGACCGAGAACATTATTACCACCGCCGCTAAAGCCGCACTTGGCACTTTAAAGATTAACTATCAAGGCACCGAGATTAACCTCGAAGGCCCCTGGCAACGCATGACTATGCATGATGCCGTCAAAGCCGCTACAGGAGTTGATTTTGCTGAGTTCTCTGACCTCGAAACTGCAAAAGCTGCGGCCAAAGCGGCAGGCATCCACGAAATTGAGGACTTTCCGTCGATCAGCAAGCTCCTCAACGAAGCCTTTGAACAGAAAGTTGAAACCACTTTAATCCAGCCCACCTTCATCTTGGATTACCCAGTGGAAATTTCACCACTGGCGAAACCACATCGATCGAAACCGGGTCTAGTCGAACGGTTTGAACTATTCATTGTCGGTCGAGAAACGGCCAATAGCTTCTCTGAGTTGACCGATCCACTCGATCAGCGGCAACGATTGGAAGCACAAGCCGCGAAAAAAGCCGCCGGTGACTTAGAAGCACAAGATGTCGATGAAGACTTCCTCTGTGCCCTCGAACATGGCATGCCCCCCACCGGGGGTCTGGGAATTGGCATCGATCGATTGGTCATGCTGCTGACCGATTCCCCCAGTATCCGCGACGTCATTGCCTTCCCACTACTGAAACCGGAGAAATCGGAAGCAACCGAAGACGAAGCATAAAGTCCGTGGTTTCTGCGGCCCCTCAAAATCTCTACAAAAAGCGATGAGGGGCTGCTTGGAATAAATCACGCCAAACCCAAACGCACGCAAATCGCGAATTCGCGACCCGATCGCTCCAGAGACAGCGCTAGAATCGTTAAGCGCCGTGAATCCTCATCCCCCCTGAAACTTCCCAAAGATGGCTAAACGCACTCACCAATCTACCGACTCAACTGCTGCACCAAAAACAGCATCGCCGCCATCTAAAAAGGCTGCAGCCAACGGTAAGAAAAGTGCACAGTCAGTTGAGAACAGTCAGATCAATCCACTTAACCCAGTCAGTCTCTCCAATTTGATTCGGATTCGTGGTGCCCGCCAGCACAATCTCAAAAACGTCGATTTGGAATTGCCCCGCGATCAGATGATCGTATTTACGGGAGTGTCAGGTTCAGGCAAGTCCTCAATGGCCTTCGATACGATTTTTGCCGAGGGCCAACGGCGCTATGTCGAGTCTTTGAGTGCCTATGCGCGACAATTTCTCGGGCAGGTAGACAAGCCCGATGTCGATGCGATCGAAGGTTTGAGTCCAGCCATTTCGATTGATCAAAAATCAACTTCCCATAATCCCCGCTCGACTGTGGGCACCGTTACCGAGATCTACGATTACTTGCGTCTGCTGTTTGGCCGGGCGGGCGAACCACACTGTCCAGAATGTAGTAAGCCGATCGCCCCGCAAGCGATTGACCAAATGGTCGATCGGATCATGGAGTTACCCGATCGCACCAAGTTCCAAATTCTCGCGCCGGTGGTGCGCGGCAAGAAAGGTACTCACAAGAAAACGCTTTCGAGCCTTGCCTCAGAAGGTTTTGTCCGAGTTCGGATCAATGGGGAAGTGCGGGAGCTCAGCGACAATATTGAACTGCAAAAAACCAAATTGCATGACATCGATATTGTCGTCGATCGGTTGGTGAAAAAAGACAATATTCAAGAACGTTTGGTTGACTCACTCACAACTTGCTTAAAGCATTCTGACGGCATCGCCTTGATCAATATCGTACAGGACGACACCGCACCAGAGAAACTCCACGATCTGACTTTCTCGGAGAATTTTGCCTGTCCGGAACATGGGGCAGTCATGGAAGAACTATCGCCCCGTCTCTTTTCCTTTAACTCACCCCATGGCGCTTGTCCTCATTGTCATGGCTTAGGCAGTCTCAAGTGCTTCAGTCCCGACTTGGTCGTGCCAAATCCTGATCTACCGGTATATGCCGCGGTCGCGCCCTGGTCGGATAAAGACAACACCTACTATCTATCGCTCATTTGCAGCGTTGCCGAAGCCTATGAATTCGATATTCAAACGCCTTGGAAAAATTTGACGCCAGAACAGCAGACAATCATGCTGCACGGCTCGAAAGACCAAATCTGGATCGAAACTGATTCGCGCTATCGCCAGAGCAAAGGCTACTATCGGCGCTATGAAGGGGCTTTGAATATATTAGATCGGCAATATCGCGAAACCACGGCTGATAGCTATAAACAGAAATTAGAGCAATATCTGATCGATCAGACTTGTGAGGTCTGCAATGGCTATCGGCTCAAACCAGAATCGCTGGCCGTCAAGATGGGGCAATGCCATATTCATGATCTGACTGGCGTTTCTATTCGCGACTGTCTAAAACAAGTGAACGAACTCGACCTCAGCCCTAAACAAGCAAAAATTGCGGATTTGGTGTTGAAGGAGATTCGGGCACGATTGCAGTTTCTACTGGATGTCGGTCTGGATTATCTCACCCTCGATCGGGCGGCCATGACACTCTCCGGCGGTGAGGCCCAGCGCATCCGCTTAGCGACCCAGATCGGCTCTGGTTTAACCGGTGTGCTGTACGTCCTCGATGAACCGAGTATTGGTCTGCACCAACGGGACAACTCACGCTTGCTCGGCACCCTGACTAAACTCCGCGATCTAGGCAATACGTTAGTCGTGGTCGAACACGATGAAGAAACGATTCGGGCGGCTGACTATCTTGTGGATATTGGGCCAGGGGCTGGGGTCCATGGTGGCAACATTGTCGCCACTGGCAGCTTAGATAATCTGCTGAATGCCGAGCAATCCCTAACGGGAGCGTACCTCTCCAGACGTATCCAGATCGAAACACCAACCGAAAGGCGTGAAGGCAATGGTCGATCATTAGTGATCAAAAATGCCCGCCGCAACAATCTGAATCATATTGATGTTGAGATTCCGCTGGGCAAACTTGCCTGCATTACGGGCGTATCCGGTTCTGGCAAGTCAACCCTCGTCAACGAGATCCTCTATCCGGCAATTCAGAACCACTTTGGCCGTAAGATTCCCTTCCCCAAAGACGTTGATCAGATCGCGGGGCTCGATATTCTCGATAAAGCGATCGTGATTGACCAGTCCCCGATCGGTCGTACGCCCCGGTCGAACCCCGCTACCTACACTGGCGTTTTCGATATTGTGCGGGATGTGTTTGCCAACACGATTGAGGCGAAGGCACGTGGCTACAAAGCTGGGCAATTTTCCTTCAATGTCAAAGGTGGGCGGTGCGAGTCCTGTAGTGGTCAAGGGATGAATGTGATTGAGATGAATTTTCTCCCCGATGTCTACGTCCAGTGCGAAGTCTGCAAAGGCAAGCGCTACAACCGCGAAACCCTCCAAGTCAAGTTCAAAGAGCAGACGATCGCCGATGTCTTAGACATGACCGTTGAGACGGCCACCGCATTCTTTGAAAACATTCCTCAAGCCCATAACAAACTCAAAACACTGCTCGATGTGGGACTGGGTTACATGAAAATCGGCCAACCGGCACCAACCCTCTCCGGTGGGGAAGCACAACGGGTTAAACTTGCGTCGGAACTCTCGCGGCGGGCCACCGGTAAAACGCTTTATCTGATCGATGAACCCACGACTGGCCTCTCGTTCTACGACGTACATAAACTGCTCGACGTCGTACAGCGACTGGTGGATAAGGGGAACTCGGTATTAATGATTGAGCACAACCTGGATGTAATTCGTTGCTCCGATTGGATTATCGATCTGGGCCCGGAAGGCGGCGATCGGGGTGGTCAAGTCATTGCATTTGGGACACCCGAGATGGTGGCAGAAGTTTCGGAGTCCTATACCGGACAATATCTGAAGCGGGTGCTCGAGCAATACGCGCAGCAGCCGTAGCAAATCCATCGTGCCACCGCCCAAACCATCCACCTGGAAAATCAGTATCGTTTTAACGATCGGAATGGTGGCGATCGCCACGGCAGCAATTTTAATTCGCTTGGCAATATCCACCGCTGGCGTCGCGAACCTCGGTTTTAGTCTCGTCATTGCGGCCAGCCGATTGAGCCTTGCAGCACTTCTGCTCACACCACAATTAATCCGCAAGCAACAACCATCAATTCCTTGGCGCAATCAACCAGCAATTGCCTCCGCTGCCGGGGCGGGGCTGGCGTTAGCCGCGCACTTTGTGGCCTGGATTACGTCGCTGAACTACACCTCCATTACCGCTTCGACTGTCTTAGTCACCACCACGCCGATCTGGACAACGCTCATTTGCGGATTGGTGCTCAAAGAATCAATTCCCCGCAACACAATTCTCGGAATTGCGATCGCCTGCTGTGGCGGCTTACTGATCGCCACGGATCATTCACCAATTCCAGCCAACACCAATCCCTTACTTGGTAATACCCTCGCGCTATGTGGGGCAATAATGGCGACAATCTATCTGCTGCTTGGGCGATCGGCACAACAACGGGGACTCAGCACCAGTCACTATATTCGGCTGGCTTACAGTATTGCCGCCCTAGTACTCCTGCCCTTGCCACTACTCGCAGGCACGAGCTACTTTGGCTACCCACCCGTCACCTATCTTTGGTTTCTCCTCTTAGCGATCGTCCCCCAACTGCTGGGGCACACCAGCTTTAACTGGGCGATACGATACTTGTCACCCAGTTTAGTCACTCTCGCAATCCTCGCAGAACCGATCGGTGCGAGCTTATTGGGCTACTTATTCTTTCAGGAAATCCCGACGGCACAGACATTACAAGGTAGCGGCATCATTCTTGTGGGCATCACGATCGCCAGTCTCAATCAACCGAAAAATTGAGACGCTGACTTGATTAGCCCATTTTACTTAGTACATACGGCTTAACACATAATCGGTCAAAGCTAATAGCGAATCCTTCGCCTCGGATGCGGGGAGATCTTGCAAACTTGCGACGGCCTGCTGACTATGATAGGAAGCTAGTTCACGCGATCGGGCGATCGCCTGACTATCTTTGACTAGCGCTAGTGATTCATCCAAATCACTCGGCTGAGAAAATTCCCGCTCAATCAATTGCCTTAAGTAAGGCTTCTCTTCCATCGCATAGAGCGCTGGTGCCGTTAAATTACCACTGATTAAATCGGATCCCGCCGGTTTACCCAACACCTCAGAGGAAGCCGTAAAGTCCAAAATATCATCCACCACTTGGAAAGCCAGCCCTAAATGTTTACCGTAGGTATACATTCGCTGCGCGACGACCGCATCAGTTTCGTCAGTCAGAATCGCTGCGGCCTTACAGCTATTCGCCATGAGCGACGCAGTTTTGTAGTAGCTCTTTTCCAAATAGGCTTCTAGGGTCAATTCCGTATCAAACCGATTCAAACCCTGCTGAATTTCACCTTCAGCAAAATCTTTAATCACCTCCGACAACAGCTTGACCACTTCTAAATTATCAAGATTCGCTAGATACCATGAAGATTGGGCAAACAAGAAGTCCCCAGCCAAAACCGCAATCCGGTTGCCAAACACACTGTGTACTGTCTCAATGCCACGTCGCGTCGCCGCCTCATCGACCACATCATCATGCACCAAACTGGCTGTATGAATCATTTCGGTGATTTCAGCTAACCGCCGATGGCGGGGCGTCAAACCCTTACCACCCATAGTTGCACGTCCGACCAAGAATACAATAGCTGGCCGAATGCGTTTACCACCTGCCCCAAACAGCCGCTCTGCTGCCAGACCCAAAATTGGATGCTTGGCACCAACAAGTCGCTGTAGGTTCTCGCTCAAGGTGGCAAGATCCTGATCAACCGGCGCGAAAAGGGACATAACAGAGGTCATAATAGGCTGAAACCGCGATGTGTTAAAGGTGGCTGAGCAATGGACGGGGTTAAGTTAAGAAATTTTACAGCTTCTAACTATTTATTCTAAGCGATGGTTTCAGCCCTTGGAAGAGTCGCGCAATAGTTTTCCCACAAGGTGGCCCATCAGATCGTTGCCAAATTATTCAGGGACAGGGCATGCAGCAGTTTATGTGCGACTAATTCAAGCACGCACTGCGGTATGACCCGCATATTCAGTGGGAATCACTGCTATCCCTTCTTCCTATGCCCCCTGTTTGAAGTACCCTAAAAGGAGAATTGAGGTGAATCTTCTTCTTTCGTCAACCATGCAGATCTTCGTGCTACTTGTTAACGCCAACACCGCCAATGAGGGCATCCATTCGATCAATATCGGTGAACGGGACATTATTCTGATGTTTGAAACGGAAGATGATGCACTGCGCTATGCCCTACTGCTTGAGGCGCAAGACTTCCCCGCCGAGATCTCAGTCGAAGGCCTCGATCGGCAAGAAATCGAAGATTTTTGTGAGAATGCTGGTTACAGCTATTACTTTATCCCGATCGATTTCCGGCCATCAAATGACTTCGAGCGGATGCTACTGGTACCGCCGGAACGCAATCGAGAAAATCCTGACTGGGAGGTCGAAGGCTCAGAAATAGCACCGAGCCAGGAAGCCGAATCCAACGAACTGTCAAACGAAGAACTAGAGCAGATTCGTAACCGCCTAGAAGGACTGCTGTAACGCCGCGCAGACGCTTCCACGAAATCTTGGATCCTGAATTTTGATATCTACAGTGCATAGGCGATCGTGCCGTTCTTTGCGATTCTGGTGATCAGCACAAAGTCACAACGATTCAAGCACTATGCAAACGCGTGGACATCTCCTGACGGAGCAAATCAACCCGAATAGCGCCAATCTCGATCAGTTGTCGTCGATCGAGATCGTCGAAGTTTTTAATCAAGAGGATGCCAAAACGATCAGCGCGATTGCCAAAGCCAAAGCCGAACTAGCAGAAGCAATTGATCGGACTGCGGCATCCCTGCGTCAAGGCGGTAGGCTATTTTATATCGGGGCTGGCACATCTGGCCGCTTAGGCGTATTGGACGCCGCCGAATGTCCACCCACTTTTTGCACACCACCAGACCTGGTCCAAGGACTTTTAGCCGGTGGCGAAGCGGCGTTAATCCGCAGCTCTGAAGGACTAGAAGATATTGCCAGCGACGGCGAATTGGCCATTGCCGACCGTGGCGTGGGTCCACATGATGTCGTCGTGGGTATTGCCGCCGGGGGTACGACGCCTTATGTGCATGGCGCACTGGCAGAAGGACGAAAACGCGGGGCAACGACAATATTTATTAGCTGTGTGCCTCAGGAGCAAGTCCAGATTGATGTTGACGTTGATATTCGGCTGTTGGTTGGTCCAGAAATTTTAGCCGGTTCGACCAGGCTCAAAGCCGGCACGGTGACTAAACTCGCACTGAATATCCTTTCCACTGGCACCATGGTACGTTTGGGCAAGGTCTACGGTAATCGCATGATCGATGTCGCTGTGACTAACAGCAAACTTGAAGACCGCGCATTGCGTATTGTCGGGGACTTGACACAACTCGATCGCACAGCCGCCGCCGCCTTACTTGAACGGAGTGGCCAATCGGTGAAGCTGGCACTGATGATGCATTGGACTAGCTTGAGTAAGGCTGAGTCTGAGGCAATCCTGGCTATACATCAAGGAGATTTGCGCAAAGCCATCGCCGCGTCCGTAAAAGACTAGACAATATTACTGGGAAGTCGTCATTGACAAGGGCATCTTTGCGGAATCGGTAAACGTAAAATGAGCCAGTTGTTTTGTTGTGGCCCGTAACATTTCTCTGGAAGCCGATGAAGACAATTGATTAAGCTGGGCAAAACCGATATCGATCGATTCCACGATCGATTAATTGCATGATGTCACAGTTAATTGTTGATTGTTGGGTAGATAAGCAATGACTCAAACACTTGAATTGGCAAAACATGGAGACCCCAAGGCGATTGCCGCGCTGATGAGCCGCCATTTAAAGCCACAGGGAATTACCGTTAAAGTAGCGATGCATGCACAAACTTTGCAGATTTTGCTGGATGGGATTGATTTGCCCAATCAAGTACATATGAGTCAATTTATCAGCCAAGGCATCGGCAGATTGGCCATTCCAGAAATTTCAACTTTAGAAATTTTCGGCAAACGTGCGGGTGAAGATGCGATCAGCTGGATTTCAGCATTCTCTAAGACAGCAGGAAATTGGGAAGCCACAGAAACGCCACAAACCAGCTTCGGTGCTGACAATCCCATATTGCGGTGTCAGCAGGACGACCTAGCCGCTATTCAACAATTTGTTAGCGATGCAGTTGCCGTGCTAGTGAGCCAACTTGATCATACAGCCGACAATGCACCCAGCACAATTGCAACGTTCGTGGAACTCGATGAATCCGGTTTACTGACGGTCACGCTCGAAACTAAGCAATTCCTAAATGGACCGGCTTTTGCGGCAGACTTGGGCCAGCAACTCAACGCAATTGCGTCACCAAGTGTCAAGGAAGTAGCCCTTTATAAGCGCAAAACGAGCGCAGCGCAGCCATTTTTGATTAAACAAATGACCCTTCAGCTACCGAATTAATTGTTGGCTGATTTTTCTGAATCTCTCACCACTATGTCTCAAGTGCTTGCACTCGCCAAACAAGGCAATTCTCAGACGATCGCCGCAGTTGCCCAATCGAAACATAGTTTATCTGTTACCGACAAGCACTTCAACAACGCAGTCTAACTTGTAGATTCAGACCGACAACAGGGAATACTCATGGGTAATGTTAGGGCGCTATATTCATGAAAACAGACACCAAAGAGGTCAAGGAAGCCATTCAACGCACCGCAAAACGGATTGTTGCCGGTTGGGTTATGACGTTGCTCAGCTGCTTTATTGCGCTGCGACTAGGCGCTTATTTGAGCGTTTACGGATTCCTTGGATTAATGCTTCTGCTCGTACCGGCGTTTGCACTCTATCAGGCATGGAAACCATGGATACGATATGTCTTTTATGGCGAATAAGATCCACTGCAGGCAGCGACCGGCAATGGGCAGCAGCAGCAATGCACCGCGCCGCCCACACAACTAACCGATGTTTAAACGTTGAAGCGGAATAGCATGACATCCCCTTCTGCGACAACATACTCTTTACCTTCACTGCGGACTAAGCCCTTCTCTTTAGCAGCATTCATTGAGCCATGCTCAACTAGCGCATTGTAGGAAACCGTTTCGGCCCGGATGAAACCACGCTCAAAGTCAGAGTGAATTACACCAGCCGCTTGCGGTGCAACCATCCCCTTACGGATAGTCCAAGCCCGCGTCTCTTTCGGTCCAGTCGTAAAGTAGGTTTGCAGACCCAGGAGATCGTAAGTTGCACGAATTAGGGATTGCAGTCCACCTTCTTTCACACCGAGCGATTCCAGGAACTCCCGCCTTTCATCTTCTGGTAATTCGATCAGCTCCGACTCGACTTGGGCCGAAATCACCACAACTTCCGCCCCTTCATCCGCCGCAATTTGGCGCACTTGCTCGACGTAGTCATTCCCCGTCGCCAACTCTTCATCGGAAACATTCGCGGCATAAATCACCGGTTTTCGGGTGAGTAACCCGAGTGGCTTGATCGCGAGTTCTTCTTCTTCAGTCAGCTCTACAGTACGGGCGGTTTTGCCGTCATTCAAGACAGGGAATAGTTTTTCCAGCGCATCAACTTCCGTTTGTAGATCTTTCTTGGTGCGGAGATCTTTTTTGGCTCGCTCTAGCCGTTTTTCAACTTGTGCCAGATCCGCCAGGGATAATTCTAAATTGATAATCTCGGCATCCCGCGCTGGGTCGATCGCACCCGCAACATGGATAATGTCGTCGTTCTCAAAGCAGCGCACCACATGCACGATCGCATCGACTTCACGGATATTCGCCAAGAACTGGTTGCCCAGACCTTCACCCTTGCTGGCACCTTCTACCAAACCCGCAATATCCACAAACTCAACTCGGGCTGGGAGAATTTCGGCAGAACCAGAAATCTTCGCCAATATATTTAAGCGGGCATCAGGAACAGCGACGATACCAACGTTAGGCTCGATCGTACAGAAGGGAAAGTTGGCCGCTTGTGCTTTCGCGTTACCGACGATCGCGTTGAAGAGGGTAGACTTTCCAACGTTAGGTAGACCAACAATTCCGGCTCTAAGCATAGCGTTTTATAGAAAAACAATGGGGTAAAAAAAGTCCAGCGTACTATAGTATTACACTTGCTGACTGCGGCGCAAACCGCTTGCCTATTCGCGTGGTTCGGTAGCCATGATGCGCCAGAAGATGAAGATCGTCGTCGCCACAAAGCTCCAGAAAACGAGCGCATCTTGCCAATTTTCTAAGAATCCGGTATGTTCGCTCATTCGCCTGATGGGTAGGTATTAGGGAGAAATTATTTTATTTCGGCGATCGCATTCTACAATCTTCAGACTTTCAAACCAATCCATTCGCCTTTGGCTGGTATATTTGAACTGTTGTGTTTGAGCTCGCATTTTTAAGCTAATCGATTCAGGTTGATACAGAATGGCGCGATTTCTTCATATTGCGGATGTACATTTAGGGTTCGATCACTACGACAATCGGACCCGGACGAAGGATTTTTATCTGGCGCTGAAGGATGTGTTGGAGAAGCACGCGATCGCCGCTCAGGTGGATTTTGTCGTGATCGCCGGTGATTTATTTGAGCATCGTATGATTCAACCGGCAATCTTGGGACAGGCGAAGGAATGTTTTGAGGCCGTGAGAGCAGCGGGGATTCCTGTCATCGCGATCGAGGGCAATCATGACAACCGCCCCTACGGTACCCGCACCAATTGGCTACGGTATTTAGCCGATGATGGGTTGCTGATCTTGTTAGAGCCCACAGTCGGTGATGCCGGGGTGATGTTTGACCCATGGGATGGCATGCATGGGGGCTATATTGATTTGGATTGTGGTGTACGGGTGTGCGGCTCGGCTTGGTATGGCTCATCTGCCGCCAGAGCAATTACCGCATTAGCCGCCGCGATCGAGCACCTGCCTGCCCATAATGGTCCAAACGTAATGCTGTTTCATCATGGCCTTGAGGGCCAAATCGCCCGCTACCAAGGTGCACTGCGCTACGATGAGCTACTACCACTAAAAAAAGCTGGCGTCGATTATCTTGGTCTAGGACATATCCACAAAAACTATGAGGTAGAGGGTTGGATTTTTAATCCTGGCTCTTTGGAAGCGAACAATATTCAGGAAGCGGATTTCACGCGCGGTGCTTATCTGGTTGACATCAGCACGACAGGCATCACCGCGACATTAACACAGGATTACTATCAACGGGCAATCGTCCGATTGCGCCATAACACCAACGGGCAAGAAAGCCTGGAAGAATTGGAACAGGCAACGATCGCGACCATTCAAACTGCCATCCAGCGGAAAAAGCTGCTGCCAGACACTGCCCCGATCGTTGAGTTGAAAATTGAGGGGAAGGTTGGCTTCGATCGCTTAGATCTCGACACGCGCAAACTGCAACAAGTGCTGCAGGAACTGAGTGGAGCATTGATTCTTTTACTGCGCTACAACGTTGAGGCAACCGAATATCAAGCGCCACTGATCGAAGATGCCAATCGTATGCAGATTGAGGAGGAAGTGTTCACAGATTTACTCTCAGCCCACAACAGTTATAAAAAACAGGCACCAAAGTTAGCGAAAGGTTTGATTGAGCTAAAAGATATGCATCTCAAAGGCGAAGCTGAAACCGATATATATCAATACATTGTTGGCTTGTTGGACAGTAATGCTTAGAGAGGAAGCGATGCTGGGAGTCATACTCTCCAACAACAACAGCATCAGCAAAATCAGCGTCAGTGTTGCGCTTAAGTCATTAACAGCCCCTTCACGGTATTCGCAGCATTCGGTTATTATCAATTCAATCGATTCAGCTGGCTCGCCATATAAGCTCCCACGACGATTCCTGAACATTTAGTGTTCCACCAATCTAAACATTCCTGATGTTTTGCCTGCAGCAGCCGTTGATCCTGGCCTGAATTCAGCAGAATCGACTCGACTTCACGCCAGTCGTCAACCTGAAATGCCGGAGAATCCTTGTAGAAACAGCGCGGGGGCAACGCTTCTGCAATTACGATACAGCCGTATCGCAATGCCTCAAAGCAGCGATAGGTCTCAAACGAAGTTCCCCTGGGCACAAGGCAAATTTTAGTATTCAAATTTCTTGTGAGTAGTCCTCTGCTGCCTGATCACTATTCGCGGCAAACCCGACAAAAAATTGCTGGGTTGTCATTTGAATATTGCGATCGGGATATTTCTTCTGAATCGGCTCAAGTGCATCGAGCATCTGCTTGCGCGATAGATTTTTTGGTGTCTTTAGCCAACGTTTGAGCGACCATAAGGAATATTTTAGATGCACCACACTCCCGCGAAGGGAAACATCATAAGTACGCTGCTCGATCGGCTTTAACGGCAAATCTAATTGTTTATAGTAGCCTATAGGAATATCATAAATTGGTGGAATTTATGATTTCCCAGAGAGAAAATTCTTTACCTTTTGAAAATAAAAATTAGTTACACCTGCTACACGCAGCAGCCATATCCGCAGATATTGAACTAAGGCCAGTAGATTTAAGTAGGATAAGTTTAGAAACGGATTACAACCCAGTATAGGCAGAGTGCCATAGCATTTAAATATAGCTCTAACTTTATGCGAGTAAAGCAGGATACGGCACCATTCATCGCCAATCACCAATACAACGACATTTGTTCCATAAGATGGTAGCTGTTGCAGATCATTCGTAAGATAGAAGACTAATCCTTTGCCATTTAATCGTTTTTCCATTTCCAGCAAGACTTCACCGAAGTAATTGCATTCAGGCATATATTAATTTCGGAAAATTATATAACACCTCACAAAAGTATAAAAAATAAATGCCTGACAACCATTCCAGGGGAGCCTGTCACATTCTGAAGAGAAAAATTAGGCTGTGGTGAGTTGATTCAGCCGGAGTGTCAGATGACAGAACAAGAGCGCCAAGAACTAGAGCAGTGTAGCCGTCGAATTGCAGAGCTCCTGTACCAAGAAGCAGTCGAGCAGGAAGCGCCATTGTCCAACCTGGGTGGGATCGAATCGACGATTCGCAGCCAACTGCAAGAGCATGTCTCGCCGACGATAGGGGCTTTTTTTGCGAAGCCTCCAGTGGAACCAGCCAAGGATATCCCCGCATCTTCAACAGCCTCCTCGGACGATTAGAAATCCTCAGTGAGCAAGCGACAGCGCTAGGAATCTCGAGTTACAGTCGTTTGAGCCCCTATCTGGAGACCTGCTGCTTACGATTGAGCGCCTCTCTGTCTTACGAAAAGACGATGGAAGAAGTAGAAGTACAAACGGGCAGGCGGGTGAGCCAGAAGACGCAGCAACGGCTGGTTCAGCGTCAGAAGTTTGAAGCGGCCAACAGCGATGAGCCCGTGACTCAGATGAGCTTGGATGGCGGGATGATTCGCCTGCGGACTCCCAAGGGTCAAGAATCGGAGTGGCGGGCGTACAAAGCGCTGAACTTGTTGGAGCAACAGCAAGGCATGGCCTGGTTCAAGGATAACGATGCTCTGGTCGGGTGGGCTAACCACCAACCAATGGATGACCGAGTGGATTGCCTGGGCGATGGTCATGACGGGGTTTGGGGAGTCTATGACCAAATCGCAGAGCCAGAGCGGCGCAACGAGATTCTCGATTGGTATCATCTGCGGGAGAATCTGCATGAGATACCCGGCTCGAACCAGCGGCTCAAGCAAGCCGAGGATTTACTTTGGCGAGGAGCGGCAGATGAGGCAAGTCAGCTATTCGAGGATTGTAATTCGGAGGAGGCGAGAAAATTTCGGGGGTATTGAGAGCGTCATCGAGAACGCATCCCCAACTACGGTTACTACCAGGCCGAAGGGATGCCGATCGGCTCGGGGGATGTGGAATCTTTGATCAAGCGAATTGGCAATCGCATCAAAATATCAGGAGCATCCTGGGAAGTCAGCCATGTTCCGCATGTGCTGGCGCATCGTTGTGCATACCTTAATGGCAAGCTCTCACCCGAGCAGATTTTTCTCTCTAGACAGTGACAGGCTCCCCATTCCAGTGAGCGGGAAAACTCACATTTCCGCATTCAGGTTGTCATCGAGTAAAACCGGCATAAGAATACAAATCCGCAACAGGCTTCCAGCATCTGAAACTTTCTCACGCAAGTTTATTGGGTCGCAGGATTGGATTCACCCTTACTCTATTTTCTATTTTTGCTGTCCAGCAAGGCTTTTAAGACTTTTCTGCATCACTAATGCTCTATCCTTTAGCCATGCCTCCCAAACTCTTTCGTCAAATATTGATTTTAGGTATTACCACGAGCGTCGGGGTCTGTCTGTCGGCGATCGCCACCCGGTTTGTCTATCGTTGGGAAGTTTCACAACAGCAGAGTCAGTTTCAGCAACAGATTGAGACCTTGACCGTTGCACTTCAGCGCAGCCTCAACCGCTATACGACCGTTCTCATATTTCTGGGCGATCACTACGGTGTGAGCCAGAAGCCGGTACAGCCATCAGAATTCGCTGCTTTTGTGGCGCGATCGCTGGCTGAGTATCCCGGCATTCAGGCACTGGAATGGGCTCCGCTAGTGGAGCAGGGAGAGCGGACCGCTTATGAATCAGAGATGCAGGCCCAAGGCTATGTCAACTTTCAGATTACGGAGCTTGATGGGAATGGGCGCTTACAGCGATCGCGGGAGCGGCCCTACTACATTCCCGTCACCTATCTAGCCCCCTTGATGGGGAACGAGGCGGCATTGGGATTTGACCTCAACTCCAGCCCGACCCGAGTGGCGGCCATTGAACCGGCCCGCGATAGCGGCGAGATTCACGTCACTGGTCGGGTGCGGCTCGTGCAAGAGCAGCGCGATCAGTATGGGTTTTTGGTGGTGCTGCCCCTCTATCAAACCGGTACGGTGCCTGCTTCTCAAGCCTTACGGCGATCACAGTTCGAGGGCATTTTGCTCGGGGTGTTTCGCGTGGCCGATGTGGTGGAAGAAGCGCTGCAAGGCCTAAGCTATGCCATTGATTTTGAATTGCAGGATCAAGGGGCACCCGCAGTCGCGCAATTTCTCGGTCGCTATGAGGCCGAGAACCGCACGGTGAAGGCCTTGACCCGTGATTCCGATCCGGCTCAGCACCAGCGATCGCGGGTCCTTTGCCCCATCCCCCAGACCTGTACCCGCAGCCTCAGCCTGGGACAGCAGGAATGGGTGGTCACCTTTATGCCCGCCGCGATCTATCCGCTGTCCCCCCTCTACAGCACGGCAGCGACGCTGCTGACGGGGCTGTTGCTGACGGGCAGTCTGGTATTGCTCTTGCACCATTTGCAAAACGAACTCATCCGCAGTCAGCAAGTGAAGGACTTAAAACTGCGGTTCTTTTCCATGGCCTCCCATGAGCTACGCACGCCCCTGAGCACCATTCTGCTCTCGACGGAATCCCTGCAAATTAACTCCGCTCAATTTTCTGAAACTCAAAAGCAGCAGAGCTTAGCGCGGATTCATCTGACAGCACAGCAGATGAGCCAGCAGATTGCCGATTTGCTTACCTTGACGCGGGCGGAAGTGGGCAAGCTCGATTTCAGCCCAGAGCTGCTAGAGGGCGGCTCTTTTTGTCGGCAGGTGATTGCGGAAGCGCAGGCGGGCATTTCCCAAACCATTGAGTTTGCCGATGACGGTGCACCGGTTAAAGCCTTTTGGGATAAAAAAATGATCAGCTCACTCCTGAGCAATCTGTTAACCAATGCCGCCAAATATTCACCGACAGACCAGCCGATTCACGTCAACTTGAGCAGCAATGACCAGACGGCGACCCTACAGGTCAGCGATCGCGGCATCGGCATTCCGATCGCCGATCAGGCGCGCATGGGGGGAGCCTTTCAGCGGGGCAGCAATGTGGGCGACATTAGCGGCACCGGCTTGGGCTTGGCGATCGTCCAGGTCTGTGTCGAGCTGCACCGGGGCCACTGGCACCTCGACAGCAAAGAGGGGGAGGGTACCCGCGTCGTGGTCACCCTCCCCCTCGAATAAATGTGTGCCGTCAAAGGAACGTTGTTGGGTTGATCGGGGCGCACTACTCGCGCTTGCCCGGAATCACCATATTCAAAACCAGCGCTGTCATCCCCCCCGTGGCAATCCCGGAGGAAAAGACGCTTCTGATTAGGTAAGGCGTATTCGCCAAAATGTCGGGCACAAAGGCGACCCCCATGCCGAGGCCCATCGAAACGATCAAAATCAAGGTGTTGCGGCGGCTCAGGTTAACCCCGTGCAAAATTTTGATCCCAGCAGTGACCACCGAGCTAAACATCAGCAAGGTCGCTCCCCCCAGCACTGGTTGCGGCATCGCTTGAAACAATCCGCCAATGATGGGAAACAGCCCCAGCAGAAACAAAAAGCCCGCAATAAAGTAGCCGATATAGCGGCTGCCCACCCCCGTCAGCTGAATGACGCCGTTGTTTTGGCTAAAGGTGGTGTTGGGAAATGTGTTGAAGCAAGCGGCAATGAGGGAATTCACCCCATCGCCCAGAATGCCGCCCTTGACCCGCTTCAGGTAAGTTTTACCCTCAATCGGTTCGCCCACCAGCATTGAGGTAGCCGTGAGATCGCCAATCGACTCAATGGTGGTGATCACATATAAGAAAGCTAAGGGAATAAAGCCCGCGAACCCAAAGCCAAAGCCATAACGAAACGGAATCGGCACGGTCACGTAGGGCAACTGGCTCAGGCCACCGAAGTTCAACATGCCGAGGGGCCAAGCCACCAGATACCCCACCACCAGACCAATCAAAATGGCTGACATGCGCAGAAAGGCGCTGCGGGTACAGTTAAGCACCACAATGACCGTGAGCACGAGCAGCGAAACCATCAGGTTTTGGGGCGTCGCAAAGGTATCGGAAGCGATCGCCGCCGGGCCGCCCCCCATCGCGGTAATCGCCACCCGAATCAGGCTCAACCCAATCATCACGACGACAATGCCGCTGACGAGCGGCGTCATCACCTTCTTGAGCGGTTCAATAAAAAAGCTCAAGATAATTTCAACAAAGGCTCCCAGCATACAAATGGTGAGGAGATAAGCCAGGGTTTGAGTGGGCGATCGCCCGCCATCTACAGCCGCTGTACCGACGGTGACTAATGTGCCCACAAAGGCAAAACTGGTGCCTTGAATGCTCAGCAAACCGGACCCCACCGGCCCCACCCGATGCACTTGAATAAAGGTGGCGATGCCGGAAATAAATAGCGACATACTAATCAGAAAACTGATATCGGTCGCTTCTAAGCCGATGGCATTACCGACCACCAAAGCGGGGGCAATAATGTTTACAAAAGCGGCCAGCACATGTTGCAAAGCAGCGGCGATGGTGTCCCGCAGGGGCGGCTTGGCATGCAGGCCATAGATCATGTCGAGGCCTTGACTGTCTTCCGCCAGGGGCGGTATTTCAGCCACTTCGGTAGTGCCAGCGGTGGTAGTAAATCGCAATGGATCGTTCTCAGTCATGGGGGACTCCCTCCTCTCGATTAACTGAAATTGAGTGATGACATTTCCCACTGCCGCCACAACAAGGTCATGGCCTAACGGGAAATCAAGTCTCAATTGTGGGTTTCAGAAAAAAACAAATCTGCGCCAAAACCGTATTTTTTGCTACACTTTCAAAAGGTCTTTTGGCAGCGCTAGAAAATTAAGTCTTCTGAAACATTGCGTTTCACAGTACAGAGCGGAAGTGTGAGTTTTAAGGACGATTGTGTGGAGAAAACGGGGAGATTATTAGCATTTCACAACTTGCTAGGTGACGCTTTTCTCCAGTTCCGGCCTCAACCCGAACGAACTTTAATCCACTGCCTTTAACCGATACCCGACGCCGTGAACGGTTTCGATGAAATCTTTGGGAGCCCCAGCGGCTCTGAGTTTGGCTCGCAGATTTTTGACATAGCTTTTAATCGTGTCAGCTTCGGGGGTTTCTTGATTGGGCCATGCCTGCTCAATCATGGCCGGCCGACTTAGGACACGTCTGCCGTAGCGCAACAGAGCCTCTAACAACGCAAATTCTTTAGGCGTCAGGCGAATGGGCGATCGCTGATACGTGACCTCATAGGTGACAGGGTTTAGCTGCAAGCTACCCCATTGCAGCACTGGGGTCATGGTTTCCTGCCCGCGACGCAGTAATGCCCGAATTTGAGCCAGCAGTTCTTGAAGGTTGAAGGGCTTCACCATATAGGCATCGGCCCCTGCATCCAGGCCGATCACTCTGTCCAAACTAGTATCACGCGCAGTCAACATTAAAACCGGAATACGGCGGCCATGATTTCTGAGGCGTTGACACAACTGGATGCCATCCAATTTGGGAATAGTGAGATCCATCAGAATGAGGTCATAGGTAAAGCTGTTTACCATTTCCCAGGCCGCTTCGCCGTCTTTCACCCAATCAACGACATATCGTTGAGCCACCAAAGCCTCGTTCAACGACGTTGACAAGTGAGTATCATCCTCGACCAGCAAGATTTGCATCGTTTGACCCGGTGTGACTACCCAGCGCGATGATGCAGCATTTATGCTCTATCGTCAATCGATTGAAACTCGACTATTAGCGCGGGCGGAAGCAAGTTAAACGTTTAGATTTCCTTATTATTTATAATTTTGATCTCGAACGACCGGATGGTACCACTGCTGCTCAGCACCTCTTTGGGGAACCTTTTCCGGACGTATTGGAGTGGATTCTCGAACATGTAGGTGATTTGCCAATGCCCCGGAGGTCATCTAAAGCACAGCAATCGAATCCCTCATGTGCAAATACTTTTCCATCGAGGTTAAAGAGTCTTGCAGTAGGCTCGCCACCCGCCATGCTGGGTAATCTCCTTCTTTCCTTCGACGGTTAAGCTTTCACCAATAACACCTAGGACTTCTTCACCATCGTGCAGTTTTAGTTTGCCAATGGCTAGCCCTGGTGGCTCTTGGCTAAGTACGGTTCCAAGCCCTGCGAGGGGCACTTGCCAAACCTCAACGGCCACGGCCACACCGCCCTCGCGTACTTTAACCATCGCTGGATATTGATCATCGATAGACCAAATTCGATAGGTCGGTTCGGTCTGAGCTTCTCGCTCAAAGGTAGCCCCAACATCAAGGAGATTAGGATTAAGCTTGAGTCCTCGCATAAGAGTACCGTTGACAGCTAGCTTGAGAGTTTGTGACATGCTCTAAAGGAAAGTACGTTATTACTGATCCTCCCCCGAAGTAGTAGACAGTGAACTTAAGCGACAACAAACTGATTTAGAGAGAGCCAGTATTGCTCCTCAAATTGAACAAGGGAAAGAGATTCAATAACTGCATTATCCCAGCAATTTGTACGACGCTTCATGCTGCATTGAATCTCTGCATTTTGCAATGCCGTTTGATAGTCTGAACTTGCATATTGACTGCCTCGGTCAGCATGGAATAACCACAATACATTCAGCGGTTTGCAAGAATGACCCCAACCCAGACAGAGTTTAACACCCTTACTTCGCTGAACTCACCAGCGCGGCGAGAGCCTTACATCATCACTTGAAACGTCATGAGATCAATACAAATCTCGAATATTGATCCGCCAAGTACATTGCCGCATGCGGAATAGCTTGATAGGATGTATAGAATCTTACTTCTGCCACTGAACAATAAAGCTGTAGTTGCGATCGCTCGAGATTGGTAATTCAGCAACAGGTTTTTTGTCAGATCGTGAGTGACTACCTAATAATATGCGCATATTCTTTACTTCTTGAATTTCGGAACCTCTATCGTCTTACGGTTGGAGGTTTTTTTATGCCAACGGCAGACTGTGAATGTCTCTTCACCTCCAGCGCGCGGCTTCGCATGGAAAGCACAAAATCCGACTAGGACTACTTTACAAGCACACCTTTCGGATTTTGATAATCAGTTTAATGTCAACGCCCATAGTCAAACCGATCTGAATCTATGACGGTTTCATCATAAATCAATGCCGGGATTTGATGAGAATTTTCTCATATAATTCTCATGAACTTTTCACTCTTTTCAAGGTATATAAAGGTAATCTGATACCTTGGTTCGTGAGTCGCTATCAGTGGACCTCATACCCTGCGTTCCTTGGATAGGGAAAACCTCTATCGATAAACGATAGAGGTTTTTTTATGGAATTCAGTATAGAAAATAAACGCTTAGATAGCGTGTTGTAGTGATTTCAGTTGTCTTTGAATCTATATTGGAAAAGTGCTGCGGCACGATACATAAACTTGCTTGATTACATGGCACCAAAGGCAGCACAATGACTCTGTGATAACGGTTTCAAGGCTGGAATATACGCGAATTTCCCTCATCATGTCTGTTAAGCCTCGATCGATCGAATATCCCGCACCTAATCATGCCAAAACCCATCAAGGATGGCTGCGGGAAACGCGTACCCGACTAATGCTGTGGCATGTCGGTCTGCTCTCAGGGTCGGTGCTGCTACTTTTACCGCTAATGAAGTATTCGATGCTTGCCGCACTTGAGACACGCATATTAAGCAACATCGCTAAGCAAGTAGAGGATTTTCAAAATTTACGCGCGGGAAATTTAACGCTGATTGATCAAGCGAATATTCGGCATGTGGAGCAAAACCACGGATTAGTCGCATTCAACCCGCGCCCACACAACACCGCTGAAGTCAAAACGTTGATGAGCGCCTTTTTGAGAAATCGCGTGCCGCCGGAGCACACATTCTTGCTCGGTATGATCAATGGCACATTGTATCAATCCACTCCAGTAACATTGCCTGAGGCTTTACAGCCTGGTAAACCGGCATTTGAGCAATTAAAACAGACGATTAAGTCGCAAACAAGCGGAGAAATTCTGATTACAGCACCGCAACCTGACCGATTGATCTATCACGTGGAACCCGTTAACACTGGCGATCAGCGATTGGGGGCGCTGGTGATTGTGCATTCTACCGATTCTGAAGAGCAGGAAGCATTTACATTACTGTGGGCAGCGGGGCAATCTGTAGGACTGGTAGCACTGCTGGTTTTGGTACTGGGCTGGTGGTTTATGGGGAAAACGCTGCAGCCGCTCAAAACCCTGAACAGCGCCGTTCAAGGCGTGAGCGCATCCGATCTAAGTCAGCGGATTCCAGCACAAGGTAACGGTGAGTTAGCACATCTAGCGATGACATTTAATCGCATGATGGATCGGCTAGAGTTAGCATTTCAAAGCCAGCGAGATTTGCTCAACGATGTCGGACACCAACTCCGAACACCCATCACGATCGTGTGGGGACATTTAGAACTAATGGGCAACGATCCGCAAGAGATTGAGGCAACCAAAAAATTAGTCGTTGAAGAGCTTGATCGCATGAATCACTTGGTGAGTAAACTCATCTTGCTGGCTCAGAGTGAACACCCTAATTTTCTGCACTTAGAGACGATCGTCGATACCGCAGTTCATGACGGAGCTACTCACTAAGGTCCAGGTATTAGCAACCCGCAATTGGTGTATGGATGAGGTGGCCGCGGGGAATTGCACCGCCGATCGTCAACGCCTGACTGAAGCGATGTGTAATTTGGTCGAAAACGCCATTCGGCATACGAATACCGCTGACACGATCGCTTTAGGGTCGCGACGGGAAGGAAATCAGCTGTATCTTTGGGTCCGCGATACGGGGCAAGGCGTTGACGGTGCTGACCAGGAAAAGATCTTTGAGCGCTTTGTGCGGGGCGGAAACCAACAACGATCGGACGGTTCGGGATTGGGATTGGCAATTGTAAAAGCGATCGCGAAGGCGCATGGGGGTTCGGTCAAGCTAGAAAGCACATTCGGTCAAGGGGCGACATTCAACATAATTCTGTAAGTCGCGGGATCCTAAATATATCAAGTAAAACATGAAGAAAAATGCAAAACATTAACACTTAAGATCGTTAGCAATCTGAACCATCTTAAACTAATGGCAAATCTGAGATAAATCGCTAGAATCGGCTTTTATACTGATCATAATTGCTTAAAATAGCCCATCTAACCTTATTTAAGCTCCCCTGCTCCCTCTGGTTAATGCCGCTACTCAATCACCTCGTTTCAGCATGCACCGTATCTTGATCGTTGAAGATGAATATCTGATTGCCAGCTTTGTGGAAAAGGGCCTCCGTGCTGAGGGTTTCAACACAGAAACTACAACTAAAGCAGAGAGTGCTGTGACACTGGCGTTGGCGAATAATTTTGATCTGGTAATTCTGGATTTAGGACTACCGGATCAAGACGGTTTGCAGGTGTTGGAATCAATCCGGGGTCAAGGAGTGCTAGCGCCAGTTCTGATTCTGACTGCACGTGATGATCTTGATGATAAAGTGGCAGGCTTTAAAGCAGGTGCCGATGACTATCTAACGAAACCTTTCCGATTTGAAGAATTATTAGCGCGGGTCAAGGCCCGGTTGCGATCGCCACCAGCACTCAATCAAGCGCAAGAAGCAATCATCTTGGAGCATGGGGAATTACAGTTAGATTTACAATCGCATCAGGCAAAGGTAGATGGTGAATGGGTTGAGTTGCCAGGGCGAGAATTTAATTTGGCGGAAGCATTTTTCCGGGCGGAAGGGATGGTGCTGAGCCGTGAGCAAATTCTCGATCGGGTCTGGGGATATGACTATGATCCAGGCTCGAATATTGTCGATGTGTATGTCGGCTATTTGCGGAAAAAGCTGGGGGCCCGTTGGATTGAAACAGTACGCGGGCAAGGTTATCGCTTACGCAAGCTGTGATGGGCAAACTGGCTTTAGTGGCTTTTTAGCGTTCGCCCGATTCAGCATTTTCCTAGTAGTAATTCCCAAGAAATTATTAAGAAGTTTAAAGTTGCGATCGCTCAAAATATTTTACCCTACGGCATTTGATTGATCGTATCTCCTTGAATGCCCTTCCTAGCAAGGAATTAAACGTTAAAGTATCAGCTCTCATCGCATCAGTACCATAGTAGCGAACAGCCAATAGTCGTTTGGAAGTACTACGCTTCAGCACCAAGCCTGCCACTAAACTTTTTCACAATCGACCAGCACAGGCGGGTTTAGCGCATCGGGTGTGATCATTAGGTGTGGCAGTATATGATGTTTGACGGCCCTTGCACTAGATTACCGTGATCCAGTTTGCATTCATCCTCGTTGAGCCAGAAGAAGCCAGTAACATCGGTGCGGCTGCCCGTGCAATGAATACCATGGGTCATCGCGATCTGCGCTTTGTCCGCCCCAAAGCCGATCACCTCAGCGAAAAAGCCAGAGTCCTTGCCCACGGCTCACAACAGCTTTTAGAAAGCGCGACAGTTTACGATGACCTCAAAGCCGCGCTCCATGACATCGATCTAGCCTGTGCCACGACTGCCCGCCATCGCTTAGAGAAACATCACTACGTTTCAATTCGGGAGTTGCCCCAGGTGTTGGCCGATAAAGGTAGCAGTTTGCCAAAGGTCGCGATCGTCTTCGGCGGCGAACGATCGGGCCTGAATCGCCACGACATTGCCCTATGTGATCTACTAACGACCATTCCCCAAAGTTGCACCTATCCTTCACTCAACCTCGCCCAAGCGGTGATGGTGTTTAGCTTTGTCTTTTCTGAAGCGCAAACTAAGGTGCAAATCACCGATCAACGGCTCAACAGCGAAGCGATGCCCACCGAGCAGTACGCCAGTCTGAAGGAGTCGGCTTTGAAGCTGATGGATCGTATTGGATTGAACGATCGTTACAAAACCTACGTCATCAAAGGACTCGCACGGCTGAAATACGAAGACCTATACCTGCTGCACAACATCCGTGCCAGCATCGATCGCACACTTGACCAACTTGAATCAAAGCTGCAACAGCGACAATCAAAGTAACTTAACCATGCTCCAACGTTACAAATTACCGCAAAGCATCGTCCGGATTGAGATAGGGTTTGTATGATGTGTGGAATAGTCGTTCTCTACAGAATAGTTGCAGCATCATGCGCTGGCTAACACCGATTACCCGATCGATTCCCCATGAATGGAAAGTGGGTTTGCAAGCAACTCGACGACAGTGGCACGATCGACGATCGGGCTCATGGACATCGTTTGCCACGACAGGAGGCACGATCGCCGACGCCGATTGGCAGCCCCAAATCCAGCGATCGCAGGAACTCAAGCCATCTGCCTATGCCGAGAACAAATGGCATAACCTCGCAACCGCCATCCAACAGCTAGAATCCGTGGTAATTGCCCCGGGGCAGATCTTCTCATTTTGGCACTTGGTGGGGCCACCGAAGAAAGAACGCGGGTATCGCGCTGGTCGTGCCCTCGTCAATAACCAACTCAAAGCAGTTGTCGGTGGCGGCTTATGTCAGTTATCGGGCTTAATCTACCTATTAGCACTGCATACGGACTTTGAAGTATTAGAGCGGCATTCCCACTCCCAGGATATTTACACTGATGAAACACGGTTTGCGCCTTTGGGGTCCGATGCCACGGTTGTGTACGGCTACAAAGACTTAAGGATTAAGAACCAAACGAAAACGCCAATGCGATTTCAGTTTGAACTATACAAAACACATATCACTACTGCGATTATGGCGACGGATACAATTCCCAGATACGATGTCCAGTTTCTAGTTAGCGATCGGGTTAATCAAAAATATGTCCGTGCAATTCGCCATAAACCCGATTCACATCATCCAGAGCTTTGCCACATCAGTGTCTACAGCGTTTAACGCCACATCCTGACATCAAAAATTCCAGAAATCCAACCGAAAAAGCGGGTGGGGGGAATCGAACCCCCATCATTAGCTTGGAAGGCTAAGGTTTTACCACTAAACTACACCCGCGTGTATATTCGCCCAACATTGTATCACATGCAGTCTCAGGTCACTCGTCTACAAAATTTGAATTGAAAGCGTTAGCTCCCACTGTGTCCATTCTGCAGACTGGGTCGAATCGCCCTGATAAGTCACCTGAAACTGATAATCTTTCAGAATCTCTTCCACCGCTAGCTGTAACTCATTAAGACTAACCAGGTTAGCCTCGATCGCAGGACTATCCGGCAACACCTCCATAACCTTCTGCCCACCATCGATCGATACGCGCTGAGTATCTCGATCAATCGCAATTCGAACTGTCACCAACAATACTTCACCAGAGTTTACTGGTAGATTCACTCTTAATCCCGGTGACGATCGAGCTAGCACTTCGAGATCAGCCGTCCCATCAATTTCCCTGGCTGAGCGCTCAGTGAGTTGGGGTATACCATCAATGTCAGACAATACTCCAACCTTACCGTCACCCTGTGGTTGTCCAGACTGACCGGGACCATCTTGTTTGGGTTTTGGCGGCGGCGGCAAACGCTGCCCAGATTGAGCGGGTCCTTGCTGAGTAGGAGTTGAGGACTGGGACTTGGTGTGGGACTGGGGCTCGGTGTAGGGCTTGGTCGAGAATTGGGACTCGGTTGAGGATTGGGACTCGGTTGAGGACTGGGACTCGGTGTGGGGCTTGGTTGAGAACTAGGACTGGGGTTTGCTACAGGCTTCGGCGAAGCCTCCGGTATCACGGGCGATTGAGCAATTGGTGTTGGCTGAGAGCTCGGAAGCGGCTTTGGTACTTGAGCTAAAATCTCAGTCTGATCAGGCGACACTGGTTTCGCTATAGGTTGCGGCGGTATTGGCTTGAGGCTCGCTAATGGCTCAACATTCTCAGCCTTGGGCAAAGGTGACGCACTTGGTTCCGCCAGATCGACCGTCGAAATTTCTATAAAGTCGATCGCGCCCGCACCACTGCCACTATCTACGATCATTTCCGTCCAAGCAAAACGGACCCCAAACAGCAACACTGTATGGAACATTAACGCACCAAAAACTCGTAACAACCAAATCTCTGGCGCTTCCGGCGATCGCATCCGTAGATCGATCGGTTCAAGTATTTTCTTCTTCTCAGGAGGCGGCATTACAGCATTGCCATATCGACCGGAATTCAGTCTAGCCTAGAGACAGCAAAATCGACCGCACTTGGGAACAACGATTACTCACTGTTTTCATGCGCGCGCCGACCAGAAAAGTGGTTAACGCACAACAGCACTCATCAAGACGCCTGTAACATCGGCGTTAAGGCCTCTGACTTCGGCGTCACCCAGAACGTTAACACGGTCTCATCGATACCCTTCAGAATTAGCGATTCACCTTTTTCAATCCCATCTTCATCCATATAATCCGCAACCGCTGCTGAGACGAGAATACGATCGGGAACCGCTGCTGATTGTAATCGTGCCGCAATATTAACCGAGGGTCCGATCGCCGTATAGTCGGATCGTCCAGCCCCGCCAAACATCCCCACAACAGCGGTTCCCTGGTGAATCCCACAGCGGAACTTCATCTCTGGCAACCCCTGTTCCGACCACTGACGGTTCAGCTCATCAAGGGCACTATACATTTGTCGTGCAGTCGCAATCGCTCGTCGTACTTGTTCATTCGGCGTCAGATCTTCCGGCGCACCAAACAACGCCATAATCGCATCGCCCATAAATTTATCTACCGTACCGCCATGCTCAAATACAACCTTCGTCATAGCCGCGAGATATTGGTTCAGCATTTCCGCCATCCGCCGCGACCTTAAAGTATTTGATAGTGCCGTAAAGCCCACAATATCGCTGAACAAGACCGTCACTAGGCGCGGCTCCGGTCGGAGATCCAGAGTCAGATCCCCTTTAGCTGCCCGCTCGACCAAAACCGGCGGTAAGAAACGACGCAAGACTGACTCCGTTAAGTAATTATTCAGCTCCGTCATCTTCTGTTCCTTTGCCTTGAGCGCGAGCAAATTGCGCACTTCTGCCAAAAGCATGCGATCGTTAAACGGCTTTGAGAGATACCCATCAGCGCCCCGCTCCATACCAGCCAACTGCGTCTCTTCATCCGCTTTCGCCGTCAGCAAAATAACCGGCGTCCCCTGCAGTACGTCATTGTGACGAATCATCTGGATCATCTCCAAACCAGACACCTCAGGCATCATTAAATCTGTGATGATCAAATGTGGTTGTTTCGCAAAGGCGATCTGGAACCCTTCCGCCCCATTTTTCGCCGTGACGACCTGATATCCCTGCTGACGTAACGTTCCAGCAATATAGGTGCGGAGGTCCGCATTATCATCCACCACCAAAATCCGTTGCGCATCTGACGGCACCTCATTGTCGATCGGTTCAACCAGATCAATTGCCTGAGCATTCACCTCAAGCAACTCTGTTTCCAGGTCGGCCAGTTCCACAGAAGCACGGGTGATTTCAACTTCCGCCTGCTCTTGGGCGATTTGATCCGGTGGCAAATGCGCGCAGCCCATTGGTAGAGAAATACTAAAGGTACTGCCCTGTCCATAAATTGATTCCACAGTAATCTGTCCGCTGTGGAGTTCAACCAGCTCCTTCACCAGCGACAATCCAATTCCCGTCCCCTCATGGGTCCGATTCTCTGAGCCTTCCGCCTGCTGGAACCGCTCAAACAAATGCGGCAACTGATCGTCACGGATACCCATCCCGGTATCCACTACCTGCAACAAACACCGTTCACCGAGGGGCCGCAATCCCACCGTAATGCTCTTACCCGCCGGTGTGAACTTCATGGCATTCGAGAGCAAGTTGTAAAGCACTTTATCGAACTTTTCTAAGTCCAGATAAACTGGCGCACAGTCGCTTAAACTATGCAAATCAGCGATCAATTGAATCCCTTTCTGCTCACAATAGGCGCGGAAGGTTTCCACAATTGACGAGACAAAATCAACTAGATTACAAGGCCGAAAAGTCGGGTGCATCTTGCCTGCATTCAATTTCTGCAGATCAAGCAGTTGATTCACCAAACGCAGCAAACGTCGAGAGTTCCGTAGTGCGATCACGGCCTGATCAGAGGGCAATCCTTGCTGATTCTGGACTGCCGATTCCAATGGCCCCACCATCAATGTCAGAGGTGTGCGGAATTCATGGGAGATATTTTGGAAAAATTCTGTCTTTTGTCGATCAAGTTCTAAGAGTTGCTCTGCTTGCTTTCTCGTCTTTTCGTATAGCCGCGACTGCTGAACGGCGATCGACGCTTGCTCCGCTACGACCTCGACTAAATGCACCTCCGACGATTGCCACAAACGCACTTTATGATTTTGCCGTAGCGATATGCTACCAATAATCTGCCCATCAGCAACCAACGGTGCCACGAGTAATGCCCGCGCTGGCGGACGGAACTCCCCAACCGTCATCGATGGATGCTGCGTTAGATCATCTAGGACCAAAGGTTGTAAGGTTCTTATCACTTCTTGAAGCACCGGGTTATCCACAATCGGCACCTGGGATTGCATCAGATCGAGCACCGCTATTTCTTGGTTAATCGGTGACAGATTCTGTTGCGCATCGTATCGCCCCACACATTGAACTTCACGATCGGTAGATGTCCATAGCGACAAGGCGCACCAATCCACTGATAAAGCCTGGCCTAACTGTTGAGTAATCGCCGCAAAGATCTTCTCTGGTTCAAGACTCGATCGAATTGCTGATGTAATGCTATTGATCAATGCCTCACGCTGTGCCGAAGCACGGACCTGCTCATAGGAGTAGGCTTGAGCTAGGGCTAAACCGGCTTGTGTTGCTACCAAGCTCACTAAATCCAAATCTGTCTGTTCCCAAACATAGTTATCACCAGGTGATACGCTATGTTCCGTGCGATGTAATGCCAGAAACGCGATCGGCTGACGCTGCGCAACTAAGGGTACCAGCACACTTGATACTAATTTCAACTCTTCACAAGCGGCCTTTAAATCGGGAAATTGCGTAATTAAATCAGTTTGAGTAGCAAAATCATCAACCACACGCAGCTGATCAACACAAAATACAGTCTTAGCTAATTGATCCTGTGACGAAACTTGTATCACCCGAGTCGGAACAGGCTTTTGTGCCGATGCATCTCCAGGTAAACCCTGAGCTTGACTATGCGCTAGCGAAGCGCCTTGATAGACCGTGATTTTACCCTGAGTGCATAAATCTTGGCTCATCAATAACAAACAATAGTCCAACTCAAATGCTTGACCAATTGCTTCAACGATCATGCGGAGACTATCTTCATAGCTCAACGCACTCCGGATCGCCTGAGTAATCATATTCAGCAGACTCTCACGGCGGAGATTATACCTTAATTCCTGAGTCCTTACTTTCAGAGCCTGGTGCAGATCAACAGCTTGATGTACAACTTGGCGTAACTCATCGTTATCTAATGGTTTTGTAATGTACTTAAAGACTTGACCACTGTTGATTGCTGCAACCAAATCATCTGAATCGGTATACCCAGTTAGGATAATCCGGACAATATCGGGATACATTTGTGCCGTCAGGCTCAAAAATTCTGTCCCGTTCATCATTGGCATCCGCTGGTCGGAAATGATTACAGTAATATCTGTCTCATTGGCCAATATATCTAAGGCTTGATGGGCATCACTTGCTTTTAGTACCTTATATTGCCAGTGGAAAGTTCGATAAAGTAAATCAAGATTACAGGGCTCATCATCAACAACAAGAATCTTCTGCTTTTCATGCTTAGCAACCACTGGCAAATCCCCCGACGCATCCGAAAAATTACTAACACCTGACTCAGATAGGCTAAGCTATCTAGCTAATGAATCAACTAAAGGGTATTTGATTCAGCTATTCTCATAACATGCCCAAATTGATTTCATTTCTTTTGAAGAGACTCACAATCAATTATCTTTTACTTAAAGGTATATCCGATTCACTCAATAAATCACCTCGATATATCACTGAGAAATTACGCAGTATTAGCAACAATTATCGATATATCACTGAGAAATTACGTAATCCTAATTTTTTATTAAAGACTGCACAAGACTTAACTTACCCAGGGAAACCTGATAATTACCAAACAACAAAAAAATTGTAACGAAGGCAGAAGTATTGGCAGAATTCAAAAAAACCGATTGAATCTCGAGATATCAACAGCATAATTCTTCAAAAAATTCTGGACTGGCCGATTCAATCGAAATTTGTATTGATATATCAATGTTGGCACCATAAAATTATTAATTCAGGATTTTATGGTGATTATCTGAAAGAATAACAGATTATAGAACATAAAAACTAATTAGCACTCCATACAGGGCAGTGTATTTTTGATTTAAGTATAAGTATAGAATATGTTTAATCGCTAAAGCAAAAAGTAAAGCTAATATGGATTGAAACCCATTGTAATAGTTTATTTGAACTATTTGATCCACGAAAGCAAATATTAAAGACACTATATTGATTCAGTCCAATTATGGATCAGTTAGCATTCTGCTTGATTAAATCAACATAAAAACGTTGACGCTACTTCTAGGTTGATTAATGAATATGGTTCGACTTTCTACACTACCAGTATGATAAAGAGAGGAATTGTTGTTGTTACCGGTGAATCCACGTTATGCGCTGCCCAGCTTGCCACAATTTGGAAAACCGTGTTTTAGAATCACGATCTGCAGATGGCGGCCAGAGCGTTCGCCGTCGTCGAGAATGTCTAAAATGCGAGCATCGATTTACAACCTACGAACGAATCGAGGTTGTTCCTATGATGGTGATCAAGCGTAATGGCCAGCGTGAAGTGTTTGATCGTGAGAAATTACAACAAGGGATTTTACTTGCTTGTGAGAAAACAACTGTTCCCCCAGCAGAAATCGAGGCTCTTGCGAACAATGTTGAAGCGGATCTCCAGAATTTAGCTGGTCGTGAGGTTGAAAGTTCTAAAATTGGCGAATTTGTTCTGCAGTATTTGCGTAAATTAAACGAAGTAGCTTATATCCGTTTTGCTTCTGTATATTCCCAGTTTCAGTCGATTGATGATTTTTTACAGGTCCTCGACCAGATTAAAGCTGACCCACGAGAGACGCTAACGCGGGTTTCTTGAGCGTAAGCATGTTAAATCTAGATTTTCCGAAGAAGCAGTTCTAATGTTCCATTGATATAAAGTCTGCTGAGATGCGAGAGCAGACATTAATCTGTCCAATCTTTTCTTGATCGGCTCTGGCAGTGATCTATCGCAGATTTGAGCGGCAATTTGGCATATGCGACTTGTTGGGGTGTCAAGTGATTATTCTCAATTATTTTTTCAATCAGACCAGTATGAACGGTGTGATTTAGTGGTTTGACAGTTACTTCCGAATCCGATCGCGCTATACCTTTAACGTTCGTCGTTGTTCACTGGGGGTTAAGTCACGCCACTGTCCTGGAGTAAGATTCCCGAGTTGTAAGTCCCCAATGGCGATGCGAATCAAGCGTAATGTTGGAAATCCGATTGCTGCAGTCATGCGTCGAATTTGACGATTACGTCCTTCTGTTAAGGTAATTTGGAGCCAAGCTGTTGGGACAGATTTACGAAACCGAATTGGCGGATCGCGCGGTGGTATTTTGGGCTCTGAGCACAGTTCGATTTGAGCTGGACGTGTACGGTAGTTTTGAATTGTGATGCCACCGCGACGAATCGGTTCTAAATCTTCATTCTTAGGGATACGCTCAACTTGCACCCAGTAGGTACGTGGATGTGCAAATTTGGGATGGCTTAAGCGATGTTGGAGATTGCCATCATTTGTCAAGAGCATCAGGCCTTCACTGTCATAGTCCAATCGCCCTACAGGATAGACGTCTGCAACATCAATAAACTGCTTCAGTGTCACTTTATCAGATCCATCGGAGCTGAACTGACTCAATACATTGAAGGGTTTGTGAAAGAGCAGATAGAGATCGGTCATAACGCATGCGTTGCGGCAGTTTTTCCAGTCTAGCAGTCTTGTCTTCCACACCTATGGAA
The DNA here is from genome assembly GCA_963704065.1 of uncultured cyanobacterium. Classification (GTDB taxonomy): domain Bacteria; phylum Cyanobacteriota; class Cyanobacteriia; order Leptolyngbyales; family Leptolyngbyaceae; genus Romeriopsis. The sequence goes on along the minus strand of CAVPGX010000015.1, from coordinate 29,610 downwards.
ACCAAGGTAGAAAACTGGGTTGCTCAACTGCGTACACACATTTTCAGTAAGGCGGGATTGGGTGTAACCAATCATCGTCGCAGTTAATACGGGAAACCACACCGACATAAAATAGCCGATCGCATTGCGACAATAGTTAAGAAGTGTTACTTTATATAAAGAAGTTTGCGACCTAAACTCTACGAGGTAGACCCCATGGATAAGAAAGGTTTTGGTTTTAACGAGTTTGCTGAGAGCTTGAATGGCCGTTTGGCTATGCTTGGTTTGGTTATTGGTTTTGCCACTGAATTGCTTACAGGTAAGGGTATTCTGGCCCAACTCGGCTTGATGTAATTACGTTGACGAGTAGGAGCTCACAGTCGACATCTTCAAATTTGATGTGAGCCTAATCTAGTTTGTTCAGTTATTTAGCCAGGAGATAACGTTCTCCTGGCTATTTTTTGTATTGGTTATGGGTAGTAGTTTCGCCGCCCACAACCACGTTGCGAATGCGTAGGCTCGGCCCGCCGCAACCAACGGCTAAACCGCTTTGCCCGGCTTTTCCGCAGCCACCGGATTCATCCCAAAAAAAATCATCACCAATCCCCTCAATGTCTGCCAGGGTTTTGAAGGCATTACCGGATAGTGTTACATCGCGTACGGGTTCGGCAATTTCTCCGTTGCGAATCATCCAGGCTTCGCCGGCGGTGAATGTGAACATTTCTCCATTGGTCATACCGCCAAGCCAGTTGCGGGCATAGACACCTTCCCGAATGCCGCTAAACAAATCATTGAGCGCTGTATGACCCCGCTCAATCCAAGTGTTGGTCATGCGGACGATCGGTGGATAGTGATAGTTAAGGCAACGAGCATTACCTGTGGGATGTTCTCCTAGCTTGCCAGCGGTTTCTCGGGAATGTAGGCGTCCAACCAATACGCCATCCTGAATCAGCTGTGTGTCAGTTGCGGATACACCTTCATCATCGTATTGATAGCTCCCCCGATGTCCGCTCACTTTAGCGCCATCAAAGATTTGTAGATTTTCCGGTCCAAATCGCCGCCCCAAACTCATTGTCTCCATCAGATCAGGATTTTCATATGCCATATCGGCTTCTGAAAGATGACCAAAGGCTTCATGGACGAATAGCCCGGTCAAAATCGGGTCAATTACAATGTCGTAAGTTCCTCCCTTTACGGATGGTAGTGTGAGGGCATCGACGGCACGTTGGGCTGCCCCTTGCACCTGGGACTCGAGACCGTGTAAGTCCTGAAACCCTTGCCGTGATCCGACTGTCTCACGACCAATCCGTACTTGATCCTCATTCCGCGCGGTAGCGGCAAAGCGCATTTCTGTATCAGACCAGGATTGTTCGATCAGTGTGCCTTCAGAGGTTGCCAGCAACATGTGTTGGGTACTGTCGCTGTAACGCACCGTCACTGTGGCAATTTTGGGGCTGTAGCTACGTAGTCGATCGGCATAGTACTCGCAAAGCGCTTTCTTTGCCTCAAGGGAAATTTGCCGCGGATCGCCGTTAGGTGTTGGAATATTGCAGATAGTTTGGGTCGGCTCGACGGCAGCGAGTTCGGTTGTCTCATTTCCGATCATCTTAGCGGCCGCGATTGCTGCCTCAATTCGATCGGTCAGTCGATCGAGTCGATTAAAGCTGGCAAAGCCCCAGCCCCCCTGGTGACAGACGCGCACTTGCCCACCGAGCGACATGGCTTCACTCAGTGTTTCTATCTGCTTGCCGCGGATCATGGCATTTGCCCCTTCGCTCGCTTCGAGGCGAATGGCGATAAAGTCTGCGTGGGAACGATAGCGACGCACCAGATCGTCAAGCTGATCTTTGGCATTTTGGAGGCTCGGCATAGGGCAGTCTCAAGATAAACGAACAAGGCTGAACGGATACAGCCACCGATAGCACTTCTTATTTTGCCGCATTTACCTAGGACTCGCGGTGGTGCCGACCGAAAATCGACTGTTTCAAAATGACAAGAAGCCGCTCCTCTATCGATAGAGGAGCGGCTTCGCACATTCAGTCAATGCACCCCAACCTCAATCACAGGTTGGTATCGGGAAAAATTACACGGATGATTGCCGAAATTGAGTTTCGGCTAGAGTTTATATCGTTTCGAAGCTACACAATGTCTTTGCAGCTACGCAGCCGAATCAGTTGACGCCGCATTTTGGGTGAAGCCTTTACTTCAGGCATTTCTTCGGTATTGACATCAACTGTAAGTGTCTCCATGTACTCATCATTGCCGTAAGTGAAGGCTTCGAGTAATAGCTCCAAAAGTTGATCGCGATCGCGGAAAATCGCTTTCTCTTCGATTAAACGAAATTTTAGCTTGACTTCACATTCATAAACTCCAACTTCAGCCGGTGCTGCAGGTTGATATGCCCAGGCATCGCGATACATTGTGACGACTTCTTTTCCCATGATTTAAACCAACCGATTTTCAAGCGAAATTAACTTAAACAGAACTCCAGTGTGAGCCATTCTTGAGTAGGCTGACGTTCGGGCAAAGAGAACACCGATCGAGATGCACTCAAATCGTTGTGAATTCTTCAATGACGTTAGTCCACCGCTCAAAACACACATAGGACAACGGGACAGTGGGGTTGGACGATCGCGCAAACCGCCAGAGCAGTCGAAAAACAAGGTTGAGAAAAGGAGAATTGATGTCCTAGTGCTGGCTTAAAACTATATATAGGTTGGGCTCATAGGGAATAACACCGTAATTATACGCATATTCAGAATTGATATGGCAATTTCACATTTGATGGTATTACCTAGAGGCTTAACTAACCCTGATACTTAGCGCTAAGTTGGATTAATTCTGATAATTAGATCGAGCGATTATTGGCTTTGATTCGGTTGAAAATCAATCTAATTAAAATTGTGTGAATGAAAGCTGATCATCCTAAAACTGCTTCATGCCGGTCAACCCAGAGTTTATTTTTAAACAAAAAGCGAAATATTGGGCGTAGCTAGAGTGTGGTTGCTAGCTGGCGATCGGCGGCAGTTTCGACGCGATGCAAATTTCCTAAATCGATGTTTTAATGCCTTTACGAGGACGATACAAAATACTTTGTTTGGATAAAATCAACCAAATCGCGTCAGGGCTTTTATCAGTCGGAAATGAGCAGCCATAACAATACCGTGATCAAAATCAGGTCGTCAACAAGATCTAAATCACAATTCTATAGCTAAATTGACTCAACGAAAAAAGCCGAAAAATCAGCTGAAAAGCGCTTTTTTGAGCTAATTTGGGTGATTGCGATAGATGGACAGTCGGCCGAACTTTACCCAAATTTCCAAATCCTGACTGACGTTGTGTAAGACCAGCGGAACCCAAGATCCTCGTTTCAAATATCCGTACAAACACGCAAGTTTTTTGGTGTTTAAACCATGATATGATCAGAGACTATTGTTTTTTCAGAAAAATTCTCTATGGCATATGAACCGGTAGAGTAAAGTGAAAGCAGCTTCCCTGGCCTAATACGGAGTCAACCCAGATGTGGCCATAATGGGAACGAACAATTTTCTGACAAAGATATAGACCAATTCCATAGCCTGACTTATCTTGGTCACGGTTGAGCCGAACGTGCTCATCAAAAATGGCATACTGCTCAGCTTTTGGGATGCCTAAGCCAGTATCGCAAAGACTAACTTGGACCTTCTGTGTTGTTCGATGTAGTGCCAATAATTGAATCTTGCCACCATCGCTGGTGTATTTAATAGCATTATCCACTAGATTAATCAAGACCTGGCGAATTCTTTCTTCATCGATATAGACCTTGGGCAAATCAGTGGGAATGTCGGTCTCAACGGTAATTGATTTAGCCTGACACCGATTACCTAACGTTTCGAGCACTTCATGACATAGTGAGGATAAGTCGCTCGGCCTGGGATGAATATTTAGCTCAGCGCTTTTACCAGGGGCAGCCTGGAGCAGATCGGTAATCATCTCATTAATCTTTTGCAGCTGTGCGCGTGCTTGCCGGATCAGCTGGGTGATGAGTGCCGGGGTTAACCGACTGACCTGACCCGCTTTTGGATGGAATCCCAAATCAAGGGTTTCGACGGCGATCGCTGCGGCTGTAAGGGGGTTACGCAAGTCATGTGCCAACATCGCAATCACTTGATCCTTAAATCGAATCTGTGCCAGAAGCTCGGCTTTTTCTTGCTTGAGCTGAAAAACTTCATCTGATAGCTTGATTAGCTCTGAGGCAGAGGCGAGTTCATAGGTGCCACTTGGCTTGGCCTTGTTTAGCGCTGGATGTTGTTCATTAGTGGGTATGGTCTTGAATGCGGATAAATCCGAAAGTTCATTAGTGGTGGTCTGCTGAATTAATTGTTGCCAGCGTGGCCAGCAGTTGCGGAGTTCCGCTAAAAAGTCCCCGCCAACTAACATTTGCCGTGGTTCTGGTGCAATCCTAATTAATGTGGGGGTCGTTAGGAGGCGAAAATGCTCTGCCAGATGGGGATTCTCCGTTACGTCAATCACTTGCAAGTCATACGGTGTATCGGGGCCGATTTCTGCCAAGAGCTCACGCACCTGTCGAATCTGCTCACGCGAAACCGGACGCTGGTCCACAAAAAGTAGGAGCTGTAATGCATTATTTGACTGGGAGCGAGGATCAGGAAGAGCCTTCATGGGAATAACTTGATCGCGGTTGAGCGTTTGAAGGCAGCGATTCTAGCTGAGAATGCCCCTAGCGCACTTGTCGTTACACGTCATCAGCGTTTAAACATGCTAAGAAACTCAACTTATTCTAGCGGTCTCAGTCGCTGACTCGATCAAATCTTGAAACTTTGTGTGATTTTGCATGTTTTGGCCGCGCAATTTTTACAGAGTTCATTCAGCCTGTAAAGTGTAGATAACTCAATACGCCAAGGGGGAGTGCTGTTTTGGTCTCAGCACGATTTTTAGAGCAGTTATTCAAGAGTAAATAACGGGCTGTCTTGACCGCCGATTTGTTCGATGGATGTGTGGTTGCAATTGCCTTACGGATCATGAAGATTTTGGTGCTGACTTGGGAATACCCGCCGCGGATTGTGGGTGGTATTGCGCGGCATGTAGCGGAACTGTATCCCGAGTTGGTGAAGCGCGGTCATGAAGTGCATTTGGTCACTGTGCAATTTGGGGATTTACCATTTCACACAGTGGTTGAAGGTTTGCATGTGCATCGGGTCATCGTTGATCATAGTCACGATTTCCTCCAATGGGTGGGGCAGATGAATCAGACGATCGGTGCCTATGGGGGGCAGTTGATTCATGATCAAGGTCCTTTTGATTTGGTGCATGCCCATGATTGGCTTGTGGGTGACAGCGCGATCGCCCTCAAACATCACTTTAGGTTGCCGTTAGTGGCGACAATTCATGCGACAGAGCATGGACGTAATCGGGGCATTCATACCTATATTCATCGCTATGTCCATCAGCAGGAGCATACGCTGACCTACGAGGCTTGGCGGGTGATTGTTTGTACCAAATATATGCGTCAGCAATTGCTGACAACGCTTGATATGCCAATGGATAAAATCGATGTGATTTACAATGGCATTCGCTCCGAAAAGAAACAAATCTCTCCAGAAGACGATCCTCAAACATACCGCCGTCACTTTGCTCAGGATGCGGAAAAAATTGTTTACTATGTCGGTCGCATGGCACCCGAGAAGGGAATTGCGCGCTTAGTGGATGCGGCCCCACAGGTGATTGCCGCGCTGAATGCACAAGTCAAATTTGTGATTATTGGTGGTGGGAATACAGTGCCATTTCAGCGTCAGGTTGAGCAGATGGGTTTGGGACCATACTTCGTATTTACCGGTTTCCTACCAGATGCTGAACTCGATATCTTTCAGACGATCGCGGACTGTGCGGTTTTCCCCAGTTTATACGAACCGTTTGGCATTGTGGCACTCGAGAGTTTTGCGGCGCGAGTACCCGTGGTTGTATCGGATGCTGGGGGCTTGCCCGAAGTTGTGCAGCATGAACTGACGGGGATTGTGACGCGACGCGATGATCCGGCCTCAATTGCGGCAGGGATTTTAAAAGTTTTAAATCATCCCCAGTTTTCGGCGCAATTGGTCGAGAATGCTTACCAGGATCTGAGCCAGCGGTTTCGCTGGGATCAGATTGCGGCGGAGACGGAGGCCGTTTACGATCGCGTTTTGAAAGAACGGCAATATAGCGATTGGTAGGGGCGCAAGCTACGTATTGTGTTGCCTCGTATTCGGCGTGAACTGTGAATTGACCACTAAAAATGCTCAACGTTCAAGGGTAAAGGCATGGATCAACCGATGGCGATGGCACAACGACCAGACTGGTTGCGACAGCATACGATCTTTAGCGGCCTTTCGGATGGGGCGTTACAAGCGATTAATGCGGCAATTGCCGAACGGCGGCTGGCCGAAAACCAACGGTTGATTTTGGAAGATACGGGACCAGCGGCAGTTTATATTCTTTACTCAGGGCATTTGGAATCCTATCGCACAAGCGCTAGCAGCATGGCGCAAGTGGTCAACCTTTTGCCGGGCGCAGTTGTCTATCTCCAGGAAGTTTTACTGCAGCAGCCAGCGCAGCAGACAACGATCGCCTTAGGTAATGTGGTTGTCTGGGAAGTTACGGCGGCTGAGATGACCGCGATCGCGAAGCAGTATCCAGAAGTGGCAGAAGCGGTTTCCCAACAGCTCGTTCAGCAATTGCAGCAGGTATCCGAGGAACTGGAGTACGAACGTGAGCGCCAGGTGGCCTTAAGGCCCTACTTGGTGAATAAGGTGCAGCGAGGCATTGTCGGGAGCAGTCGCTATGCCGTGCGGTTGCGGCAAGAGATTAAGCGGGCCTGCAGCGATCGTGAATCGGTATTGATTTTCGGTGAGCCGGGGTTAGAGAAAGATAATATTGCCGCTCTGATCCACTTTGGTTCCCCTTGGCGGAAGCTGCCGCTGATCAAAGTTGACTGCAACTTATTACAACCCAACGGTTTGGATTTGTTTGGTCGCGTTGGTGGTAAGCCGGGATTGCTCGACTGGGTCGGTGAAGGCACCGTTGTATTAAACAACTTGGAAATGTTGCCGCCGACCTTGCAGGAACCGCTGACCGAGTTGCTGGCGACGAAGACCTATATGCCGCTGCGGGGATCGGAAGCTGGACCAGCGACGCCGCGCAGTTGTGCTGCGCGCTTGATGCTGATCGCGGAAAAAATGCTGCCGTGTGTCTCGGAGAAGCATCTGTTGGGCCATACGGTGAAGGTTCCGCCACTGCGAGTCCGGAAGGCGGATGTTGCTGCCCAGGCAGAGTATTACCTGAGTTTGCTCTGTCGATCGCGCACGATCGCCAAACCGCGTCTGACGCCAGAAGCCTTACGACGATTGCAAGGATACGACTTTCCGGGCAATTTGCGAGAGCTAGAATCCCTCATTAGTCGGGCGTTGACCCAGGCAGCCGGAGCTACGGAACTGACCGAGGAACTCTTGTGGTCGCCAGGGGAGAAAACGCGCCGATTCCGATTGAACTTGCTGAATGCCTATCCGAAATTGCGCCAGTTTTTGCGGAGTCAGTGGTATCCCGATCGGATCAACTATGGTGTCATCAGTTGGGTTTTCCCGATTGTGGTCGTTGTGCTGATGGTCGGACCGCAGACACGCGATCAAAATGTGATGCTGAATTTCTTCTGGGATTGGTGGTGGCTTGGAAGTTGCTTGATTTTCCCGTTTTTAGGCCGAATTTGGTGCACGTTTTGCCCGTTTATGATTTATGGCGAAATCGCGCAAACGCTATCACAAAAGTTTTTCCCAGGCACGCTGCGGGCTTGGCCGCGACAGGCTGCCGATCAAGTGGGTGGGTGGTTTTTATTTGGCTTATTTACGTTAATCTTGCTCTGGGAAGAGCTTTGGCATCTTGAAAATACGGCATATTTGTCAGGTTGCTTGCTGCTGTTGATCACCGCCGGGGCAGTGATTTTTTCCGTGTTATTTGAGCGACGATTTTGGTGTCGATATTTATGTCCGATCGGTGGGATGAATGGGCTGTTTGCCAAGCTGTCGATGACTGAATTGCGGGCACAGCAGGGAATCTGCTCCGCATCTTGCACCACTTACCAATGTTATAAGGGTGGGCCGGAAAAAGGTGAAGGACAGGCAACGGGTGGCTGCCCGGTGTATTCGCATCCGGCGCAATTGCAAGATAACAAAGACTGTGTGCTGTGTATGACTTGTCTCAAGGCCTGTCCCCATCGATCGGTGGAGCTGAATCTACGGCCACCTGGAATTGAACTGTGGACAACGCACAAACCGATGGCTTCGGAAGTGGCGCTGTTATTTTTACTGTTTGGGGCGGTGTTCTTGCATCGATTGCCAGCACTCAAGGGATTGATGCAGCTCAATCTGAATTTGGGCAATTTTGGCTGGCATAGTTTGGCATCGATCGGTGCATTGCTGATTCCAGTGGCGATCGCTTTACCGATGTACAGTCTGACTTGCCAGATCGATCGCGAAATTAAAGCTCGATCGTTTGTTGAACTAGCGTATGGCTATCTCCCGCTGGTGCTGGGCGGAACAATGGCACATTATTTTAGTCTTGGACTCACGGAAGCCGGTCGGGTATTGCCGGTAACACTAGCCACGTTCGGTTTAGCGGGAGGGGCAAATTTGCCAGTGTGGGTGGCCCATCCGGCGGTGATTACATTTTTGCAGGGGGCGGTGCTGATATTGTCTGCCTTACTGAGTATGGGACTGACCCAGAAGATTGCCAAACAGCCTTGGCGGAAGCTCCTGCCACAGCACGGCGCGATCGGCTTGATTACGGGTTTAATGTGGCTGGTGATAGTGGCTTAAATGATGCAACAGTTACCCCAATTTGGAGATGCGATATTGCTGGAGCAGGCATTGACGCATCGTTCTTACGTGAATGAGAACTCCGCTGCGTCAGAGCATAATGAGCGGCTCGAATTTCTGGGGGATGCAATCCTGAATTTTGTCTGTGGGGAGTTTCTCTATCGCCGTTATCCCGATTTGCCAGAAGGCCAGTTGACACCGATGCGATCGGCGCTGGTGGATGAGCGGCAGTTGGCGAAGTTTGCAGTGAGCTTAGATTTAGGTGGGCGATTACGGCTCGGTCGGGGGGCCGAACGGGATGGCGGGCGGCAGAATCCGAATTTATTGAGTTGTGCATTTGAGGCGGTGATTGGTGCTTACTACCTCGACTGTGGTGATGTCGATCGCGTGCGCCAGTATGTGACCCAGTTTTTTGAGTCGGTGGTGGTCGCAGTCGCGGAGCCGGCATTGGAGATTAATTATAAAAGTCGTTTTCAGCATTGGGCCTTGACGACCCATGGCGAAAATCCGAAGTACATTCTTGTGGGGGCGATCGGTCCGGATCACGATAAGCGATTTATTGCTGAGGTGCAGGTGTTGGGACGGAAATATGGGCAAGGTGAAGGTCGCAGCAAACAGGCGGCGGAAAAAGATGCGGCGCGTGATGCCTTGGAGGAGTTAGGGATTTTGGTCGAGCGTTCAGCCTGAAGGTTATGTTAAAGGTGTATTGGATTGCTTTTGGCAACTCAGGCTAGCACAGGAGGTGCGTATGGCCCATCTAGCGAATCGTCGCCCGGAAAACGTCGCGGGTGATTTCTATGTCGATTCGAGTTGTATTGATTGCGATACTTGCCGTTGGATGGCTCCCGCTGTATTTGAGCGTCGCGGTAGTCAGTCGGCGGTGCATCATCAACCTCAGGACGAAAAATCACGCTTAGCAGCAATGCAGGCGCTCCTCTCCTGTCCCACGGCTTCGATTGGGACGGTGGATAAACCTACTGATATGAAGGCGGTTCAAGCCAGTCTGCCGATTCCGGTTGTCGATAATATTTATCATTGCGGCTATCACGCAGAAAGTTCCTTTGGTGCAGCGAGTTACCTGATCGTTCGGCCTGAGGGGAATGTGATGGTGGATTCACCGCGCTTTGCACCGCCACTGGCGAAACAAATTGAGGCGATGGGTGGTATCTGTTATCTATATCTGACGCACCGGGATGATGTGGCTGATCATCAAAAGTGGCACGATCGGTTTGGCTGTGAACGGATTTTGCATGCTGATGAAATTAATCGTGGGACGCTTAGTGTTGAGCAGCAACTGACGGGATTTGAGCCGATCGAATTTGCGCCAGATATATTGATTATTCCTGTGCCGGGACATACTAAAGGTCATACAGTTTTGCTCTATCAAAAGCACTATCTATTTACGGGTGATCACCTGGCACTATCCCGTAGTCAAGGACATTTAGTTGGGTTCCGTGAAGCTTGCTGGTATGACTGGAAAACGCAGATTGAGTCGATGGAAAAGCTGACGCAGTACGAGTTTGACTGGGTGTTGCCGGGGCATGGACGGCGTTATCATACCGATCGGGCCAGCATGCAGCAGGACTTACGGCACTGTATTGAATGGATGCAGGCAAATCAGGCTTCCGGGGATTGGGATTGAAGCGAGGTGGTAGTTAAATGTGGCCTACGTTAGCATCGTCATCTTGCAGGCCTAGAATGCCGCTGTAGTAGTGTGTTGCCTGGCGTGAGGATTTTCCAAAAATGGCTGGAGTTTTAAAGTAACTACCGGATGATACTTTTGAGAGTTGGGAGTTATACGACATTGTCCATATAATTAAGTAGTTTGCATGAACTGAACTGAATGTTATTGCTTGGGAACACTGAACAACTGTCAGTCCCTTAGAACACGCTCCTTTGTAACTGATGCGCAAGAGGGAGCAAAATGGTTAACCGCACTGTCAGCTCAAGTTGACATTCGCTTGTGCTGTCTGGTGCGATTCAACTCCATCGTTAGACTGATTGTTCAATCATCCTTTCAGGACAGTAGAAGAAAAAATGAGGCAGTATTCCCCAATCACAATTGTTTTTTATCTAATGGGTCCGGCGTTGATTATCGTCAGCCATGTCGGATCGCTGCTAGTTTTGATAACTGGCTTATCGTGGGGCGCTTTCGGATGGATCATATTGTTATATATCACCCGCATGCTAGCAACGACCGGCATCTATCATCGCCTACTCACTCACAAAAGCTATCAGGCTCCCGCGCCAGTTCTATGGGTGGGGAGTATTGTGGCGGCAGCAGCGGGACAGATGGGGCCTAGTTGGTGGAAAGCACACCACATGGCGCACCATCAACATGTTGAGCAAGATCTTGATCCTCATTCTCCTTATACCCCGACTCAGGGGATCAGAGGATTTTATTGGTCTCAAGGGGGTTGGTTATTATCCTCCCGGTTCTTTCCCGCCAAGCTACCGATCGATGTTGAGCGCGATCGGGTGTTAAAAGTGATTGACCGTTTACATTTTCTTCCTCTAGTGGCACTTGGGGCGATTTCGTATTACATCGGTGGGCTTGAATATCTCGGTGCACTTTTTCTCAGCACGACCCTGCTGTTTCATGGTGTGCAAACCGTCAACTCTCTGAGCCATATTGCAGGTGAGCAACCGTTTGTCACCGACGACCACAGTCGAAACAATTGGTTTGTGGCATTTCTCACTTTGGGGGAAGGCTGGCACAATCTTCATCATGCCTTTCAGTCATCCAGTCGGCATGGCATCACGATTCGATCGGGACAGGTTTTCTATCTTCCAGACCCCACGTTTAGCTTCATTAAAATACTTGAGTTCCTAACGCTAGCATCAAAGCTTAGGGTGCCGACTGAAACCGATCTACTGGCACGCGCCAAGCACTTAAACTCTCACCATTCAAAGTTGCCAGCCGCTGTAATAACATCAGTGAATTCTTAACTGATGTTCACGGAACAGCTTGCTACACTAGATTCACAAGTCCCAAGTTAATACTTGGGAAAAGAATTTTCCCGGCCGATTGCTACCCCAACTTTTATCGCCTCGATGTTTTTCGCGATCGGTTAGCTAAGTAGTCTGCTGAGTTAAGAGGTGCCAAAGTGACTTCTACGAATGTATTTTCAGATATTCAAAGGCATGTTCCCATAGTGGGAGATATGACTTTGAAGGATCCCATAGCTTACAAAGCAACCCGATTAATGGCCAGAGCTATTAACGCCACTCAAATGGCATTGGCAGAAGCTTATATTAATGGGTTAGAAATACCGGATGCTGTCTTTCGATCGCTGTTACACACATCGATGCCGATTTTGTTTCAACATGCTCCAGGTCTACTGGTTCCCTATGAATGGGTACTCAAAGAAACAGATCTGATCGCGGAGGGGGCGCAAAGTTTGATGAAAGTGCAGTATGACCTGCCTCAAGATATGTTCGATGTGATGTTGGGACACAGCCAGCGAATCTATCCCAAGTACACCATGGGATTATGGGAGAAGGGCGCAACGACGCTTGAGCAAGCTCAAATTGATATGTTAGATGACGCGATCGGAAAAATTGGCATCAAAGATGGAGATGATATTCTCGATATTGGCTGCGGTTGGGGTGCAGCAGCGAACCATATTTTGGCTAAATTTCCTAATGCCACTTGCACAGGGCTGAATCTAAGCCATGCACAATGTGAATGGTTGCGCCAGCACAAGATGCAAGACCCAGAAAGCCATCTCAGCACGGACCGATTCGCGCTGTATGAAGGAGACTTCAACAACGCTGTGCTCGACAAGAAATTTGACAAGATCATCACGATCGGAGTGTTTGAGCATGTCGGAAATCTAACCAATGCTTTCCAAAAGCTGGCATCTTTTCTCAAAAGTAATGGCAAGGTATTCATTCATATCATTACCGTGCGTATCCCCAACAATATGTCATCTGGATTCACGCACAAGTACATTTTTCCTCACGGTCGCTACTGGAATTATGATGTGGTTCCAAGTCATAACCGCGATCTTAAAACTGTCAGTCGGTGGTATGTAAACGGCATGAATTACCACAAAACGCTAACAGCATGGTTGCAGCGGTTTGACGATGCTCAAGAGAGAGTCAGATTGCTAGACTATGGCATGGACTACACCAAGTTCCGTCGGATATGGCGCTTCTATTTACTGCTACTAGGGACAATTTTTGCGACTTGCGATGGTGAATATAATGGCAACGGTCAGTATCTCATGACTCATGCCTGATGGGCGATCGCAAATTCTTCAAGAAAGAGCCAGGATCAGGGTAGAAGCATGTCGCCTCAATGCTGCGTTAATAAGCAAACAGGGAGGTTGGAGTGTTCATTTGGACATTAACAACTTAGACATTAACAATAAAGGGAATCCAGTACTTTTTCTGCTCGGCATTCGTGCCATTTTCTCGTTCTCGGTGTAAGCAGTTTAACGAGTCACTGCACCGGAACTAAGCATGGATTATCTGTTGAGTGGCAAAGGTGATCTTCGGCCGGTGAGTTCAAACATTAACCAACTGCTCCTTCTCTCGATCGTATCGCTGCCACCACTCTATCAGCAGAATTGGTTGAAGCAGTGCGGAGTTCTGGATGGGGGTATTGCAATTCTGCGAGTCGGTGTCCTAAAATCCGCGCAATCGTTTTACCAGTGTGTCCAGCCTGTGCCGTGCCATCGGTAAGTGATTAACCACCGTCGGGCTGAGATCACGATGAATCTGCAATGGCGATTCGAACTCGAGATTTTCGTCACCATAGCCCAGTAAAGCCACCGTATTGCGCATCCGATCGGCCATAAATAGGGCGATCGCGCGGTAAAATCGTGCAGCAAAGGCCGCATCTTCATCGAGCTTTTGTAGCAATTGCTTGCGCGGAATGGAAAAGACAAGGGAATCGCGTACAGCACGCACGGTCGCCACCGGCGGCCGGGCATCAAGGAAGGAAATCTCGCCGACCACTTCGCCGCTGTCGAGTTGGGCGATTTCTTTGCCGAGCTTATCGATCGTCACACTCAGCTCACCCATGAGCAAAATATAGAAAGCATCTACAGGAAAGCCTTCCTGAATCAAGGTTGTCCCCGCCGCAATCTTTTCTTTGCTGCCAACGTACAGGAGCCAGTCAAGGTCGCGATCGGCGAGCTCACCTAAAATGAATAAAATTTTTCTCATAACCTCAACCCTCCGTCGGTAAAGAACACACCACGCGCTGAACCTTTACAGTAGCTTCATCAATACGGGATGGACTCTAGCTAAAGGCATATGCCGCGCAGGATTTTGGGCGACGATCGGTTGACTATGATCAATCCATGACCGACGATCCGTAATTTGCATCCACTGGTTCAAACTGTGTAAAACCAAGTCGGCACTATGATTGGGTGTCGATACGATCGTGATTTGGATGAATTAATGCAGCTCTAACTCACTAGCTTAGAGCGATCGCCGTTGTGTCTGCGGGGTAGCTTATTGCTACTTGATTATTTGATAAATAAGCAAATTGCAGCGTTAAGCGTTATGCACTTGTGTGAAGTTTCTGCTGCTATTTTCCGCAGTTTAGGTTTTTGGCAGTGCATAGAGATCCCGACCGCGGCCCATGGCAAAGCGCAGCGAGTAGGGCAAATTTTTGCTAGAGAGGGTCGTAAACATCAGAGTGGCGATCGCGGTAACCATTGCGGCAATGGCAAATAGACCCCGATAGCCGAGCCACTCGGCCATAAAACCCACCAACGGTCCGGCCATGAAAATGCCCAGATCAAATCCACCAATACAAAGGCTATAGATCCGTCCACGTTCATGGGCGTGGCAGCGATCCGTAATCAAAGCGATCATAATCGGCAGCAAGGTCCCGCCGCCGCAGCCTTCAATAAATCCGGCAGCTAAGATGGTCGGCACATCTTGCGCAGCTGCGAGCATTACCATGGAAACCAAGTACAACATCAACCCCATGGTAATGAACAGTCCCCGGCCAATCCGATCGGAAGCCTTACCCGCAATCAGCCGCATGCTAAAACTGCCGAACGCCGCCATTGTGTAGAACAGCCCCACATTCATATCGAACTGCATTTCTTCGACAAACAGGGGTAGGTAGACGCTTAAGACTCCAAACGCCAAGCCAACTGACAGCATGGTCAAAGTCGGAATGCGGAATCGATTGTTGGATACGATTTTCCAGGCGGAAAGACTGGCGTTGGTCTTGGCCTGCTCGGGCAGGTGGATATCGCGGGGTAAGCGCACCATGCTGCTGAATACAAAGCTCAAGGCACCGAGGGCCGCACAGACGAGGAAGAACAGCTGATTGCCAATAATGGGTTGGATGTAACCGCCGAGGGCCGGTCCGATCGCCATACCGATCGGATTTACCAAGCTCATATAGCCAATCACTTCACCCCGATTCTCCGGTGGCGATAGATCCGCAACCAGTGTGCTGTAGCTGGTGGTAAACGCCGCAATGCTGAGGCCATGGAAAATGCGAATGGCCAGCAAGAAACCAGTGGATGTGGTTAAGGCATAGAGCAGTGGCGCGATCGTTGCCACAACGATACCGAGAAGCATCACGGCTTTGCGGCCACGGGTATCGATCAGTTGCCCCATCTTTGGGCGAAACAGCAGGAGCCCCACGGCGAAACCGCCCATCACAATGCCAACTTCATGATCTGTCGCACCAGCATCTTTGATATATGCCGGTAGGATTGGCAATAAACTCGCGAGACAAGCCCAAAATAGCAGTCCCCCAAGCAACATGAAAACCATGTTACGTCGAGTTTCAGGAGATAGTTTGGCGAGGGTACTCACAGTCGATAACCTAGATGCGTCGCTTGCTTAAAAAAACTTTACATTTGTCTTTTCCAAGCATAGCGCGAGATTGGTTCGATCGGTTTGAGTTATTCCCGATTACGAATCACTTACTAGTTATGGCGCGCCGACAGGTACCTTCTGTTCGATCCGGCGACGTAACTGCTGCATCAAATCATCCTCACTCCGCCTTGCTTCCCACTGTCCGGCATACCGTGTCCCCTGGATCACCCAATTGCCGCTAATAAAATCACCTTGCTCATCAAGCGTGCCCACGTAGTCGATCGTATGGCTTTGGGCGGAAAGGTAGGTTTTTTTGAAGGATACTTTGCGACCAACCACATCACCAACGATCTGGGCCTCACCGAGTGGACTATCATCTTGCATGCGCCCACTCAAACCATTGCCACCCTGCACTAATGACGCCTCAAATCGAGTCGGCAGATCATTCTGCCAATAGGTCCCCAGCCAAGCTCCATTCAAATCGGCCATGATGAGAATTCCCTCGCAACGAGTTTGCCGGGACTCAACTTATGTTTATTCTTGCACTTCGAGTAATTCAACAGGGGCGTCCGCCCGATCACATGATAGCGGTATCGTCGATACACTAAACTCCCGAAAGTATAACGCCTGCTGCTCAATGCGACTGGCTAATCGATCGCACACCAAATTGCACAGCTGAAACCCTAAGTCATCACTCACACTGTAGTAGGCCAACGTGCCCTGGGTGCGCCGTGACAGGATTCCCGCTTGCAGCATAACCTTCAAATGCTTTGATACGTTTGCCTGGCTAGTTGAGGTCGCTTCCACTAAATCCTGCACACATTTTTCGCCATTGCGCAGTAGGTTCAGAATGCGTAGGCGCATTGGTTCACTCAAGATGCTGAAATAGTTCGCCACTTGTTGAACTATTTCCGTTGGAACTTCATTCATGGCTGGCATAAATCCCAAAATCACTCACCGAATCAAGCAAACCTAAAAAAATTAAAAACTCTTATTATCTTGCATGACGATAAAGGAATATAGCAACATTTTTGAATGTTTGGTTGCAAACATTGATCGCTTGCCAAAAGCGCTAGATGGTTACACCAGACTGCGATCAGTTAGGATCTCGTAGCCGGTTTCTGTGACGAGCACCGTATGCTCAAATTGGGCTGATAGCGAATTATCAACAGTTACGGCGGTCCATCGATCGGGTAGAATCCGCGTGTTTTTCGAGCCAGCATTGACGATCGGTTCGATGGCGAGTGTCATGCCAGCACGCAGTTTTACATTGGGAATGTCGTAAGTGCGGAAATTGAATACGGACGGCTCTTCATGCAGGTTGCGTCCAATCCCATGTCCTGTAAACTCCTCCACAATCTTGAACCCATGGGCTTCCACACAGTCTTGAATTGCCCCCGCTAAGTCCAGGAGATGTGCCCCTGCCTTCACTTTGGCAATGCCCTGGTAAAGCGCTTTTTCTGCGACATCAATCAGCTTTGCAGCATCAGGACCGACTTCGCCTACGGCGATTGTGACGCAAGAATCACCATGAAATCCCTCATAGTATGCACCGGTATCGACTTTGAGCACATCGCCCTTGCGAATCACCTTTTTCTTGCGCGGGATGCCATGCACAACTTCATGGTTAATACTGGAACAGATCGAGGCAGGAAAGCCATGGTAGCCCTTGAAGCTGGGCTTAGCACCCATTTCTCGAATCCGCTTTTCGGCATGTTGGTCGAGATCCCAGGTCGTCATGCCCGGTTCTACCATCGTGGAAATTTCCTTGAGCACCGTAGCAACGATCCGACTTGCCTGACGCATGATGACAATCTCTTCAGGCGTTTTAATCTGGACGCCTCGCTGTGGGCGCAGATTTGGTTTGGGAAGCAGATTGGTTAGGAAATTCATGCTAAATGATGGCGCGTTAGAGTTGTTAAGGTAAGATGCTCAGGGATTTTGACTAGCTTAGCTTAAATCCGGATTAGACGGCGCGAAATGTTTGGGTTAGAAGCGTTAAGGTAGCCTGCTGCGGTTGCGGTCTTAGTTGGTTTTGAGCGCTGAAACGATTACGGCTCAATCATCCCTTAATCACTTTCAATCACTAATGTGCCACGCATACCAGCGGCGGCATGCCCTGGAATCGTGCAACGGAGCGGGTAAGTCCCTGGTCGTAGTGCAACAAAGACCCAGTCGGCGGCTGTGTCGGGGCGGAGTTCCAACTCATGAATTGCGCCTTTAATCTCGACATTTCCAGCATCAACCTTTTGCGACCAAATCGCATCAGCGAAGTCCTTAGCCGTAAAGTAATGCTTCTCTGGGCTGTGATTTTCCAGGTGGAGTTTGTAGCGTTTACCGGATTTGAAGTGGAGTTGATCGGGGAAGAAGCGCAGCGCGTCGGCTTCATTGCCCAAGGCGATATCAACAGCGATCGGTGGCTGATGTGCCAAATCAGCGGCTAAAGCAGTTTGTGCAAGACCAAGGCAACCAATGCCCAGAATCACGATGCTGCTGATCCACCCCTGTAGAAGTTGCATGGCTAGACGGCGCATATGCGGCATTGAGACGACCCTCCTGTATCCAACGAATACGTTTTTCTAAATTTGCGCTGGGCCTAAATTTACGCTAGATTTTAGCGACTCTAGCGCCAGTTGCTTGAGGTAATTGTCTAAATTCTCGAATAAGCAACCATGGGCAATAAACGGTTCTTCATAGCCTTTTAGACGCAAAGATTGGGGCTGGAAAAATTGGCTCAGATTGCCATTGGAATTGAGGCACTGCTGCGTCAAAGTCCCCATCATGACGTCAAGCTGTGCTGGCTTGGTTGCTGATTCTAGCCGGAATGCCGCGTTCACCGTATCTCCTAAAGCCGTGTAATCAGGCCGATCGCCGCTGCCCGTATTGCCGACCATGGCAAACCCAGTATTGAGGCCCGCACCGATTCGGAGTGGAAAGGGTACGGGGTAGCGGGCCGCTAAAGTTTGGGTCATTTGATTGAGTTCGTTAATCGCCTGCAGAGCAGGCTGAATCTCATCCGGATTGGCGGTCTCTTGAGAGCTATGAATCCAAACTGCCATCACCGCGTCACCGATGTACTTATCAACCCAACTACCATGCTTGCGGATAATCTCGCCCGATCGCCGGAACCAACAGCCGATCATTTCTGAAAGGATTTGTTCATCCAAGCGCCGTGTTAGCACTGTGTAATCACGAATGTCTACGACTAGGACTGAAATCAAGCGCCGGACATGCAGTGTAGCGGTGGCGGTCAGCTCGCGCGAGCGGGGCAAATGATGCAACGTAATCTCCGACTTCGGGCAATGATAAGTCAATTCCGTTTGACCAAAGGTAAGCCGGTCACCATCACTAATGATGACCGGAATCCCGACCCGACGACCATTCAGAAAAGATCCATTACGACTGCCAAGGTCAATCAAATACATATCACCGTTGTCCATGGCCTGCAGCATGGCATGGTTGCGGGAAATCCAGCGATCGGTAATCACAAAATCGCTATCTTCATTACGGCCCACCAGCCAGCAACTGCCGTTATCGAGCAGCCAACGACGTGGACCAGTGGGGGTATGCAAAATTAAATGGGGAGTTGATTGCGATACGACCACAGACAAGTACACCAATCAACGAAGGGTTAGCGGGGGGCAGCGCAATGGCGCTCGAACATCTGAGAAACGGATGCTTCTAGTTAACTCTACGAATGACGACGATCGGAATCGGGATATTCTGTTGGCAAATTCTCTGTAACTTCATAGTGATCTGTGTAAAAACCACTACGTTCTAGCCTAGCGCAAGCTACTGAGTTCAGTTCACTGAGATCCAAATTTTCACGATTGGTCCGCTATCTCCCTATATATAAGATGTCTAAAGCTAATAGTTCGCGTCAAGTTTATGAGAGCGTTGCGGCTAACCAAAATAAGCCATCAACCAAAAGTGTGCTCAAAACGGCTCCACTAAAGGCCATCCATCGTAGCGATCGGCGCTTCAGTCCCCATAAACCAATAAACAGTAACCCCGCTGCAAGGATAGCCGCCCAAGCCATACCCCAAGGCATGTACATTTTGCCGAGTGCGGATTCAAAGACTTGCCCAGCTTGGCTAGGATCAATCTGCATCAACTGTTTCCAGTCCGGCAATAGGTTGACGAGGTAGAAGTAAATATCGGTAATGGCAGTACCGGCCAGTGAACCGAGATAGAAGCAATTCCCGACCCTTGCCCAGCCAAACCGTAGTCCCAGCAGCGCAATGGGCAGCGCCGCTGCTTCAACTGGGATATGCCACATCGGTTCCCAACGCAGCCAGCCCCAAAAGATTGCCCCACAGAGCCATGTCCAGGTAAATCCGACGAGCAAATCCCCCCAAATTTCGGTGTGGCGATGCCGACAAAGGGCCACACTCAAAGCCGCCCAACCGAGCGCAAGAACTAAGCTGACCCAGGGGAAGTAGCGCACCAATGGCGCCTCAAAAAAGACGGGCACGGAAACCAGGAATGATCCGGCGGCAAAAACTAACCAGGGGTTCCAGCGGACTGGATCGGGCACGATCGACAACTGCGGGCGTCCCACATTAACGATCGGTAAGATCACCACCTGATCAGCCTGTGGTGGTTTTACCTGTGCAGAATGGCGCTTTGTGGGCGTGGGTGAGGGAGAAAGCAACGTTTTCTAACGGAAGATTAATCTAATTAACTTTACTTAACATACTAACATAACGGTTTTCCCAAGATCGAGTGCCTCAGTCGTTCATTCCTCTGGCATGATGGCTGAGGCGAATACCCGGTTTGCCGAAGCTGAAGGTTTGATTTCAAGAATATGCCACTGATAGATGATTTGGTGATCAGCACGTTATCCCTCGCTCAAGCGGTAAATGCGCCTGAGCCAACGATACTGGTGAAAGTGTTTCAGGGTTTGGTGTTAGGACTCGTTCAAGGAATTACGGAATTTTTACCGATCAGTAGCACTGCGCATCTGATTATTTTTCGCGATCTGCTGGGTTGGGGCGACGTGTGGCAAAAGGCAGCGCTCGATGCGATTCAATTTGGTAGTGTGGTTGCGGTAATGATGTATTTCTGGCCGGATCTACGCCAGATTTTTGGCGGTGCCTTGGCTGCTTGGCGCGATCGTGATTGGCAGCGAGAAGAGTGGAAAATCTTTTTGGGGATTGTGATCGGCTGTGTACCGGCGTTGGCCGGTGGCTTGGTGTTGAAGCTGCTGAATGTTGAGCTGGAAAGCGCCATGATGATCGCGATCATGTCTTTGGTGATGGGGACGTTGCTGGGTTTAGCAGAGGAATTCGGCAGCCGTAAGCGGGGCTTTGATCAGCTTGAGACAAGCGACGGAATTCTCGTCGGGCTCGGACAGATGATTGCTCTACTGCCGGGAGCTTCGCGATCGGGTTCGACGATTACTACGGCACTGTTTCTCGGACTCAAGCGTGAAACGGCCGCGCGATTCTCATTTTTGTTGGGCTTGCCGACTTTGACGATCGCCACGCTGGTCCAAGCGGAAAAAGTGGTTGAAGTGTCAGATTTAGGCTTCATACCGCTGGCGGTGGGAACCATTTCCAGCTTTGGGTTTTCCTACTTGGCGATCGCCTGGTTGCTCAAGTTTTTGCAAAAGCGTAGCAACTGGGTATTTGTGTGGTACAGATTGGCATTTGGTGCGGCGCTTCTAGCCTTAACCTTAGGCGGTCTATTTCGGGCCTAGATCATCATGCGACCAAACTCCCCACAGAGGATACAGTAAATGATAGGCTCTAATAAACGCTGTGTTATTACTTTTAGAGTCTGCTCGATGAGAGTGGGAGGAATAAATTCATGAAGCGCTTGTTTCGTTGGTTGTCCGCACTGAGCTTGATGATCGGCTGTTTAGGCTGGTTTGGCATGCAAACGGCGATTGCTGCGCCTGCGGGTCTACAATTTGATGCCTTGATCAAAGCGCCAATGGTTTTGGCGATAGATGTCGAGGAGGAAGACTTACGGAGTAGAGTCTCCGATAAGATGACAACTAGCTATGGGAAAAAGCTCGATCTAAATAATGTTAATCTCAATGCGTTTCGTCAGATCCAGGGGATGTATCCAACCTTGGCTGCGTTAATCGTGAAATATGCCCCTTACGAATCGGTTGAAGATGTCTTCCAAATTCCGGGGTTAAATGATAAGCAAATTGAAATCCTCGATAAGAACCTGGATAAATTTACCGTCACCGATGTGGAAGAGGCCTTGGTAGAAGGCGATGATCGGATTAACAACGGTATTTATCGCTAAGGTTTTGGAATCAGTCAATCGTGCTATTCCGATCGGTGCTGGCACGGCAAAATTGATGGTTTTAGGAATTGCTCTCTGCTCCGGCTGGACGTGGAGAGCAGTTTTATTTGGTGGGTTGAGTCGTTGCTGACTAGCGCTACGCCGGCTCCCCTCTCAGTAAGGAGAACCGCTTTGTCTCAATTGGATGGAACTGTGGGGTCGATGGCGACGAGATCACGGCCTGACGTATTTGATGTAATTGTGGTGGGGGCTGGTGCGGCGGGACTCTACACTGCCCTGTGCCTGCCGCCGCATCTGCGGGTGGCGCTGATCACCAAAAATACACTGGCTTTATCGGCAAGTGATTGGGCCCAGGGTGGGATTGCGGCGGTGATTGCTCCGGACGATTCATCGGAGTTGCATATTCGCGATACATTGCAAGCAGGGGCGGGTTTATGCGATGGTGGCGCGGTCAAGTTTTTGATTGAAAATGCGGCTGCCTGTATCGAAAACTTGGTAAACATGGGAGTCGCTTTTGATCGAGAGGATGGGCGTTTAGCCATGACACTTGAGGCGGCCCATTCCCGGCGTCGGGTCCTCCATGCGGCGGATACGACCGGACGCGCAGTGGTCACCACGCTGGTTGAACAGGTGCTAAAGCGGGACAACATTCAAGTTTTGGCGCCAGCACTCGTGTTAGATCTTTGGCAACAAGCCGATCGCTGTCAAGGGGTTTGTCTGGCTTATCAAAATCGGATTTATTGGCAGCCTGCGAAAGCTGTGATTCTAGCGACCGGTGGCGGGGGACAAGTCTTTGCCCAGACAACGAATCCAGTGATTAGTACCGGTGATGGGGTGGCGATCGCCCATCGCGCCGGTGCGGTTTTACGTGATTTGGAATTTGTCCAATTTCATCCCACGGCATTGACCAAATCCGGTGCACCCCGATTTTTGATCAGCGAAGCCGTGCGCGGCGAAGGTGCCCATCTGGTTGATCAAACCGGCCATCGTTTTGCCTTTGAATATGATCCGGCGGGCGAACTGGCGCCGCGTGATGTCGTCAGTCGGGCAATTTTCCGTCACTTACAGAAAACGGCGGCTGATCCAGCTGCCGCAAATGTTTGGTTGGACTTGCGACCGATTCCGGCCGATCGAATTCAGCATCGCTTTCCAAATATCATTCGCGTTTGCCAGCAGTGGGGCATCGATGTCTTTACCGAACCAATTCCGGTGGCACCGGCGGCCCATTACTGGATGGGTGGGGTACTCGCTGGGGTGGATAGCCAAACGACAATTGCCGGTCTTTACAGTGTTGGTGAAGTGGCCAGTACCGGGGTGCATGGGGCAAATCGGCTGGCCAGTAATTCTTTGCTTGAATGCTTGGTGTTTGGGGCGCAGTTTCGACAAATACAGTTATCCGAGCTAGCGCTACCGTTGCCGTCGCCACAGCAAGCGCTGGAAATTACAGTCTCTGGGGCGGAGTTGGAGACCTTACAACATCGGCGTCACCATCTGCGGAAACTGGTTTGGCAAAGTGCCGGCATTCTGCGTGAACAGCAACAGCTCGATCAGGCGATCGCGCAGATTTCAATCTGGCAACAAGAATTCCGAGATTTGCCGATTTCGCGTGTCCTCATTGGTTTAACGCCGGCTAATGCGGCAAATTGGTCAAATGGCACTGAATTTCATAAGATTCGCGCTTGGTCAGAACTTTATAACTTGCTTGACGTGGCGCAATTATTACTTAAAAGTGCGGCTTTCCGAATCGGAAAGCCGTGGGGGCCATTATCGCTCAGACTTTCCCGATACTCTCAATCACTGGCGTGTACATACCCTGATTCAAGCGGATCGATGGTCCAAGCAGCCGGTCGATACGATCGACTGATTGAGCGAGATATGGTTGGTTTCAGCGGCCCCAAAACAAAAAACCTCCCACGCAGGAGGCCCTTCGGTCCTGTATTAAAAGAAACATTCAAAAATTAATCCACGGAGCTCAAAGCAGGCACTTCACTATCGCCGTCCTGCTCCTCGCAGGGGATCGGGGCGATCGTCATTGCGAGGTTTTCACAGCGAATTCGGTCAGAGAGAATGGCGCTCGCCATCATGCCGGTGTGAATTTCCAAATGGGCATCTGGTAAAGCCTCAAAGATCAAACGTTGTCCGGGGAAGGCGACCCGCTCAAAGTACCAATTTGGCACATCGGTGATCCGGACTACTTGAATCGAACTGGTCGCATTGACATAGCAGCAGTGGATGCGATCATTTTCATGATCAGATGGAACGGGATCAATAATCTGGGACATAGTGATTTATTATGCGGGGAAATCCCGGAGCGAGTAGGACTAGGTGACTAAAGTAACACTCGAAAATTTGGTTTGTTGTAATTCCAACTACCGTCTGACGCCTCACTTCACTTTTCGTTACATTAAATTCATGAAACGATAGCATTTTCGTGCTGCGAAGGGAAACTGACCAGCGGATAGAATCCGGTTTAAGTGGAACTTAAGACATTTTCTATGCGGGTTTCTAGACGGGAAGCTGCGGTCAAATCGATCGAAGTGCTATCGTGAAGATATGTAAAATTAGATTTCGTAGCCTAATTATTCTCTGGCTCGTCTTGGCGGTTGCCAAAGTTTTGTCAAAATCCTTAATATTCATCGTTTCGGTGGGTTTGTTCCATGGATCGCATTCTCTACGTCAGACTTCCTTGTAATCCAATATTCCCGATTGGCGTTGTCTATTTGTCGGACCATGTACATAAGCAATTCGCGCATGTGGAGCAGCGGATTTTTGACTTAGGCACAGTACCGCCGTTGGATTACAAGCAAACCCTAGATCGGACGATCGATGAATTCCAGCCGTCACTGTTGGTCTATTCTTGGCGCGATATTCAGATTTATGCACCAGTGGGCGATCGCGGTGGTAATCCTCTGCAATATGCGTTTGAGTTTTTCTATGGCAAGAATCCCTTACTGAAGGCACGCGGTGCGTTTGGGGGTGCCCGCATGCTGGCGAGCTACTACCAAGAACTCTGGCGCAATCAAAGTTTGGTCAAACGGGGTATCAGCCGCGCTCAACGCTATAACGAGAATGTACAAACCGTCGTCGGTGGTGGGGCGGTCAGTGTGTTCTACGAGCAATTGCAAAAGCGGTTGCCCAAGGGCACGATCGTCTCTGTCGGTGAGGGCGAATCGCTGCTGGAGAAGCTGATACGTCAGGAATCCTTGGATCAGGAGCGTTGCTACATTGCGGGGGAGACCCAACCGCGTGAACGCTTAATCCATGAAACCCCGGAGCCGATCGAGAAATCGGCCTGTGACTATGACTATATTCAGTCGATCTGGCCGGAGTTTGAGTATTATTTCGAGTCCGATGACTTTTACATTGGCGTGCAAACGAAGCGCGGCTGTCCTCATAACTGTTGTTATTGCGTCTATACCGTAATTGAAGGGAAGCAGGTCCGGATTAATCCCGCCGGATGAAGTCGTGAAGGAGATGCGGCAGCTCTACGATCGCGGCATTCGCAATTTTTGGTTTACGGATGCCCAGTTTATTCCAGCCCGGCGCTATATCGAAGATGCGAAGGAACTGCTGCGGAAAATTATTGACGCTGGGATGACGGACATTCATTGGGCTGCCTACATTCGGGCGGACAACATGGATGAAGAACTGGCGGCGCTGATGGTCAAGACGGGGATGAATTACTTTGAGATCGGCATTACCAGCGGTTCGCAGGAGCTGGTGCGGAAAATGCGCATGGGCTATAACCTCAAGACGGTCTTACAAAATTGCCGTGATCTGAAGGCGGCTGGCTTTAATGAGTACGTTTCGGTCAACTACTCCTTTAATGTGATTGACGAGACTTATGAGACAATTCGTCAGACGATCGCCTATCACCGGGCGCTAGAGGCGGTCTTTGGCGAAGATAAGGTGGAACCGGCGATCTTCTTTATTGGTCTGCAGCCCCATACGTTGCTGGAGGAGTATGCCTTCGACCATGACATGATCAGCCGCGACTATAATCCGCTGATTCAAACGCCATTTAATGGTCGTAAGCTGTTGTGGAACCCGGAGCCGCTGGGGGCGTTCTTTGGCGATGTGTGTCTCCAAGCCTGGCGGCAGAATCCGCATGATTTTGGCCGTGAGGTGATGCGGATTTTGGAGCAGCGACTGGGGTGTGCGCCTCTACAAGCCGCGCTTTCTGCCCCGTTGGAGGGGATGCAACCGGTGGGGGCGCGTTAAGGCGGGCCGATCGCGTTTTTGACATGAATATCATGCAACTTATGCATGGCGGTGGTCGGGAAGGTTGAGAAATGTTAAGTGTGTTACAGAATCACGTTGACTGAACTGGAATGATACGTTTCAATCATTCTTTCAGATGCATGAATACTCTATCTTCCTTGGTTTTACCAGCGCTTATTGGGCTTATGGCCGGTATGGGTCATGGTGTGGTTTCGCACTACGCTAATCTACCCATGTCATTGACTGATCAGGTTATGCATCCTCTGCAATCATCTGATGCGTATCAAGAATAAAGAATCGTAAAGCGTAGCGCTTGATACGAAAAAATCTGGGATTATGAGAGTTAAAGTTTTGAACTGAGACTCAACTCCATGCACTACAACAACACTTCGAC
This sequence comes from uncultured cyanobacterium, assembly GCA_963704065.1. Taxonomy (GTDB): domain Bacteria; phylum Cyanobacteriota; class Cyanobacteriia; order Leptolyngbyales; family Leptolyngbyaceae; genus Romeriopsis. Next base: position 3,114 of record CAVPGX010000015.1, on the reverse strand, counting down.
TCAGGTTGCGGCTCAAGAACGCGCGCTTATGGGCCTAATGGCTGCGGGCGTGATGTTTGTGTTTGGCTACACGTTAGTTCGCGTGAATATGGCTCAGTCGGAAGCGCCTCAGAATCCGAACGTGATTACTAATGTGGTACCGCACGAGGCAACCCTCTGGTCTGACGGTTTTCAGTAGTTATTTCCAATAATATGACTGTTTTGTTTAAGCCCCTTGATTCTTTCGATGGGCTTAATTTTTTGTGATTGTGTCGGGACTGTGGTTGCTCCGAGATATATGGGAGGATGAGCCCAAGATATACCGGTCATCCATGGTCACTTACTTACTCCTATTTTTGCTCTTAGCCGGATTGGTGTTTGTTTTGGTGCTATTTCTGCAGCCTCGCTGGTTACTTTCCGTGGCTGTTGGCATAGTGCCTGGAGTCATCTATTTTGCTCAAACTGATCAGCCGATGATTGCGCTGACGATCGATGATGGGCCGGATGCGGCAACAACAGCGAAGATTTTGGCGGTGCTGCAACAGCATGAAGCTCGCGCTACTTTTTTCGTGATTGGCAGCAGAATTAAAGGTAATGAGTCACTGCTTGAAGCCATGCTTGATGGTGGACATGAGTTGGGAAACCACATGACTGAAGACGAGCCCAGCATTAAGCTCTCAGCAAAGGAGTTTGAAGTCGAGTTACTCAAAGCGCAGGCAATACTGGCTCAATTTGCTCAGCCTCACTGGCTACGGCCCGCTTCTGGATGGCACGATCGCACGATGGTCGAGATTGCGCAGCAGCATGGTTATCAAGTTGCACTAGGATCGATTTTCCCGTTTGATACGCATATTGCTTCCTCCTGGTTTGCGGCAAAGCAGATTCTATGGAATGCCCGTCCCGGTGCGGTGATTATCCTGCATGATCATGGGGCCTGGGGTGAGCGGACAGCCGCTACTTTGGCAAAAGTCTTACCCGAACTATCGCGAAGGGGTTATCGGGTTGTTACACTTTCAGAACTTTTCGCACCTTAAGTTTTCTCGGGTTCTAATTAAGTTAGTGTTGACTGGGTTCTCCCGTATCCCGCCCATTCAGCGCGGAAGTAATCAGGAATTTTCAGCACTAAATGCCTTGATTTAGAGCGACTGTAGTGGCAAAAAATAAACCACCACAGTGCTGCTCCAATCACTTAAATGAACTCACCAAACCATTTTGCTACAAGTGCTTTGACCGTCTCAAAACCAGTATCTTGATAAATGGCAGAAATCACTGCCTCAAACGTTTCTGCAATAACAGAAGTTTCTTTATGGGCTTGCTGTTTGCGTTCTCCTGCGCCTAAGATAATAAAAGGAGCAATTGCTAAAGCTGGTGCCAGCTTGCCTAGGAATTCTCGGTTTTCCAATGTACTCTTCTTACTAGAAATCGCGGCACGACTATCGTATCCATGTTCTATAAGCAGCTCAATCAAAGTCAACTTGAGCACAGCATCTCCCCAAATACGATAAATTTCTTGATCTTCACACCGTCGACCGCATTGACGTTGCTCCTCGGTGTAGGCTTTACGCGTTAATGCCCGAAGTAATAGGCTTTTATCCACAAAGATATAACCTAAGACATATTCAACCTCTCGAATCATTTCTGGAGTGAGATTCATGATTGTTCTTTTTATGATTGGTTCCAGAAAATCTTATGATTGGTTCCAGAAAATCGCCCAAATCCCTCTGCAATTAGACATCGAAGTCTAAGTCGACATACTGTAAAGCAGATTTATTCTTAAAAAATGTATCTCATCTAAATGAGACAAAAACCAACTAGGTAAGATACATCAATCAAGAATCAAATTTTTCTCTACAAGATTTTCACGCTATTTCCTGGTTGTACTTTCTGGTTATAGCCAATTTTCACTATCCGTGTCAGCCCCTAAAGATAAACTTTACACAATCCTAAAAATCAGGTTAAAGCAAAAGTGAATTGGTTGATCATTTTCAAACGAAAGACTATTTAGCAACAGGCGCAGCAACCCATGTACCATCCTTTTGCCGCGTCAGCATCGCGTTAGCCCGATCGACGCATGTCGGCTGCAGCGACAACAAATCCTGCTTCGACTGACGCGGCATTTCCACATGCCCAATCACCTTGCCATTTGCGACAAACGCTAAAACATAACTTGAATCTCTCTAGGGTCCATTCCCCGTGGCTTGCCACGTTCGTAATCACAGCGGGAGTGCGTCCCGAAGGGCAAATTCCGTAATGCCCCGTCTGCTTGCAGCGGGGATAGGAATTTGAGCGCCCCGCGACTTTTTACTCACTCGAAGCGATCGGCGTATTTTGCTCCGCATCCCAATCAACGCCCAGCACCTTTGCCGCCGCATCATTAGTCGTATAGGGAGACAGTACACAGACCCGTTCCCAACCATCCGGCCCCACCGTCGCCAAATTAATCGGTTGCGATTCCGCAGAAGCAAGCAACGCCTGAATATCCGATCGCATTTCCGCTTCACCATCAACCTCGCAGCCCTGTATCAGCATCGCCACTGGGATGAACCATTGAAATAAGCGACGGACTAGCATAAGGCGCATCACGCTGGACTAAAAACAATTTCTTCATAAATCTCGGCGATCGGGAACGTCACATTCCTGCGTTTAAGCTCCACAGAACAATACTCAGATCCATTAATAACAATGTACTTGATTTCGCGACTTCCAGTTTGTAATCTAAATTCAGTAGAGGACAGCCTGCTCCTCCTATGCAACTGTCCCTTGAACGTTGTTAATGGCAACGTTCCCACCAAGGCTTGGCCAAGTTGGGGAATCGCTGTTTTGCCTGGCTCAAAATATCCGCAACGATTGCTTCTGGCAATTGACTGCCATCGACTGTAATCACGTTCTCTCGCCAGTGCGATCGGTTCGAATGCCGCAAGTTGACTCCGCAGCATGTCTGGCTGCATATAATGGTCAGCTCGCTGAGCCAATCGCCGTTGTAATTCCACCTCCGCAACATCGATCCAAACTAATTGCACTCGATCAGACACCTGTAACTGTCTGCGATACGCCCGCTTCAGCGCTGAACAAGTCAGGACTGTTTCATAGCGACGATCGATGGCACGCTGGATATCCGCCATCATCGCCTGCAAC
>CAVPGX010000014.1:0-181979 GCA_963704065.1 uncultured cyanobacterium | reverse complement strand
CTTAACAGTTTAGCGGATCAAATTACCGCAATTGCTCAGTTTTCAAGTACGAAAGCGGCATTTTCTATTGGCCTTCCAGTTTTTACGGACAATTTTGCACTGGCGATGACATCAATTGCGAAATCGTAGCGCGATCGGCTGTAGCTAACAGAATTCACCCATTCACTTCGGAATTCCATGAAAAATCGCCATTCTTGCTTCGCAATTGCTTCCAGCACTGCCCTATTAACCCTGCTCGCAAGTATCCCAACAACAGCACAACTCAGCAACTCAGAAAAACTTGCCCTCGATGGGATTGGTCAAATTCGCGTTGGCATGACAATCGCTGAGGCTGAAAAGGCCACCGGGATCAAATTAGTCGAACCTGATCGATTCCGGGCAAACGAGAGCTGCTACTATGTCGAGCGTCAAACTGGCCCACGGCAGGTGGGCTTCATGGTGTTTAGCGGTAGCGGCAGTAAAACTATGGATCGTAATTACGATCGAATTACTCGAATTGATGTCGATCCAGAGAGCTCCGTCACAACGCTGAGCGGTGCTGGCATCGGCACCACCGAAGCACAAATCCAAGCCATGTACCCAGGCAAAATCAAAGTTACCCCCCATCCATACAACGGACGTAATGGTGGTAAATATTTAACTTACATGCCGCGTTATGCTGCCGATCAGCGGTACAGTCTGATTTTTGAAACGGACAAGGGCAAAGTCGTCCGTTTCCGATCGGGCTTTGCCGATGCCGTGAGTCAGATTGAAGGGTGCGTCTGACATCACGTTGGACCGCATCAACACCGAACATCAATTCGCTATTGCTTGACCAATTCCTGGCAGCTTTCGCAACAGCCGTGTAGGGTAACTTCGTAGGACTCAACCTGCAAACCGGGACGGAGGCTATCAAGATTCATGCTCTGAAGCTGATCCCAGGCAATATCTTCAATCACACCACAACGACGACAGCGAAAGTGATGATGGGGTGCCACATTTGCATCGTAGCGGCGCACCCCTTCTTCAAGCAAAACTTCTCTAACCAAACCCACTTCGCACAGCGCTTGCAAAGAACTGTAGACCGTCGATTGCGAAGAAGTCGGTGCCGCTTGATTGAGATCACAAAGTACTTGCTCGGCAGTCGGATGATCGATCCGATCGAGCAAATTCGCATACACCGCAAATCGCTGCGGCGTCACTCTGAGTCCCTTGGCTTTGAGAATTTGAATAATTTGATCAGTGGGTTGAGGCATATGGACTTAACCTAAATTGGCGGAACCACAGAAGCTGATAAACCATCTTGCCTGAACTTAAGGTGTATCCGTGTGGTTCATCGCTAACTTTCACTTAACTTTTACTTACTATTAAGCATAGCATTCCCATCTCGGTCCAATCATAATTTCAGAATCTTTACCGAAAATGAGTAATTCTGCTTATTGAATAATTCCTAGATCGGAATTATTCTGACTTGTGTTAGGATGATGCAGTCCAATACATCAAACCTATTTTCCAAATAGCAGAGGATTAACTATGGCTGTTGTTGAACATGTACCCAATGTTGTCTTCAAGACACGCGTCCGTGATGAGTCCGTCGAAGGCCCGAATCCCTATCGTTGGGAAGACAAAACTACCGAGGATATCTTCGCTGGGAAAAAGGTCGTAGTCTTCTCACTGCCAGGGGCGTTTACGCCGACCTGCTCCTCGAATCACTTACCACGCTATGAGGAGCTATACGAAGAATTCAAGGCACAAGGCGTTGATCAGATCATCTGTGTATCCGTGAATGATGCCTTTGTGATGTTCCAATGGGGCAAGCAAATCGGGGCAAACAATGTCTTCTTGCTACCCGACGGGAACGGCGAATTTACCCGTAAAATGGGGATGCTGGTCGATAAATCGAATCTAGGCTTCGGTATGCGCTCATGGCGCTACTCGATGCTGGTAGATGACTGCAAGGTTGAAAAAGTCTTCGTCGAGCCAGATTTCGGAGACAATTGCCCGATCGATCCGTTTGAAGTCTCCGATGCCGATACAATGTTGGCTTACCTCAAAGGCCAAACGCCGACAGGTGTATCAGAACCCCGTCGGGAATTCGTTGGCTAACCTGTCAATTGTTGGGTAAGGGGTGCGTTTCCGCAAAATTGATTTTTGCAAGAAAAAGACAATTTTGTGGATCGCATCCGGCCACTTTGGCATCGCTCATCGCTGAATATTGCTTCGTAGGTGAACCATGAAACTGTCTAGCAAAAATCTTGATACTCGGATTGATACGCTCTACGATGCGATCGTGGTCGGTGGTGGCATGGGCGGCCTATCGGCAGCAATTTATCTGGCCCGATATGGGCTCAAGTGTTTAGTCATTGAGAAAGGTCGGGGCCGATCCTTCTGGATGCAAGACCTACGCAACTATGTCGGGCTTGACCCGGACACCCCAGGTCGCGATATTGCCCAGCATTCAACCCAGCAAGCGATCGCTTGGGGTGCTGACCACTTACGCGGTTACGTCGAGTCCGTCACCGACGAAGGCGAGACGTTCGCCGTCAAGGTCAAGGTTGGTAAGCAAAACAGTATCTATCCGGTTTTCCACGCGAAATATGTGATTGCCGCTTCTGGTGTAATTGACGTTTTGCCAAAGCTGGAGAATATGCAAAACGTATACGACTACGCCGGTTATACGTTGCATGTTTGTATGATTTGCGATGGGTTTGATATGTGGGATCAAAAAGCGGTTTTGATCACCAAAACCGAAGGACAAATTAACGCCGCATTTGTACTGAACTGGTTTACACCATACATCTCAGTCCTAACTAATGGTTTGCAAGTTAGTGACGAGATGAAGCAAAAGTTGGCCGAGCATGGTTACCCACTTTACGAGCAGCCGATCGCCGAATTTCTTGGTGAGAATCACAAAATGAGTGGCGTGCGTTTAGCTGATAGCACGATCGTCGAAGCCACCACTGGTTTGATCAACATGGGTTCGGTCTACCATAACCAATACCTTCAGTCGATCGAAGGCTTGGAATGGGATGGGGAAAACTTGGTGACCAATGATATGGCCCAGACCAGTCATCCTCGCATCTTTGCCCTCGGCGATCTGAAAAAAGGTCTGAACCAAGTCTCGATCGCCGTCGCCGACGGGACCTTGGCCGCCACACAGATCTGGCGCAACATCCGCCGTGCCAGTGAGCCCCGTAAGTGGGAAGAGCATATAAAAGTTGCACCGATGAAAGTTTAGGTGAGGTTACTGGGCGATTAATCACAAAAACAGATATGGACCGGGAATCAATCCCGGTCCATTATTTTTTTGGTACCTTTTCCGACTAAGAGGGATGCTTGGATCGTTTAATCGTCAGCGAATTAGTCCAGCTCGGGTAAAATCGATTTGGCCCTCACGACAAAAAGTTATGCCGTTTGAAGCGAAGCTCTCCGGAATCCTCGAAGCCCTTGATTATCCCAAGCATCAGCTTGCCAATCTCGATCAGGTGGTCATGGGTATTACAACGGATAGCCGTGCGGTGAAGCCCGGTCAGGTATTTCTAGCATTGCGTGGTGATAAATTCGATGGGCATGACTTTGTGGCCAATTGCATTCAGCAAGGCTCCACTGTCGCAATTGTTGATGAACAGTTCAGCCATCCCCAGGCAGCCCATGCACCCTTAATTATCGTGCCGGATACGCTCAAGGCATACCAAGCGATCGGACGCTGGTGGCGACGAAAGTTTGATATTCCAGTGATTGGCATCACCGGGTCCGTCGGAAAAACGACGAGTAAAGAATTAGTCACAGCGATTCTGAGTCAATACGGCAATGTCCACAAGACCCATGCCAACTACAACAACGAAATCGGTGTGCCAAAAACCTTACTCGGCTTGGGGCCAGAGCATGATTTTGCGGTTGTGGAGATGGGTATGCGCGGCCTCGGTCAGATTGCTGAGCTGGCGCAGATTGCTGAGCCGACGATCGGGCTAATCACGACAGTCGGCACTGCGCATATTGAATTGCTTGGTTCAGTTGAGGCGATCGCCACGGCCAAATGTGAGCTATTTGCGGAAATGCATCCCGCTGGCGTGACAATCATCAATCATGACAATGCATTACTGGTTGAAACGGCGGCCCAGGTGTGGCAAGGGAAATCCATTAGTTTTGGCATGCAGGGTGGTGATGTGTGCGGCAAGCTGATCGATACGGAAACGTTAGAAGTTGAGGGGAGGTGGTTTCCCTTACCACTCAGTGGTGAGCACAATGCAATGAACTATCTCGGGGCGTTGGCCGTGGCCAAGGCACTAAATTTAAGCTGGGATAAGTTTGATCAAGGTTTGGAAGTAAGCTTACCCGGGTGGACGCGCAAAGCGCTACGAATTAGACAATGATATTGTGCTGCTGGATGAGACCTACAATGCTGGTTTAGAATCGATGCTAGCGGCGCTTAAGCTCCTCGCCCAAACACCTGGTAAACGGCACATTGCGGTACTGGGTACGATGAAGGAACTGGGAGATTATTCAGTGCAATTCCACGCAGAAGTGGGCGAAGGGGCCAAAGCTCAAGGTGTAGATGAGTTGCTGATCTTAGCGGACACTGCTGAATCCAACGCAATGGCCCAAGGGGCACAGCCAATTAGCACCCATCAATTTGAAAATCACGATGCCGTGATTAAACATTTGCATCGTATTATGCAACCAGGCGATCGCATTTTATTTAAGGCTTCGCGCGCAGTTGGACTGGATCGTGTGGTTGAGGCATTGCAGTAGATTGTCCATGCAGTGGCTAATTGTGACTGTCAGCGTACCGATCGGCGCAATTGCCCACTAACCCAATCCACGCCAAACGTTAACAGTAGGAAACCCGTCAGTGTCACCATTAGTGCCGCATAGTCAAAGCTGGTCAGTTGTTCAGTCAAAATCCGCCCCAAACCGCCAGCTCCAACCAAGCCCACAATTACGGTTTCGCGCATGCAGACCTCCCAGCGATATAGCGAATACGCTAGAAAGCGCGGTAGGGTTAGCGGCAAAATCCCATAGAGAAAAATTCCACTGTTAGAAGCACCCGTTGTTTTGAGTGCTTCTAAAGGTCGACGATCGAGATTTTCAATCACTTCTGCCATTAACCGGCCCAGAATACCAAGATTGTGAATCCCGAGGGCGATCGCCCCCGGCAAAATCCCTGGAAACATGATATACAAAACCACTAAAGCCCAAATTGGTGCAGGAATTGCGCGGCTAAATAATAGGAACAGCCTTGACGTAATCATCCCGACTGCTGGTAGGAAATTCACGATTCCTCGCTGTTCAGGATTCAATAATCCACCGCTCTGAAATAAATTTCGAGCAGCCGGAAAAGCTAACAGCAGGCCACCAAGTGCGGCAATTGCGATAGCGATAATCGACATGGCCACAGTTGCCAGCATGGGTTGCCACAGTTGCCCGACACCCGTAAAGTCCCACGGCCATAACGATGTCCAAAAATCCTGCGCTAATCGCAACGATCGCGCGGCGGTAATCTTGCCAAAGTCGGGTTTTAGGTAAATGAGTGAAGTAATTAAAGCGAGCAATGCTCCTACTAGCAAGACCAGTGGATTCGCGCTACGACTGGTTGTTACCGTCGCTCGGGGCAAAGATTGCCCGGCTTTGCGCGCTACTGATTGCTGCCGTGCATTTAAATCCAAGCGCGACACGCATCCAAACTGATCGCGCAATCGCGCACTCCCCCAATCAACTAGACCATTCAGCAGTATCAACGCATAGAAAAATGTCCACAGCTCGTCATAGCGCAATGACTGCAAACTCACCATAATCTGGTAGCCCAATCCCCCAGCACCAATGATGCCTAAAACTGCTGCCGATCGCAAAGAACACTCAAAACGGTAAAACGCATAGGAAAATAGATTGAGCAACGCTTGGGGTAACAATCCGTAGATTAAAGCAATTAATGGTGAAGCGCCGCTGTTGAGCAAGGTGTTGAACGGTTGACGTGGTGTGTCATCTAAAATTTCTGAGAATACTTTTGCCGTAATTGCGCTGAAGGGAATCATGATCGCAACAATTGCACTCAATGGATCAAGGCCCCAAATATTGACCAGCAGAAGTCCCCAGATCAGCTCATGAATTGCCCGTGGCACCGACAATAGGAAACGTACTGGCTGATAAATCCAGCAGCCCCGATCGCCGAGCAATGCTTCCCACCAAACCTGGGATGACAGTAATCCAAATACTGATCCTAATAACACACTGAAGCAGGTACCACAAATGCCATAGGCTAAGGTGACGATCGTTGCATCAAGCGTTATCTTGAGCAGATCCAGACTCAAATTCGGTTGGATACTCGCCGCGAAAAATCGCCACAGCTGTGGCCACCCATTCCAGTTAAAAATTTCCCGCTGAGCAATGCCTGTTGGCCAGAGTGCAAGTCCCAATGCCAGTCCACCCAATAGCAACCAACGTAGTACTGGCAACTTTAGTAGTGGCAGCAAAGGCTCCCGCTTGCGGGAATATACTTGCCTAAACATTGGCTGCTGATCGCTCCCGTTGATACAGCTGCGCTAACATCGATGCGGTTACGGCTGCTGTTGATGCATCAAAAACGATACGTCCCTGTCGTAAGCCAATTAAGCGGTCGCAGTACTGTTGGGCTAACGCCACATCATGCAAACTGACAATTAATGTCCGATGCTGTCGCTCACATAAATCACACAGCAAAGTCATAACATCCTGACTCAGCTCTGGATCGAGGCTGGCGGTTGGTTCATCTGCCAGTACAACCAACGGATCTTGAATTAATACTCGCGCGATCGCTACGCGTTGTTGTTGTCCGCCGGAGAGTTGGTCCGTGCGTTCATACAGCTTTTCGGGAATGCCAACTTGCTGCAAAGCGGCGATCGCCTTCCCACGTTCTAGGGGATATATCAGCGAAGTTAAGGCCTTAATGAATGACCACCGACCTAAATTTCCCGCATTGACATTATGAATAACCGGCAGATTGTCGACTAGATGTAATTGCTGATAGATTGTGCCAATTTGTCGCTGTAGACGCCGACGGGTTGTTAGACTGAGAGCCGTTGTCGGTTGATCAAACACGCGTAAATTGCCTGTAGTTGGGGCTAAGGTTAGGTTGAGCAACTTCAGCAGCGTACTTTTGCCTGCGCCACTTGCCCCGATCAAACCCACCCGCTCGCCCACCGAAATTGTGCAGCTAATCTGCCTGAGCGCGCTTGTCTGCGCGAACTGGTGGGTCACTTGATCGAGGACAAATGCATTAACAGCACTAGACATTGGCGTTATTTAATCTTGCCAACCTCACGACCAATTTGTTCGATCGTGTTGTAGTTTTCATTCTTTGTCGCAATAAACTTATCCGCTGTAAATAGTTCCAGAATTTCCTGCTGCTCTGGATCGCTTGCATCAAGTTTCAGAAAAGCCGCTTGAACTTTACTGGGGAAGTCCGCACCAAAGCGTTCCTTGACCACTGGATTGATCACCCAGTGATAATCGTAGTAAGAGGGAGTCGCAAAAACCAAGGTCACTTTTTCGGCATCGATTTTGCCGTCAGCGAGACGTTGATCCCACACTTTCTTATTCAGCGCACCGGCCTCATAAGTGCCAGCAGTAACCAGCTCGATCGTCGCATCATGATTTTTCGAAAAGCCAGGCTGTCCGCCTTTAAAGTCGCTAACTTGCACACCGGCTTGGTTGAGGAAGTGCTGTGGCATTAAGCGTCCCGATGTCGAAGTTTCACTGCCGAAGGTAAACGTTTTCCCTTTCAGGACTTGCAAATCTTCGACTGTCTGAATCGGCTGCAGATTAGCGGCGCGATTGGCAATGAAGACGCTCTGGAATTTTTCATCAATGCTACGTTGGGCGATCGCCTCGGCTCCTGGGACTTGTAACCGTGCTTGTACACCCGTTAAGCCGCCAAACCAGACTAAATCTAAATCACCGACTTTGAAAGCAGTCACTGCGGCCGTGTAGTCAGTCACCGGTTTGTACACAACCTGGACACCTAATTCTTTAGATAGGTAATCGGCGAGCTTACCGTAGAGCCGTTGGAGCTTTTCCGGATCTTGATCGGGAATCGCGCCGATCGTCAGAACTTTAGCGGTTTGCGGATCGGTTTGAGTGGATGTGCTGCTTGTCTGATCACCGCTCGAAGTCGACTCTTGGGGCGTGCCACCACAGGCAACAGTCGACAGGAGCAGGAGTCCAGCCAGCCAGTACGTAATTTGTTTTGTCATATCCTTCCAGTTCCTTAAGCTTCTTCCCTAACCGGGATCGGGTCAGGGGTTAAGGGTGTATAGCATTTAGTCCTAGCATTTTCTAGGTACACTTGTCTATTGTGCAGAAGAAACCAGAAACCAGTTCACTCCCCCTTTTGACTTTGGCTTTGTGTCAGCTTTTCGAGATTTTGAGCAACAACTCAAAGAAATCCTGGAGAGTTAAAACCGTTCCCGGATGAAGGCGGTAATGTTTAGTGAAAGTTCATTTGCGATCGAGGAAAAGATTAATGACTTTTGCTGACTGGCTCCGGCTTATACACCCGATTTTAGCGGTGGTGGTGGTTTATCCGTTGATTGGGGTGGTGGTACGTTATGCCTGGCAAACCCGCCAGCGCCGTCTACAAACCCAGGCAAAAGTCAAAAGTAAGATCCCCCCCTCTGCTGGTGCCGAGCATGTGAATATTGGTCGTTGGCTTACAGGATCAGTAACGGGACTAGCGCTGCTCGGACTAGCGCATCCCATTTTCAAAAATATTATCAAGCAGCAAGTTTGGGCCGCAAAGCCAGACCAAGTTGGTTTTATCATCCTCATGTTTGCGGCGACGATCGCTTCCTTGGTTTTACTCTACTGGGCGAAGTCGAAAGGCTGGCGAGCGACATTTGCTACACTAACCAGTGCCGGATTGATTATCCTGGGTTTGCAGGATGGGGTATTTCGACGGACCGACGAGTGGTTTGTCTCGCACTACTATTACGGCATTACCGCCGCCATTTTGATGGTTGTGTCATTAGCAATTTTGCCGGAGATCTATCGGCATTTGACCTGGCGACGGATCCATATCGGCTTGAATACGATCGCCCTATTACTGTTTCTGGGACAAGGCGTAACGGGTACGCGGGACTTGCTGGAGATTCCCTTAAGTTGGCAAGAACCAGCGGTGTATAGCTGTGATTTTGCCAATCAGGTTTGTAATCCCCCAGCAAGTATTAATCCCTGAGTTGTCAATTCCAACGATTCCCCTCCGCCACTACTTCGGAATCACTCCCACTCATGACATCTGCCAAGATCAAACAAAGAACGTTGCGCCCACAGCTTGCGACCTTAATTATGGTCGGAACGATAATTGTGGCCGGATTGATTGCTGTCGCGTGGTTTAGCGGCAACGGGGCGGTTTCCACAATCTTTCAACAACTCGATTACTTACAACAACATCCGCCAGGGTGGGCCATGGCCCCAATGATGCTGGGTCGATACTTCCTATTTTGGACAGCTTCTCTGATGGTGTTGGTCTGGATAATCATGGGGATATCGCCTTATCCTGTGGCTTGGGCAAGAACTGTCGTCGTCGTCATTCTGGGAATTCTGACGATTCGTTATTTGCTCTGGCGAGCCTTTTCAACCCTCAATCTCAGCACTCCTTTAGAGGGCATATTTAGTCTGGGGTTGTTTTCTCTGGAGTTACTGATTTTCACCAGTGGTATCATCCAGCTCTTTTTGCTGTTATGGGTTAAAGACCGACGTAAGGCTGCCGATCAACTTTCCCAAGAGGTTTTGAGTGGAAAGTATGCCCCTACGGTAGATGTCATGATTCCTACCTATGATGAACCGGAGTTCATTCTGCGGCGCACAGTGATTGGCTGTCAGGCAATGGTGTATGAACCGAAGACTATCCACCTGCTGGATGACACGCGTCGCCCCGAGATTAAAGCTCTGGCGGCCGAACTCGGCTGCGAATACATGACACGTCCAGACAATTGCCATGCCAAAGCGGGTAATCTGAACCATGCCATCCCGCAAACGCAGGGTGAATTGATCGTCATTTTTGATGCCGATTTTGTCCCTACCCGCAACTTCTTGACGCGAACAGTTGGCTTTTTTCAAGCCCCTCACGTGGCGCTGGTCCAAACTCCCCAAAGTTTCTATAATCCTGACCCGATCGCCCGCAACCTCGGCTTAGAAGATGTATTAACCCCGGAAGAAGAGGTCTTCTACCGCCAAATTCAGCGAGTACGAGATGGGGTCGGGGCCGTAGTCTGTGCCGGTACGTCCTTTGTCGTGCGGCGATCAGCACTGGAAGCCATTGGTGGCTTTGTTACCGAAGCCGTCAGCGAAGATTTCTTTACCGGTATTCAACTGGCCGCCAAAGGCTATCACTTAATCTATTTAAGTGAAAAGCTCAGTGCGGGCCTTGCCGCTGAAAACATCGCCGCTCATGCTTTGCAGCGAGTGCGGTGGGCACAGGGTACGCTGCAGGCATTTTTTATTCGATCGAACCCCTTAAGCATCCCCGGCCTCAAGCCAATTCAACGCTTAGCTTACGTTGAAGGATTAATTTACTGGTTTAGCAGCATTGCCCGGGTCGGCTTTTTATTAATGCCACTGGCCTATGCGTTTCTCGGCGTCATTCCGCTGCAAGCAACGGCATCGGAGTTACTCTATTTCTTTGTGCCGTTTTATTTGGTGCAACTCAGTGTGTTCTCCTGGTTGAACTACCGGTCACGTTCGGCCTTACTGTCGGATGTATATTCCCTGGTGCTGGCGTTTCCCCTCGCCCTGACGGTATTTCAAGTTATGATGCGGCCCTTCAGCAAGGGTTTCAAGGTGACACCTAAAGGTACAGCGATCGATCGCTACCATTTCAACTGGGCCTTAGCCTGGCCCTTGGTAGGAGCGTTTTTCCTGACCGCCCTAAGCTTATGGTTCAATTTGGGGCATTGTCTCGTCACCATGGCGAATCCGGTTGATCACCTGAAGGGCATTGGCATTGGCTGGATCTGGAGCGCCTATAATCTGCTGATGTTAGCCATTGCGTTACTGATTTTACTGGATGTACCACGCCCCAGCCCCTACGAATGGTTCAACCTCCAGCGCATCGCCCGGATAAAAGTGGCTCCATCTTCGAGTCAGGAAAACCCATCCGAAATTTGGGGTTTTACAACCATGATTTCAGAAGTAGGGGTAGAGGTGGCCATGACCAACCCTCGTAGTCTGACCCAGGAAACCTTACTATCTCAATCGGTTGAACTGGAACTAGTGGATGAGCAAATCCACCTATCAGGAATGGTGACTCATTTTCAAATCAAACATGGGTTCCCTACCATCACCCTGCGATTCGATCCGCTGCCCCTAACCCAGCAACGGCGATTAGTCGAGCTGCTATTTTGTCGTCCTGGCCAGTGGCAGAGCCGCTGGGCTCCCAACGAACTGCAATCCCTCTGGCTAATCTTGAAGTCAGTGCTGCGCCCTCGCTTTTTGTTTGAACGCGCGGTGGAAATCCGACCGATTCGGGTCAGCAAAGTTTAGCGAATCGCGGCAAAGGCGATAGAAGACCAGTTATGACGCTCGGATTCAGATCAGACTGGCCGTGGGCACGCTCGTCCTTCTAGAGCCATCTTGCTTATCCGCCCCTGGTACTATGCTTCAGTAATTTGAGGAAACTTCGTTGTGGCAGGAAAATCTTCAACTTCGTCTCAAAACTCCAAGCTACTCAAATTGATCCGTCTAGTCGCAATTACGCTACTGATACTGGCAATTTCTTTTCGCTTTACCAACCTCGATCGCAAAGTGTACTGGCATGATGAAGCCTACACCTCAATGGTAATTACGGCTCGTCCTGGAAAATACTTTACTGAAGCACTATTTCAGAACAGGCTGGTACAACCGGCAGATCTGCTTGCATACCAGCATTTTGCACCAAATCTAACGTTGAAGGACATGATCGTGCGAAAAGGCATGGAGGACGTTCAACATCCTCCCCTTTATTATGTCTTACTACGGTTCTGGACACAGGTATGGGGGACGACTCCGGCAGTAATTCGTGGCTTTTCATCTCTGCTCAGTCTATTAATCTTTCCAGCACTGTACTGGTTGTCCCTAGAACTGTTTGGCTCATGCCTGAGTGGATGGATCGCGATCGCCTTATTTGCGGTATCTCCATTTCACCTGGTTTATGGGCAGGAAGCACGGGAATTTGGCTTCTGGACGGTCCTGATACTTGCCAGTAGTGCGCTACTGCTACGGGCAATCCGCTCCGCTTCCTGGCGCAACTGGGCCTTATACGGTGTGTCGATGGTAGTTGCGTTTTACACATCCCTATTTTCTTTATGTGTTGTCATTGGCCACGTTGCCTACGTTCTATTTGTTGATTCAGATAACTGCTTCCTCAAACTGCCACGACGGATTGGCAAGCGTACCATTTACTGCTTCACAATGCTGGTATTTGTGGCTGTGCTTTTTATTCCCTGGATATACTTTATTGTCGCATCAAGCGATGTGCTCGGCATGACAACCGCTTGGACTTCGATTTCAGTGCCGCTGCTAATCCGTATGCAAGCGATAGTTGCTAACTTCAGTCGCAGTTTTGTCGATTTCAACGCTGAGTTTAGTCACGCCTTTACCGCCATTCTGGCAATTCTTATTGTTATACTGCAAGGCTTTGCCGTATATGTGCTTTGTCGGACTGCGCCAAAAAGAGTTTGGTGTTTTATCCTCACTTTTGTGGGTAGTACGGTCCTCGTCCTGGGACTACCAGATCTCCTATTTGGCGGGCAGCGCTTGACTGTACCCCGCTATCCGATTCCTTGTTTTGTTGGTTTACACCTGGCAGTCGTCTATTTCCTATCAACCTATTTCACGGCAACTCAACGGTGGAAGTCTCAGTTTGCCAAGCTAGTGTTTTCGCTGCTGATTTTGCTAGGAATTCTCTCCTGCAATGTTTATTCCCAGTCAAATACCTGGTGGAATAAGGGATTAAATTCCAACTACTATCAGCTGGCTAATTTGATCAATGGCAGCGATCGTGCCCCTTGATCATTGCTGATTCCTACAGCTACTACCCGGTGAGTATGGTTTCCCTCAGCTACCTACTGAAGTCGGATGTCCAACTTTTGCTCCTACCCCCAGTCGGAAACGCATTTCCCATTAAGGCTCTACCTGAAGGCGTACAGACGTATTCCTATTTAATCTACCAGAGGTTTTTCGCCAACGGTTTGAGTCTCAGTATCAGGCGGATAGCAGCCTAGCCTTTCAGGACCAATGGAATCAGATCTGGAAAGTTTTGGTGAACACCACAATCGACTCAAAGGCTTACACAGAATAATTTTAAGTAATGAACGACTCCGATTACCACAGCCAAGGCAATCCCGGAAAACGGTAGAATGTCAGGATGTATCCTATGTTGCTTGATTAGGTAGTCTATGGCTGTTACTGACGCTGATCTTTCGCAGTTGCTTCAGCAGTTTGCCCGATTTGGCGTGAATCTGGGACTCGAAGCAAGTCAGCAATTGCTTGAAACTTTGGACAATCCTCAAGACTGTACACCCATCGTCCACGTTGCTGGAAGTAATGGTAAAGGGTCAGTCTGCGCTTATATTTCATCGATCCTCACCGCTGCAGGCTATCGCACTGGCCGCTATACCTCACCCCACTTAGTCAGTTGGACCGAGCGCATTTGCATCAACGACCAGCCGATCGATCGCCAAGCCCTATGGGATGTCCTACAACAGGTTAAGGCCGCGATCGACCCTGATCAGCCATCGCCGACACAATTTGAAGTATTCACAGCGGCAATGTGGCTCTATTTTGCCCAGCAAGAAGTCGATGTCGCGGTGATTGAAGTGGGTTTGGGTGGACGGCTTGACGCCACCAATGTAACCACCGAATCGCTGGTCAGTGTGATCACTTCGATTAGCTTAGAGCATACGGAACGGCTGGGCGATACGCTGGCTAAGATTGCCTCCGAAAAAGCGGGGATCTTGAAAGCGGACTGTCCTGCCGTGATTGGGCAGCTGCCGAAGGAGGCTTTAGCCGTCGTTAGCCGTGCCGCTTTTGACCGTTTTTGCCTCACGACCTATCCAAGACCAGCACAGGATTTAGGTAATGGCTGGTGCGTCTTTTCCGGCATTGAAACTCGCGAGTTTGATGATGCCAGTGTGATGTACGCCATGGCAGAAGTGCAATATCAGCTCCCTCTCGAAGGCGAAATTCAGCGCCACAACTCGGCTTTGGCGATCGCCGCCATCCAACGGCTACACGAACAGGGATGGGAAATTAGTAATGAGGCGATCGCCAAAGGCATTGCCGCCACTCAATGGCCAGGACGCTTACAGTGGTATCTCTGGAATGGCCACCATATCTTGATCGATGGGGCACACAACCCCGATAGTGCCAAGATTCTCAGCCGCTATGTTGCCGATCACAGTGGCCCAAACCGGCATTGGGTGATGGGTATGCTGGCAACTAAGCAACACGCAGCCGTCTTGCAATACCTATTGCAGCCCGGAGATACGATCTACTTCGTACCCGTACCCGGCCACAATTCAGCCGATTTACCAGAACTGGTCACTACAGCAAAGCGGATCTGTCCTGATCTCACATCAGCACTTGTATTTAATGACGTACAGTTAGCCCTACAAGCCGCAACGATCGAAGCACATCACAAAGAGCTGGTGATTCTTTGCGGTTCCCTCTATCTGCTCGGACACTTCTTTGGTCAAACAGGTATACCGAACTAGTAACTAACATCGTCTGTCGCGTCGCTAACTTGCTTCTAAGCCGAAGGTCAGCTGTAATCCACGCATCGGTGTCGCATTGGCCGGTAGCGGATTGGGTTCACGGTTCACTGCCACGCAATAGCGTGAGAACGAGCACTGCGAACAATGTTCACCAGGGTTTGGCTGCCAAACATTGTCTTGGCGTAGCTGCATGGCTAACTGCGCGATTGTACGCTTGGCCAGCCGCCTATGCCGTTGTGTTGCACGATACTGAACCTTTTCTCCCGTTCGCAAGAACACCAGGCTGAGATATTTCAGACTCTGTTGATAAGTCTGCTCTAGGGCTAGATGATATAAACCAATCTGCAAATCTAAGTCATGAGGATCAGGTAGCTTAGTCACTTTGGCAGACTTATAGTCAATCAGCTCTAAACCATCGGGCAGAAAATCAATGCGATCGTAGCGGCCAGAAATTTGGAACTCTAAGTTATGAACTTCCAATCCTGCCCGGATTTTTCCCTCAACCGCGAGTGGCTTGCGCAACACATCTGCGGATCGAATGTAACGATCGTAGTAAGTATCTAAAATTACTCGGCCTTCGCGGATTTGTTGTAAGGTCAATCGGCTGGACTGCTCTTTCCAACAGCGGTGAAACCATCGCCGATCAGGAATTGCGTCGTGATAATGCCAATCGCGATGACACTTTGCCAATGTTCGATGCAGCGCTGTGCCTAGTGCCGCTGCAGCATAGTATTCACTATTGGACACCCGTTTTTCATAGCGTAGATAATATGAATAAGCACAACGTTGGTAAGTCCGAAGTTTTGTCGCCGAGATCGGGTACACCATAACCGCAAAATATTCGAGGGATCAGAAATGACAAGGTGATGGCTAACACTGCATGTAGCATGCAAATTAGGCAGTACATGCAGCATTAGCTAACTGTGGTAGGGAGGCATTCACATGAGTTGTGAATCTTTGAATCAGTGCAAATCAATTGCACAGTACTGTCAAGTCAGCTCATTGACGATCCAGATTAACTACCAAGCCGCAAACAAGGCACTCAATCCAATCAATCTTTGATGGATTAGCCAGCCGAACTGGGCGAATCCACATTTGAGCAACCAAACAGAGAGTCTAAGTAGATGCGTGCTGCCTGACGATCGTTACCCTGATCAGGCAATCGATTCTGCAATAAAAACAGAGAGATAGCCGCCGAGAATACCCGATCTTGATCCCACTCAGGGCGGGTATCGAGGAAATTTGCGAGGGACTGATGTAAAGCCTCTGGAATCTCGACAAATAAACTAATGGGCGTATCCATTACGGGAACCTCGCGAAGAAAGCAGCGTGATGCGCGTCATCTTAATGATTTAACCAGTGGTAGACAGCCAAATCGGATAAACCGCGCAGCACAAATCCACGCCAACTCGGACTAAGCAAACCACCTCAAATCTACTGGAGATGAGAGAAATTGCTTTGGCGTGAATTTCGTGGCCTTATTCTGTACGATCGCTGCCTAAAATTCAACATTTTTTTCGCGGAGATTTTTTGTCAGAAATCGGTCACGTTTCACGAAGGAATGGGGGTTTCAGGTCGATTTATTTTACAAAACTTTACAAAATTTCCAGGTTTTCACATCCTGTTGGAGTGGGGATGAAAGGTTATCCACAAGGCGGTCATTTCGGTAATGCTTTATGCTTTTGCCTGTGGAAAACTCTAGAGGATATGTGGATAAGTTGGGGATTAGGCCCAAAATTTCAACTCTTTTATGGAGTTTTAGCCGTCACTCAAACTTTTTTGTAAAGATTTACTGCATTTATGAGAGGGGTGCCCAGGACAATGACAGTGTTAGCGTTTGGCAATGCTGCAGTACATTTGTTTGAACTGATATCGATAGTTGATCCGATCGCGTTACGGGAGTTGGGGCTTGACATGACTTGTCTGCTGTTTGTCCCGGTTTCAAGGGAGATTTTACAATCACTACCGATTTGCCTTTGAGAAGAAGCCTTTGCTAGTGCCACCGGGGATCCAAACTGTATGCGATAGACAAGCAAGATCAGCCGTAGTGCGTGTTATCAATTGCTGATTGTCCGTCCTTCGCTGATTGTCTGTCCTGCTCAAGCAAATGCACCGATGACAACGGCTATTACATTTATCGGAGGAAATTGGCATCCGGATTGAGCACCACTGTCCTAATGTCGAAGTCGGGATGTGGTGAGATTTTGATCATCGACGACTGACCTGAACTAGTGTTTTCTTCGCCGGAAAAATGTTGTGATTTGTCGGGGCCAATTTTTGGGTGTATCGCTAGGGCGCAACCGCAGCGAGAAAATTGATAGCCATAGTGACACACCACCAATCTTGAAATTGATCAGCAGATGCAAGATAAATCCCACTCCGATCGCGATCCAAGCCCCCAAATGCACCAAATATACTGACTGGTTGAGATCACCATTTGCTAACCACCTGCCTTCCATGCGTTTGCCAGATAACGCCGCAATGATGACTGCAACTAAAATCAACGTATTGCTCAAGCGCTGAAGGTTCACCCACCAAGCAGGATGACTTGGCTGAGTGAACTGTTTGAAACGCAAGAAATTCACTAATCGACTACGACCAAGGGTGAAACTGTAAAGCACAAATAGTAGTAGCACCAAAAACATGCCTTCCCCAATCATGTGATGCAAATCCATCGCATGATTAATTGGTGGTAGCTTCAGCGATCCCCAACGCTGATCAAACTGCGCATAAATCCAATAACCCGAAACAGCCGATCCCAGAATCAGCAGAGCACTCACACCATGCAAAAGCCGCAATAGTGATGGTTGATAGGAAGATAAACGTGCCATAGAAAATCACTCCTTATCCAAACGGGATCCAATACAAGAACGCTACGTAGCCTGAAAGTAATGCACTCAACCCAGCAATAGTTGAAATAACTACTGTGCTCGTACCCACGATCAAACTCTCTCTTAGCGTCCGAGAACGTAAAGTTTTGTACGGTCAAACACAAAGAAATTGCATACTTTCATGCCTGCTTATGGGGATCGGTATAGCTTGAATGCAAGCTTAAGCCGTTCATATTCCTCAATACGATTGTGAACTTGAGCTGACAAGCGTTTTCAATCAGTTCGATCAACGCTGTTACGAGACTGTCAACAGATCAGCGACTAAGCCTCCGCCGCTTGCGCTTCACTCAGAGCGAAAGAGGAAGACAGCCAAGAGGACGGTCAAGAAGAATGTTTATCACTCGCCATATCAGGAGAAGACATCATGTCAAAACTGAAAATAGGAATTAATGGATTTGGTCGAATTGGACGTTTAGTATTACGCGCAGGACTCAAAAATCCGGACATTGAATTCGTTGGGATTAACGATCTCTACCCGCCCGATAATTTGGCCTATCTATTCAAATATGACTCCACTCATGGCGTCTATCCGGGCACCGTCACTTCGACTTCCGACGGGATTGTAATTGACGGACATTTCTTGCCCTGCACCTCAGTTAAAGATCCTGTAGATTTGCCTTGGGCTGAGGAAAAGGTCGATTATGTGGTTGAGGCAACTGGTCTATTTACGACCCATGCAGGCGCGATCAAGCATGTGCAAGCAGGCGCGAAAAGAGTGGTGATCTCGGCTCCGACCAAAGATCCTGACGCCGTTAAGACATTGCTCATGGGTGTGAATCATCAGCAGTTTGACGTAAATACGGATGTCATTGTTTCAAATGCAAGCTGTACAACCAACTGCTTGGCACCGCTGGCGAAGGTAATTAACGATCGCATTGGGATTGAAGAAGGCTTAATGACAACAGTCCATGCAATGACGGCAACCCAGCCAACCGTGGACGGTCCGAGCAAGAAGGATATGCGCGGTGGCCGGGGTGCTTCGCAAAACATTATTCCGGCTTCTACCGGTGCGGCAAAAGCAGTGGGATTGGTGCTGCCAGCGTTGCAGGGTAAGTTAACGGGGATGGCATTTCGTGTGCCAACGCCAGATGTATCGGTCGTTGATTTAACCTTCCGATCGAGTCGTCCGACCAGCTATGCTGAAATCTGCGACGTGATTAAAGAAGCGGCGAATAACGGCATGAAGTCCGTCTTAGCCTATACCGAAGATGCAGTAGTCTCTTCGGACTTCCAAGATGATCCCCATTCCTGTATTTTCGATGCAACTGCAGGAATGGCACTGAACGATCGCTTCTTTAAGGTTGTGGCTTGGTACGACAATGAGTGGGGCTATTCCAACCGGATTATTGATCTGTTGGTTTATATGGCCGAACAAGATGGCATTTTGGCCTCAACTGAGTCGCGTAAGCTAGCTCACGCGTAGTCGCGCACCGTACAAGCGGCATTGACAGCGCACCTATATCGCCAATGCCGCTATTCAATCCACAATTGGCGGACCAGCAGTTCGCCAATTGCCCAACCGATCGTCGCGACAATCATGGCACCTAGCGTCAGTCCAATCAGCCATAGCGGTTGGGCCAATAAAACCGCCCAGCGACCGCCACGAATAATTCCTGCACTAACAATCGCCAAGAATGTCGTACTGGCAAAAAAGGTGACGATCGCCAACAATCGAGTTTGTTTAATCTGATAGCCGCCACGTCGTAGTGCCAATAGCTCTGTACAAATCAAAGGCACGCTAAGGTAAATCGCGATTATCCAAGAAAACCGCAGCATCAGCAGGATAAATGGCAGCATAACGAGTGTAAAACTGCCCCAATAGCGTAATCTTGCCATACCCAACGTCAGAAAAAGGCCCCAAAGGGTGCCCAAAAGATAATTTCTAGCTGGGCAGGCGCAAATTTTGGCATGATCAAGCCGGTCAGCATCATGCCGATCGTCAGACAAACGGAGAAAAGATAATCTTTGGGTTGCCAAGGCAATTTCATAAAAATGCCACCTTATCAAAAGCATATTTCCCTGATCATCCCATCTAGCACTGGTTTCTCAGTCACCTTCACTAAAGTTTAGATGCGTAGGTGCGATCGATCAAACAATCATGACGCTTCACAAGCTAACTGCTAGACAAACGGCTCAGGCAATCTCGTGCATCCTGTCATTAAGCCGCTGAAAGCAATTGATCAGTCTTATCGGCAAAAATAACCTCCGAGCATTTTTGCAACGTTGCAGCGATTCGCCAATGTATTGGGGCATCAATAAAGTATTGGGCATCAAAAATTGCCTTTAGGGCAAGGCTACTCAAACACCGGAATGTTCAAATTTAGAATTGCAGGAATACTCACTACAGAAAAAAACCATCTTGATACAAAGTGCGTTATAATATCGAGGCGAAGAATAGAAAGTCGGTAGTAGCGTTTGTTTATAGTATTGACGAGTTTATACGTTGTTCGATTAACAAGTTTCTCTCCGGAATTTCACTCTTCACATCTTTCAATTCTGGAAACAATTTATGTCAATTTACGTAGGTAACCTTTCCTATGAGGTTACAGAAGCTGATCTAACGCAGACCTTCGCAGAGTATGGTGCAGTGAAGCGCGTTCAGCTTCCCACCGATCGCGAAACCGGTCGTATGCGTGGATTCGGGTTTGTCGAAATGGAGACAGATTCTGAGGAAACCGCAGCAATTTCAGCATTAGATGGAGCTGAATGGATGGGACGCGACCTTAAGGTCAACAAAGCCAGACCGCGTGAAGAGCGTGGGTCATCCCGTGGTGGCGGCTGGGGCGGCGGCGGTAATCGCGGCTATTAAGCGTTCGATCGATTCAGTTGAAGGCTCATCGACTCCGAATTGTATGAGTCGTTTCATCTGAAGCACCTGTGGATCTTACTAAGGTGGTTGTCTAGGTTCAACTGGTTGGACCTAGACATTGCGCTTCTCGGAAGGCCACAGATCTTTTATTCAAGCCAGATTTTGCAGCGCTTGCTTCCTGCAATTCGCTGATTCCTGGTAAGGCTCTTACATATATGTAGGAGCTTTTTTTGTCTCACAGCTGGCCCGGCACTGGGCCGGTTCTTACGCATCCAATTGCCGCCCTTAGTAATGATCGCGAACTTGGCAGCGGACTTCTTGTAGTTGAGAAAGTTCTTGGCCAATGCGTGATTTTCCCTGAATCCCAAGCTAAAGTTTGAATACAGATGATTCAGTGAGGGCGTCGATTATGACTCAAAATTGGCCGTTGAATGCCGTTCGCATTTTTGTGACGGATATTGAAAAAGCAAAAGCCTTCTACTGCACAACCCTCGGCTGGTCTGCTACAGCAATTGAGCCGCATGGGAAGTTTCTCTTATTCAAAGTGGGTAATGTGGATTTGGTGGTCGAAAACGTCAAAGGTGATATCGAAGCAGAGCAAAATTTAGTCGGACGATTCACGGGCGTCTCCTTCACCGTTAAAGATATTCAGGCAACTTATGAAACCTTGATAAATAAAGGTGTTGAGTTTATTCAGAAACCGGAAAAACAAGATTGGGGCGGCACAATTGCAAGTTTTGTCGATCATGATCGCAATGGTCTGACGCTGGTATCCGGGGTTTAGCTGACGCGATCAGACATCACCGCAAACAGCATCCAAAAGCTATCCAATGGCTTAAATCGATCGAATCCAGCAAAACCCTAGCGGGAAACCGGAGTATAATTTACGAGTTGGTTTCTCTGTCCTACCCCCTGTGGAACTCTCCTGCAAAACTGAGTATGCCCTGTTGGCCTTGATTGAGCTGGCCAGCCACTTCGCTACCGGTGAGCCCCTGCAAATCCGCCAAATTTCCGCCCAGCAAAATATTCCTGATCGTTACCTCGAACAGCTACTTGCAACGCTGCGGCGGGCTGGGATCGTGCGATCCCAGCGTGGTGCAAAAGGCGGCTATCTACTGGTGCG
Organism: uncultured cyanobacterium; assembly: GCA_963704065.1. Classification (GTDB taxonomy): domain Bacteria; phylum Cyanobacteriota; class Cyanobacteriia; order Leptolyngbyales; family Leptolyngbyaceae; genus Romeriopsis. Next base: position 160,454 of record CAVPGX010000014.1, on the reverse strand, counting down.
CGAGCCATCAAACATCACATTGCTTGATGTCGTAAGCTGTCTCGAAGGTCTTGACCCAAATCACCCAGCACCGTCTCTACCCAGCGATCTCGGTAAGGCATCTGCTGGAATCGTAATTAACGAAATGTGGCAGGAAACCCTGGAAGCAGCAAATGCTGTACTTCAAGGCTACACCTTAAAAGATTTGAGCGATCGTTGCGATGCGCGCAAACAGCTTAATTTCATGTATTACATCTAGGCTGTCAGCCCTCAATTATTGTTGTAAACCCCGATTCTGCGAAGAGGTTTTATGAAAATTGCGGATAACATTACCAAACTGATTGGTCATACGCCCCTAGTACAGCTCAATCGCATTCCCCAGCAAGAAGGCTGTGTCGCCAGAATTGTTGTGAAACTAGAGAGTATGAATCCGTCCTCTTCGGTAAAAGATCGGATTGGCGTGAACATGATTGAGGCGGCTGAACAGGAAGGCCTGATCACACCGGGAAAAACCGTTCTAGTTGAGCCAACTTCCGGCAATACCGGTATTGCCTTAGCGATGACCGCCGCCGCTAAAGGCTATCGGCTGATTCTAACCATGCCCGAAACCATGAGCTCGGAGCGGCGGGCGATGCTGCGTGCCTACGGTGCAGAACTCGAACTGACCCCAGGCATTGAAGGAATGGGTGGTTGCATTCAGCGCGCGCAGAAAATTGTTGATACAACACCGCACGCTTACATGTTGCAGCAATTCCGCAACCCGGCAAATCCAGAGATACACCGCCGCACGACTGCCGAGGAGATTTGGGATGATACGGATGGCCAAGCGGATATTCTGGTTGCTGGGGTGGGTACCGGTGGAACATTGACCGGAATCGGGGAAGTGCTGAAGCAACGGAAGCCTGACTTTAAGGTGGTGGCAGTCGAACCAACAAATAGTGCTGTCCTGTCCGGTGGCCAACCTGGTCCACACAAAATACAAGGAATTGGTGCGGGCTTTATTCCGCCTGTGCTCAATCCAAATATCATTGACCAAGTGGTCCAAGTTGCGGACGATGAAGCGATCGCCTTTGGTCGACGGATGGCCCGCGAAGAAGGATTGCTGTCCGGCATTTCATCGGGGGCGGCACTTAAAGCCGCGATCGACATCGGCAAGCAGCCAGAAAATGCCGGCAAGCTAATTGTGATGATTCAGCCGAGCTTTGGTGAGCGCTATCTGAGTACACCACTATTCCAAGACTAGTGGGTTAACGCGGATCGGCTTGGCGATAAGATAAATTCATGTCTGACTCAACAACCCACTATCAAGTGCTGGATGTCTCACCCCAAGCAACCCAGGTAGAGATCAAATCGGCTTATCGCCGTTTAGCCAAACAGCTGCATCCGGATCGGAACGAAGCGGTTGGTCATGCCGCGATCGCTCGCTTGAATGTCGCTTACGAAGTACTCAGTGATCCGCTAAGGCGGCGTTCCTATGACCAGCAGCTCAACTATATGCCGACGGGGCGGATTCCACGCCAGCGGCAAGAACGTGATGTGCAGCAAGAATTTCGGCGGCGGCGGCCGGAAAAGAGTTCTGATCAGCAGCTCAAAGACTGGCTCAAGCAGATATATAACCCAGGAATTCGATTGATCAACCAAATCATCAAACCACTGCGCGGGGAAATTCGGGCCTTATCCGCCGATCCGTTTGATGATACATTGATGGACCAGTTTGTGTCCTACATCGAAAACAGTCGCGCACATCTGGAAAAGGCACAAGTATTATTCAAATCGCTGCCCAATCCACCGATGATTGGGGGGGCTGCGGCCAATCTTTACTATTGCTTAAACCAACTGGGCGATGCGCTCAATGAGCTCGAATACTTCACGATGAACTATGATGAAACTTCTCTACATGCCGGTTATGAGATGTTTCGGATTGCTGACGGCCTGAAGCAAGAAGCCCAAGCGGCTGTACGAGAAGTGCCTAAGTAGATCAACACAGCTCGACACCGCATGTGAATTTAGTACAACGCCAAAATTATCGATCGCGTCAAATTAGAGCCCGATATAGACAAAATTCAAGATAAGTACTCTCTGGCATGACGTTAAAAACGGCAGCAACTGAAAACTATAGCAACTAGTCTAGTAGGCGATGCATTGTTTTGACGGGCAAGCTGCTCGCTCTCGTTATTATTACAGAGAAGTCGTCGCACCTGATGGGGAAACATGAGCATAACTCAGGAGGTTGTTTGTTAGTATTGCGAAGAATAATGTTGCCAAGTCAATGCATCATTAGTTCTATACGATGTCTACGTCCATCTTGATGCTGAAAATCCGCGTTAGACGGGAAAGCAGCATCGAAACCTTCTCGAGTCAAAGTCGCGTGTATTGATTTCAGCGTGGGAGCAAAGCTGTGCAGACAACGAAACAGCAGCAAATTTTAGGATATTTCATTGAAGAGGCTAAAGAGCATCTTGATACGATTGAAACTGGCTTACTAAATTTAAATCAAACGATGGAAGGTCCGGAAGGGATGAATGAACTCTTCCGGGCGGCCCACTCGATTAAAGGTGGGGCCGCGATGCTAGGCTTCAATAGTATTCAAAAGGTGGCTCATCACCTAGAAGATTACTTCAAGCTATTGAAGGACAATAACACTAATATCCAAATCGATCGACACCTAGAAGATTTGTTCCTCAAAGGATTTGATGCACTTAAAGCACTTGTGGATCAGCTTCAAAGTACGTTTGGGCTACGGGAGGAAGACAGCGAGCTAATTCTACAGGGTACAGAGCCAGTATTTGCCGAACTTGGACAATACCTTAATCAGCTGCGTCAGGTGGGAATGACGACAACGGGGCTAACACAGCCAGCGATCGCACCCAATGCCGCCGATCTGGTGAACAAAGTGCTCAAGGTCATGCTGCAACTGTTCAAGCAAGGCGATAGTAAAAAAAGTCGTCAGCAATTGATTGGCCTCTGTAATCGCCTCATCCAAATTGCCCCAAAAGATAAACCTTGGATTCAGATCGGTCAAACCGCACAGCGCGCGATCGCCAATCAAGGCAATTCCTACGCCAACCTTGCCCCGGTGATTATCAAGGAATTGAAACAGGCTAGCGATCGATTGTTTGCCGGTCGCAGCGCTGAGATTGCCCCCAGTGACGCACTACAATACCTCACCGAGAAGCCGCAACAATTCATCACCCCAGAGCAACTGAGTGAGGCGCAACTTGTCACGCAGGTTCACGAAAATCCGATTCCACTGGCGCAGGCTGCTGCCGCCGCGAAAAACGGCGCAATTCCTAATCCAGAAATCATCGAGAGCTTGCGTCCACGTAGCTTCACTATTCCCAATGATCCCAAAGCAGCGGCTCGAGCACTTCTCGATAAATTTAACAGAGATGAGTTGATTCAATTAGCAGAATTTTTAATGAAATCAATTCAATCTTAGATCAACGCATGTGCTCATATCGGCTGACATAACCCCGCTTTGGTAGTATCAAAGCGGGGTTATATTATGTCAAAGCTAAACACTTTGAGAGCGGACGGCAGAGTCTAAGGCACAAACAACTGCTGTCGGTGGGCGTCAAACTAAATGCCCCACCATCCCTAGCGTAAAATGCAAAGTACCGAATTTTGCATCCCTCCAATTTCTCCATGCCCCACTATCAAAAAAACCTCTCGATTAAAACCACGGGTAAATCGCTCCAGAAAGTCACTGCAGCAGTCCAATCGATCGTGGCAGAATCCGAAATCCAAACCGGTATCTGTCACCTCTTCCTCCGCCATACCTCGGCGAGTCTCATTATCCAGGAAAATGCTGACCCGGACGTCCTCAAAGATCTAGACAATTTCTTCTCTAAACTAGTGCCAGAATGGGAAAACTACATTCATAGTACGGAAGGGCCAGATGACATGCCCGCACATATCCGTACCGTGCTTACCCACACGTCAGAGCAAATTCCGATCGCCCACGGTCGGCTAGTCCTCGGAACTTGGCAGGGAATTTATCTATGGGAGCATCGCCAGCGATCACAACAGCGTGAGCTATTCGTCCATATTTCTGGGGATTGACACAAACATCACCCCTTGATGATTATTGCATCGAGGGGCAAGCTTTTTCTGGCATTTGCAAGATAGTTCTATTCGGTCGGTAGTAATACCAAAGCACTGGACGGCATTGGTGTGAGCGTTAATGTGCTATCTTGAAAAGCCGGCTGAAGTGCCTTAGGTTTGAGTATCAAAGATGTTTTGGGAGCCGGAGCAGTTGGATCTGCCTGGGGTTGACGTTGCTTCAGCAGTTCCATTTGCTTAGCGCGGAAGTTGGACATCACATCATTCATATTGTCCCGCTGCTCTTCCATGAAAGTCGCAGCATCAGTCGGTTCGCCGCGCATCATCCGGTGCATCAGATTCATCATGCCGCTAGCCGAGTCGCCACCTCCGGAAAACGGGTCATCGTTACTGTTCTGGAAATCGGCAAGGGGATTTGCTTGAGTATCCTCGTTGTAGTACTGGGCCATGGCTGGCGTCCCAAAGGCAACACAGCCAGCAACTAGACCTAAAGTAAGGAGTAGCGATCGAAGTTTCATAGAGCCACCTAGGAGAGACATGTGTTTTAGTGGAAGGAAAATAGCCATGATCGGTATATTATGCATTTTAACGTAGACTGCGGAGTCCGGAGAATGTGCCCAGCCAGAATCCAAATTGTCCGCTGTGGTGATCGATGTTTTACCACGAAAACAGCTGATACAGCATTTACTGTTGGGCTATGCGATCGAATTTAATCGCAGTCTCCCGTTGGATTAATATGATCAATTCTAGATCGCCATCATTGCGGTGTGAATGTGGTGATCATCATGATGTTAGGCAACATGGCGGGATTAAGTTATCAACTGATTGGCGATCGCCAAAAGCCAACAGTTGTTTTTTTACATGGTTTTCTTGGCAGTGGTGCGGACTTTCGCGAACTTACTTCACAGTTAACCGATCGTTTTACCTGCCTACTAATTGATTTACCCGGTCATGGTCGAAGCCGTTTGCAAAACGCAGCAGCATACTCAATGCCAATGGCCGCATCGCTAGTTCTAAAGTTACTCACTGAGTTACGGATGCCGCCAGTTGATTTGTATGGTTATTCAATGGGCGGCAGACTCGCAATGTATCTCGCAATTCACCACAAAGAATACTTCCGCAAAACGATCGTAGAATCAGCTTCACCGGGACTGCAAGTTAGCGACGAACAAACTGAGCGCCAGCGGCGTGATCAGATATTAGCGACGCAATTGGAACTAATGACAGAAAACGATTTTAGGCATTTTCTACAGCGTTGGTACGAGCAACCATTATTCCAATCGCTGCGACAACATCCAGATTTTTGTAAAATGCTGTCCCGCCGACTATGCAACCAGCCAGCATTACTCGCCAAATCCCTACGCTATATGGGCACAGGCACACAGCCAAACCTGTGGCCATTTTTAGGCATGCACGATCAACCCCTGCATTTAATTACGGGTGAGTTCGATCAAAAATTTGTGGCATTACAGGCCGATGTGCAGCGTGCTTGTCTAGTGGCCACTAGCTCTGTGATTCAACAGGTCGGTCATAACGTTCATCTCGAAAACCCGACAGCAATAATCCGCACAATCACCAATTTCTTCGCTCAAGTCGATCTCTACAATGCAGGCGATCGATAACCGTACATGCTTCAAAAACTGTCAGCAATTATGTTTCTACCGAAACTGTCAGCAATTATGTTTCTACCGAATCTTCCACCGTTAAATGACCAAGCTAAAGCCTGGCTGGTCTGCGCTGTAGGTCTAGGTGGCCTACAATTTGCGATTATGCATGGTGACTACCAGTTGGCAACAAAACGCGCCTTGATCACGGCTAGCATTTTTGGTGGAGCAGCATTGGTGGTACAGGCAACTAAACCTTCTTAAGATATGGTTGCCCCTGGCTCAAAAATGATCGGAAATTACGTAGAAGCAAAACTGTAATCAGAGTATATAACTTGTCCACCATAACTTTAAGTTGTGGCTATCTAACGACTTAGTTGTAGAGCCGCTAGGCGATTGGGCGATTGAGCAATTTGGCTTGATTTATCTCAAGTTAGACTAACTAACCCAAGTGAATCAAGTTTGTTGCTGCGGACAATAGCCCTGCAAGACAACTGGCGATATGCCAATTATCAAAAGCGGTCATTGCAATAGCGACTCTACATGGAACGTTCTATCCTAATCCCATATCGGTCACAGCGCCTAAGCTGCTGGAGGCAACTAATTTGGCATACTTCGCCAAAACGCCCGTCGTATAGCGCGGCGGGCGGGGTTGCCATTCCAATCGGCGTTGTTCTAGTTCGTCGTCAGAGATATTTAGTTGGAGGAGGCGATTGGGTGCGTCGATCGTGATCGAGTCGCCTTCTTTTACCAGGCCAATTGTGCCACCGACAAATGCCTCTGGGGCAACGTGCCCCACAACCATGCCGTAGGTGCCACCGGAGAATCGCCCATCGGTAATCAGACCGACGCTATCCCCTAACCCCGCACCGATAATTGCGGCAGTTGGTGCCAGCATTTCGCGCATGCCCGGTCCACCCTTCGGACCTTCATAGCGAATTACGATCACGTCCCCGGGGTTGATTTTGTTGTCGAGAATGGTGGCTAGACATTCTTCTTCTGACTCAAACACCCGTGCGGGACCGGTGATCACGGGATTCTTAACGCCAGTAATCTTGGCCACAGAGCCTTCCTGCGCCAGGTTACCTTTGAGAATCGCTAAATGCCCCTGTTGGTACATGGGTTTGTCCCAAGCCCGAATCACCGGGTGGCCGGGAGTGGGCTCGTAGGGAATGGGTTCATCGGGAATATCTTTTAACCGCTCGGCGATCGTTTCTCCCGTTACGGTAAGACAGTCGCCATGTAGCAGACCGTGGTTCAGCAGGATTTTCATTACCTGTGGAATCCCGCCGGCTTTGTGCAGATCAGTCGCAACATACCGACCACTAGGCTTGAGATCGCAGATGACCGGCACTTTGCCACGAATCCGCTCAAAGTCATCAATCGTGAACTCAACGCCCGCCGAATGGGCGATCGCCAGAAAGTGCAGCACTGAATTGGTCGAACCACCGACAGCCATAATCACTGAAACCGCATTTTCGATCGACTTACGCGTGATCACGTCGCGGGGGCGAATATTCTGGCGAATCGCCTCGACAATCGCTTTCCCGGCTAATTCGGTATTGTCAGCTTTTTCGGCATCCTCGGCGGCCATAGTCGAGGAATACATCAAGCTCATTCCCAAGGCTTCAAACGAAGAAGACATCGTATTTGCGGTGAACATACCACCGCAGGATCCCGCACCGGGACAGGCACTATTTTCAATCGCTTTCAGGCGTGCTTCGCTAATCTTCCCCGCACCATATTGACCAACGGCCTCAAAGGAACTCACCACTGTTAAATCTTCATCGTCCAGATGACCCGGCTTAATCGTGCCACCATAGACAAAGACGGATGGAATATTCAGTCGAGCCATCGCGATCATGGCGCCAGGCATGTTTTTATCGCAGCCCCCGATCGCGATCACCCCATCGAGGCTCTGACCACTACAAACCGTTTCGATCGAGTCGGCAATCACGTCGCGCGAGACGAGGGAATATTTCATCCCTTCGGTTCCCATCGAGATCCCGTCACTGATGGTAATTGTGCCAAATAGTTGCGGCATACCACCGGCAGCCCGCACACCGGCTTCCGCTCTGGTTGCGAGGGGCGCAATACCCATATTGCAAGGTGTAATCGTACTGTGAGCACTAGCGACGCCCACGATCGGCTTATCAAAATCTTCATCCTTAAAGCCGACGGCGCGCAACATTGCCCGGTTCGGCGATCGGGCAACGCCATCGGTGATGGCTTGACTCTTCCAGTTGTCAGACATGGTTTTCCCTCGAAACTATCCAGGTGTGGCGATCGACGATTATGTATCACGGATAGCTATTGTAAAACGTTGAGGGATCCCCTGTTTCGTTTGATTAATCTTTGGTTCAAGGATTAATTTAACTTATGGTGAATAGGGAATTAACGCCTCATAATTTTGTGATGCACGCGCATAATTAACTGCTGCACTACAGGGTATGGGCAGTAACGCATCTTGATCATGTGAAGTGTGAGCGGCATTGAGCCGCATGCTGGGTTTGAGCCATACTTTCGACGGCTGATCGCAAAGTTCGCTTTTGGCTGTTTTAAACCGCTAAAATAAGAATCTTAAGTCCTTTGGGCAAGAAATAACTAATGACTGCAACGGTTGATTTTATTGACGCATACGATGTCGTGGTGGTGGGTGCTGGCCATGCGGGATGTGAAGCCGCTCTGGCAACCGCGCGTTTGGGCTGTCGGACCCTACTGCTGACGCTTAACCTGGATAAAATCGCCTGGCAACCCTGTAATCCTGCCGTCGGTGGCCCAGCAAAGTCACAGTTAGTGCATGAAGTCGATGCTCTTGGTGGCGAAATTGGCCGCGTGGCCGATCGCACCTATTTGCAAAAGCGGGTGCTCAATTCGTCGCGGGGTCCTGCAGTATGGGCGCTCCGGGCGCAGTCGGATAAGCGGGAATATGCGACGGTGATGAAGTCAATCGTCGATCATCAACCCAACTTAACCGTGCGCGAGGGCATGGTCACCGACATCATCCTGGGCAAAAACGATGAAATTGTGGGGGTTCAAACCTACTTTGGTGTGGCTTTTGAATGTCGCGCCGTGATCTTGACCACTGGCACGTTCCTGGGTGGCCGCATTTGGGTCGGTGACAAATCGATGGAAGCGGGCCGCGCCGGGGAATTTGCCGCCACGGGTTTGACCGAAACGCTGAATCGCTTGGGGTTTGAAACGGGACGCCTCAAGACCGGTACACCGGCACGGGTTGATCGTCGCTCGATCAACTACGATGTGCTCGAACCGCAACCGGGAGATGAAACAGTTCGCTGGTTTAGCTTTGACCCTGATGCCTGGGTTGAGCGCGAGCAAATGCCCTGTTATCTCACTCGCACGACGGCTGCAACCCACAAAATTATCCGCGATAATCTGCATCTCTCTCCAGTTTATGGCGGTTGGGTCGATTCCAAAGGGCCACGTTATTGTCCGAGTATCGAGGATAAGATTGTCCGCTTTGCTGATAAAGAAAGTCATCAGATTTTCCTGGAACCGGAGGGCCGTGAGATTCCGGAGATTTATGTGCAGGGCTTCTCTACAGGTTTACCCGAGCGGTTGCAGCTGGCCATGCTGCGTTCGCTGCCAGGGTTAGAAAATTGCGTGATGCTGCGCCCGGCCTATGCGGTAGATTATGACTATTTGCCAGCAACACAATGCTTACCGACGTTGATGACCAAGAAGATTGACGGTCTATTTTGCGCTGGCCAAATCAATGGCACCACAGGCTATGAAGAAGCAGCGGCCCAAGGATTTGTCGCGGGTGTCAATGCCGCACGGCTAGTACGGCATGAGGAGCCAGTGATCTTCCCACGGGAACAAAGCTACATCGGCACATTGATTGACGACCTTTGTACAAAGGATTTACGCGAACCCTATCGGATGCTGACGAGCCGATCGGAATATCGTTTGGTTCTACGATCGGATAATGCCGACCAACGATTAACGCCTGTGGGGCGAGAGATTGGTCTAATTGACGATCGCCGCTGGGAACTATTCAGCCGCAAGCAGGAAAATATTGCAGCGGAGAAAGAGCGTTTACACACAACGCGGGTGAAGCAACATGATGATTTGGGTAAAGCGATCGTGGCGCATACACAGCAAGCGATCAAGGGTTCAATCACCTTGTCTGATCTGCTGCGTAAACCCGGATTTCACTATGCCGATCTAACACAGTTTGGCTTGGGCAATGAGGCACTCGATCGGGCGGAAAAGGAAGGTGCCGAAATTGACATTAAATATGCTGGCTATATCCATCGTCAGCAAGCGCAAATTGATCAAATTGCGCGACAATCCCAGCGCAAACTCGATGTCGATCTGAATTATCACGGGATCGATACGTTATCGAAAGAAGCGCGTGAAAAGCTGGCCAAAGTGCAACCTCTGACAATTGGCCAAGCCTCGCGTATCGGTGGCGTGAATCCAGCCGATATCAACGCATTGATTATTTATTTGGAAATCCGCGATCGCCAAGCAGTTGAGGTATAGTCGGCTCGACGAGAGGCAGATGGCGATTCATTAGCACCGGCTGTCTTTTACCGGTTTAAATCGATACGGTGCCGTTCATGACCATTTCCCCGGCAGGTTTGGTTGTATCGGCGGTTTGGGGGTCGATGGTGACTGCGACAGATCGGGCGTCACCGAGTTGATCGAGGGGAATGGTGAGCGATACCTGCCCCTCATCATCCGGTGCAAACTCGGTACAGTAAAGTTTTCTGCCCTCAACCTCAGCCCACAGTCGATACATCTGCCCCTGGGGTAGGGGTGGCACATTTTGTAATGTGAGCACGGCCTGTTTCTCCATCGGTACAAGCACAAGGCTTCCAGAGGACTGATTTTTCATGCCTTTTAGCGTCATCAGCCGGTTGCCGGGCTGACGCAGCATGGTGACCATCTGTTGGTACTTCACCAATTGCGTCTGTTGATTTTTGGTCTGGTTCACTGTTGCAACTTCTTGCCGCAGAGCCGCGACATCTTGAGAAAGACGATAGTTTTGGAATCCGAGGATTGCCACTAGTCCGGCAGCGACTGAACTGGCAATCCATCCACTGCGATTGGTGCGCGATTGCCGATGCTCGGATAAATTGACAACCTTATTGACTGCATTTGATGATGGATTACTGACATCAATCGGTTGCGGCGCATTGGCAATCGCCTCCGTCTTAGCGGTAACGGTTTCCGCCGCCGCGGCTGTCAAGATTCGCGCTTTGAGTTCTGGTGATGGCTGGCTTTCTGGCAGCGATAGGGGTAATAGAGCTAAAGTTGCTTGTAATTTAGCAAGTTCGTTAGCCGATGCAGGTTCTGCCTCAAGATAGGCTTGCACCTGATCCATTTCATCTGGGGATAAATCACCTAACGCATAGCCTGCTAGGAGTGCTTCCATATATTCAGGGTTATCGGTCCAATTCCGTTTATCCATAATCAGCGTTTACCGGGTTAATCCATCAGTTTATATAGAAGTTTGCGTAGCTTCAGCAATCCTTGACGCGATCGCGTTTTAACAGTGCCAAGCGGGACTCCTAACCGCTCGGTAATTTCTGATTGGCTCAATCCTTCGTAGTAAGCCATTTCTAAGACTTGGCGCTGGGCCTCGGGAATTTCTTGTAATGCCGCGCTAATTTTGACCGAAAGCTCCGACAAGGAGGCTTGCTCGAAGGACTCATCCGCATGACTCATCGGCATCACCTTTTCCCAACGTTGGACGAGTTGCTGTCTCGATTGGCGTTTACGGATACGATTCAGTGCCCGCGATCGCGTCATCATCATCAAAAAAGTGATCAGACTGCCTCGACTGGGGTCGTATTTTTGCTTTTGCCAAAAATCAACAAATACTTCTTGTGTCAAATCTTCGGCATCACTGGCATTACCCAACATTCGCAGCGATAGCCGATACACGGCTTCACCATATGTGTCGTATAGCGCATCCAGTTTGGGGGGATTTTCTAGCGGCAAAATCTTCCTTGCTCCCTCTAACGTCCCAACAAGTAGCACATCATCACCATATCCCAGAGTCTTGTTTGTTCTATATATGAATTACCCAGTTCTGGCGATCGCGGTTTTAAAATAGGCCATCATTGCTTAGGGATAACACAATCGCTGTGAGGTTTTGAACCGATTGACAAAGCGAACGTGTCAATCCACTGCATGCTGAGATGACTGAAGTTTGGACGATTTCTATGCCGCCAATCCGACTGGATGCTGCACCGATTGTGGCAAGCAGCGTCCGACTGCCGCAGCGATCGGTCTTAAGCTCTCGACTAACGCCGCCATTGCGTCTAACGATAGTGCTTGTTGGGCATCTGAGACTGACATATCCGGTTCGGGATGACATTCGATAATTAGGCCATCAGCACCACAGGCGATCGCAGCGCGTGATAGGTCTGCAATCAGTTCCCGACGTCCAGCAGCATGACTCGGATCAACAACCACAGGTAAGTGCGTCAAGGTTTTGAGTGCGGCCACTGCCCCGAGATCCAGAACATTGCGCGTGTAGCGATCGAAGCTGCGGATACCACGCTCACACAGCACCACATTAGGGTTGCCATGGCTCACAATGTATTCCGCAGCCATGACGAACTCTTCGATCGTCGCGGCAAGTCCACGCTTGAGCAATACTGGTTTATCAACCTCTCCCAAGGCTTTGAGCAAATCAAAATTCTGCATATTGCGGCTACCAACTTGTAGCATATCGACCTGATCAAGCAGCAATTCGATTTGCTGAATCGCCATGACTTCTGTCACGACTGGTAAACCAGACAGGCGCCGAGTCTGGGCCAAAACTGCAATGCCGTCCACCCCCATGCCCTGAAATGCATAAGGGGAAGTCCGTGGCTTATAGACTCCCCCTCTTAAGGCCTGAATTGATCCAGTCAGTTCAGTGGCGATCGTATCCATTTGTGCTTGGCTCTCGACGGTACAGGGACCGCCGATGATGATGATTTCTTGACCACCGATGGCAATCTGATCATTCAGTTTGATAACAGACTTTTGATCGAGGTCAGATTTTACGACGAGTTTAGCGTTTTTCATGGGTTTGGTCTGTGAGTATAGAGATGGGTTTTTGTGGTGATAAAAAACAAAACCCGGAAGCCTAACTAGGCGTTCCGGGTTGGGAGAATGCAAATCAGCATGGCCAACTTATCCGGAACACCTGAGGTGCCAGAAAAAATAAAAGCCAAAAAACCAAGACTGAAGTTGCATCATTTCATTGAATCGGTTGATAAAACAAAAGCCGTAGACTGTATGCGTCCACGGCTCACTAAATCATGTTGTCGATTGACGTCATGACCTGTGAGCGTTGCTAAACCAAAAATAAAACTTGTTGGCGAACATATGCTGTTCCGTGAAGTGAAAGTTAATTAGTTAACTACGACGGTAGCGCAAGGTTTCGGTGATCGTCAACCAATATGATCAAAAAATTCTTCTGTGAGATTTTGCAAAATTGTATGGCGCACGCCATGATTCAAACAGTCAGATCGTTTGAGGATGATTGTCATGGGGGAAGTTGGCAAGCTGTTGGTAACGCTTGGTTTAATGATCACGATCGTTGGCTTAGTGCTGTGGCTGGCAAGCGATAAGCTGGTTGGTTTTGCTTGGTTCGGCCACTTGCCAGGCGATATTCGGATCGAACGACCAGGCTTGAGCTTCTATATGCCGATCGCCACCATGTTGCTGCTTAGTTTGCTGGTCAGTGCATTGACTTGGGTTGCACGGTTACTGCTGCAACGCTAATAAACCAGGCCTGTTTGCCGACTGCTGTTCGTAGACTAAGGCTGGCTTTACCTGAGCATATTTGATTTGTCGATGATGCAAATAGGCCAGTAAGAAACGTTCTAGTTCAAACTGCGTCCTGCGGCATGGGCACTCCCTAACGATTTTCTAGGGTGTCTGCCAAACGATTCAGTGTGCTGACCAATTGTTCCTCGGTGCTAGGCGCAGGGGTAGCTTCTGCTTCGGTGATCGCTTGCTGACGTACTGTTCGCTTCTTAGCATTTTCCAAAATCCGAATCATGATGAAAATCGAAAACGCAATCACCAAGAAATTGATGATTTGGGCCAAGAAGTTGCCATAGGCGATCCCGTTCCATGCTAATTGCCCAATATTTTCTACATTTGCGGCTTTTAGGGCCGGTTGAAGGACTGCCGGCGTCACAATATCTTTGACAAAAGACTCAACGACTTTGCCGAATGCACCACCGATGATCACTGCGACTGCAAGGTCAACAACATTGCCTTGCATAATAAATTTCTTGAAATCATTGACTATACCAGCCATTTGCAATTGCCCCCTGTGAGGTATGAAAACACACTTGTCAAAATTGGATTAGCGACTCCATTACAGGAATCCATCTGAATAATAGGTGTTTTTCGGGCTGAAACATCGGATAGATCAGGAATTTGATGATTTTTATCATTAACATCAGTTCTTACATAAGATTCCGCCGACTAATGGATTTTGCTCAATAAAATTGGTGGGGCTCAACCAAATAATGAATTGTGCTCAATAGCTTGCTCGATAAAATGGCTGGAATGCCATTAACTCATAAATTTTGACCAATAAAACGGGGTGGCACAGTTGTGTCACCCCATTGATGATTTTTTGAAGTTATTCAGCAGTTATTCAGCGGCGCCAGAGGGCAATAGCTCTCGTTTTGGCTCACCCTTGTTGATATGCACCTGTCCTGCCTCATCGACATCAACAACAGCTGTATCACCATCGCCAAGTCGCCCTGACAAGATCTCTTCAGCGAGGGAATCTTCTAAGAGACGCATGATGGCGCGACGGAGCGGCCGTGCACCATAACTGGGGTTGTAGCCTTCGTCTAGCAGACGTGATTTGAATGCTTTTGTAACTTCAAGCTCAATCCCTTTCTCAATCAAGCGCTGGAACACTTCCTTCAACAGGATGTCCGAAATCTGCTCAACTTCGTCGCGCTGCAACTGACGGAAGACAATGATTTCATCTAAGCGGTTCAAGAACTCCGGTCGGAAGTACTGTTTCAACTCCTCGTTGACCAAGGAACGGATACGATTGTACTGGGATTCAGCCGCATTCTCAGAACCAAAATCGAAACCAAGGCCACCACCACCCTTTTCAATCACCTTCGAGCCGATATTCGACGTCATGATGATCAGCGTATTCTTGAAGTCTACGGTACGTCCTTTCGAATCAGTCAAACGACCATCCTCAAGGATTTGCAACATCATATTGAAGACGTCAGGGTGAGCTTTCTCAATCTCGTCAAACAAAATCACGGTGTAAGGACGGCGGCGAACTGCCTCCGTCAACTGACCACCCTCGCTATAACCAACATAGCCGGGAGGTGAGCCAACTAGCTTCGAGACCGTGTGACGTTCCATGAACTCAGACATATCCAAACGCACCATGGCTTCTTCTGAACCGAAGAAGTAAGCGGCTAATGCCTTGGTCAACTCTGTCTTACCAACACCAGTCGGACCAGAGAAGATAAAGGAGGCAATTGGGCGATTAGGGTTCTTGAGGCCAACACGAGCCCGTCGAATTGCCCGAGAAACAGCTTTCACTGCTTCTTCTTGACCAATCAAGCGGGTATGTAGGGTGTCCTCCATGTGCATCAGTTTCTCGGACTCAGACTCGGTTAATTTATTAACCGGAACACCTGTCCAGGAAGCCACGATATGCGCAATGTCTTCTTCCCCAACCACCGGTAAGGGGGCATCCTCAGCAGCGGCGTTGGCTTTGCGCGTTTGGCCAAGTGCCTTCAGCTGCTCTTTGACCTCCATCTCTTCATCACGCAATTGACCAGCCCGATCGAAGTCCTGGTTACGCACAGCATCGTCTTTGTCCTTTTGAACCTGACGCAGCTTTTCATCCATGGCCTTCTCTTCCGGAGAACGCTGGTACTTCAGCAAACGCACCCGCGAACCGGCTTCATCAATCAAGTCGATCGCCTTGTCGGGCAAGAACCGATCAGAAATATAGCGATCGGCGAGCGTTGCTGCCGCATTCAGTGCAGCATCGGAAATCGTTAGCTTGTGGTGCTGCTCGTAGCGCTCCCGCAAACCATGCAGAATTTCGATCGTCTCTTCAACGGAGGGCTCACCCACCATCACTGGCTGGAAACGACGCTCCAGAGCCGCATCTCGCTCAATGTGCTTACGGTACTCATCGAGGGTCGTCGCACCGATACATTGCAGCTCACCCCGAGCCAACGCTGGCTTCAGGATATTTGCGGCATCGATCGCACCTTCCGCCGCACCAGCACCAATTAATGTATGAACTTCATCAATCACCAGGATGACATTTCCAGCCTGACGAATTTCATCCATGATCTTCTTCAAGCGCTCTTCAAACTCACCGCGATACTTAGTGCCAGCTACTAGGAGACCCACATCTAAAGTGACAACGCGCTTCTCTTCCAGAATATCAGGAACATCATCGGCTGCAATTCGCTGGGCCAAGCCTTCAGCAATTGCAGTTTTACCGACTCCTGGTTCACCAATTAGCACAGGATTGTTCTTGGTGCGACGACCCAAAATCTGGATCACTCGCTCAACTTCCTTCTGTCGCCCAACCACTGGGTCAAGCTTGGTGTCAGTTGCCAACTGCGTCAGATTGACGCCAAATTCATCCAATGTTGGGGTTTTATTACGACCGCCGGATGCACCGGCACCCGCGCCAACTTCTGCTGTTTCGCCCAGCATCCGAATAACCTGCGTCCGCACCTTCGAGAGATCGACGCCCAAGTTCTCAAGAACCCGTGCGGCGACACCTTCACCTTCGCGAATCAAACCTAAAAGCAGGTGTTCTGTTCCGATATAGTTATGTCCTAACTGTCGAGCTTCTTCCAGGGAGAGTTCCAAAACTCTTTTAGCCCGTGGCGTGAAGGGAATCTCGACGGCGACGAAGCCTGAGCCCCGGCCAATAATCTTCTCTACTTCAATGCGAGCGTCCTTGAGATTAACTCCCATGGACTTCAGAACTTTGGCTGCAACGCCTGTTCCTTCGCCAATCAAACCCAGAAGGATTTGCTCGGTACCCACAAAGTTGTGCCCCAAGCGGCGAGCTTCCTCTTGGGCGAGCATGATTACCTTGATGGCTTTTTCTGTGAAGCGTTCAAACATGGCGTTTCTTTATCACCTGCTGCGTGCCGTTAGACATGATTCTAACACAGTCTTTTTCGGCCGTCCGCCGATTGCTGGTAGGCAAATGGGGGTCGATTACCGTACCAGCGCGATGGCGGTTGGGCTGTGGTTTTAGTTCAGCGGCACAGACAAGTTCTGGTCAATTTTTCCGATGAGTTGGATTGCCAACTTGGTCGTTCGGTGCTGTATCTAAAGCCACAATCAAGTAAAAATCTTGCTGTCGTAATTTCTGATCAAGGCGAATCCATTCTGAATCAAGCTGTTGTTGGACAGCGGTGTGCTGGAGTTGACTTTTCCAAAGGATTAAAGCGTCTTCACCGGTATCGGCATAGTATTTTTTGCGGCGTCCCGCCGTGGCGAAGCCGAATCGCGTGTAAAGCTGAATTGCCACCTGATTAGAAGCCTTGACCTCCAGGGTCACCCGAGCTAAGTTTCGTTTTAATGCCACGTGGAGTAGTCCCCACAGCATTAACTGACCGTATCCCTGCTGGCGCTGTCGGGGATGCACCGCCACGATCGTAATATGTGCCTCATCAACGATTGCCCAGACACACCCATAGGCCAAAACTGCACGCGTATCAGGATTGATGAGCACTAGGATGGCGCTGTTCGGACTGTCAAATTCCCGTTGATACTGGGCGGCCGACCAAAGTTGGCCAAAACATAGTCGATCAAGCTCAACAACTTGTTCAAGCGAATCCGGCGTGAGATGTTGGAGGGCTAGGTTTACCAATTTGATTCAATAGAAGAAATACTACACTACTAACAATTTCAATTTTATTTAAGTGTAGCGGCGGATGATCGACGACGAAACGATTGCCTGCCTGTGACCAACACATCGACCCTCATCTGCCCATGTGGTCACAGTAGGGAAGTCACGATCTATTTAAGCAAATCGCGCTTAAATTGATCACCTAGGCCTGATTGATAAAGTCGCGATCGCCCCTGCAATAGTACACTGAGAAAATATACAAACCTTCGAGGCTGGAATGGTTGCGACTCCTATAAATACTCAAAATTCTGGAAAACGTTACTTGGTTGCGGCCAATTCGCCCAATCAATCGCTGCTGCCGCTCACTGCTAAAGTCAACGATCTTGATCATCTAGAAATTGGTGGGTGTGACGTTGTGGATTTGGCGCAGCGTTTTGGGACTTCGCTGTATATATTAGATGAAGTTACGCTACGAACTGCTTGCCAACAGTATCGCGGCGCTTTTGAGCGCTACTATCCAGGTGATTCACTCGTCATCTATGCTTCAAAAGCCTGGAATTGCCTTGCTGTTTGCGCGATCGTTAATAGCGAGGGCCTGGGCATTGATGTCGTGTCGGCGGGGGAGCTGTACACTGCGATCAAATCTGGATTTAAGGGCGACAAAATTTACGTCCACGGCAACAACAAGTCCGTCGAAGAACTCCAGATGTCGATCGACCATGATGCAACGATTATTATCGATAGTTGGTCCGAGCTGAGACTGCTAGCGCAGATGAGCGAACAAGCACCGGTGCGCATCATGGTGCGCCTCACCCCAGGAATTGAATGTCATACCCACGACTATATCAAGACAGGACATTTAGACAGTAAGTTTGGATTTGACCCCAATGATGTTGACGCTGTCTTTAAATTCATCAGCCAGCAAAAGGGACTAAACTTTGTGGGTTTACATGCGCACATCGGTTCCCAGATTTTTGAATTGAAACCCCACGAAGATTTGGGGGAGGTCATGGTCGGCTGGCTGGGCAAAGCGCAGCAGTACGGTCTGTCAATTGAGCAGCTTGATATTGGCGGTGGTCTAGGAATTCGTTACACTGAAGCGGATGATCCACCCAGCATTGATGCTTGGGCCAAGACAGTTTGCGAAGCCGTAGTCGCGGCTTGTGAAAATCAGGGGATCGCTTTGCCAAAGTTAATTGCGGAGCCTGGACGTTCCTTGGTGGGTACTGCCTGTGTCACTGCCTATACGATCGGTGGACATAAAACAGTTCCCGGTATTCGCACTTATCTGAGTGTTGACGGCGGGATGTCAGATAATCCCCGACCCATTACCTATCAATCACTCTATTTGGCTGTAGTGGCAAATCGTATGTCGGAGCCGGCAACAGAAACTGTGACCATTGCCGGAAAACATTGCGAATCAGGCGATATATTGATCAAAGACGCACAGCTACCGTCAACGACAGCGGGCGATATCCTCGTCATTCCGGACACGGGTGCCTACAATTACAGTATGTCGTCGAACTATAATCGAATTGCTCGTCCGGCGGCGGTGTTGGTGCGGAACGGTAAGGCGAGTTTAATTCTCGAGCGTGAAAGCCTTGATGACTTGCTCCGGCAGGATCGCTTACCTGAGGCATTGATCATACAGTAGCGCCCCAGGCGATTCCTAACATCGACTACGTAGCATTGCGACTGAACTGATCGCACCTTACTGACGGAGTACCGCCAGACTAATGGGACTATCCGCAACAGAATGGATCATCAATGTTGACTGGATCAAGTCCGTGCTTCGCCTTAACCCAGACAACATCCGCAATCTAATTGATATTAGTTTAGTACTTGTACTGATCTATATCATGTTGCTGGTGATTGGGGAGCGGCGCACGCTGTGGATGCTGCGTGGTTTTATCGTGCTGATGCTAGCGACAGTTTTCAGTGGGTGGCTAGCACTGGATGTTTCCCACTTTGTGCTCAAAAATCTAGTCATCGGTGCCGCCGTAGCGATGTCAGTGATTCTACAGACAGAATTCCGGCGGTTTCTAGAACAATTAGGACGGGGTGAGATCATGCAGCTATTGCGGCCAACTCGCCGCAATCAGCCACGATCGACCATGTTTACGGACGAAATTGTTGATGCGATTAAGGAACTCTCCCAAAAGCGTACAGGCGCATTGATGATCTTGGAGATGGACGGCTACATCGATGAACGTGATTTCTCAGTTCCAGGTGTAGCACTCAATGCCGAAGTCTCAAAGGAGTTAATTCAAACGATTTTTCAGACCTCGACGCTGTTGCATGACGGGGCAATGCTAATCCGCGATGGTCGAATTGTGGCAGCAGGGGTGATTTTACCCTTATCTGAACGGACAGCATCGCGCCAATTGGGCACCCGGCATCGGGCGGCAATGGGAATTACTGAACGGGTCGAAAACTGTATCTGTATCGTGGTTTCAGAAGAAACAGGATCCATTTCTGTCGCCGAAAACGGTGTCCTGAATCGTCCCTTAACTAGCAGCAAGCTAAAAGAAATTCTCGAAGAAAAGTTTATCGATCGTAGCGATCGCGAAGTTCAGACCCAAAAGCCTACGAGGCTTCCTATACCAAATGTTTTTGGAATTCTCCCGCTTGCTGGCGTTACCTCCACCGAAAAAACCACCAACACGCTAATCAGCCAGCATTGGATGAATCCAGCAGGTGTTTGCTGCTAGCGGCATATTTCTTGCAAAGTCAGCCGAGAACAATAGAATTTTGATCTTTTTTAGTGCATCATCGGGCTGAATTTGGCGTAGCGTAGGAGGAGTGCAAAATTATGTTAGTGTCCACAAAATAAATTGCAATTTCTCGGACAAATCAGGGCAGTGTAATCTACACTCCTGTAGGCTGGCCTACAAACCTTGCCGATGTTACCCGACCTGAAGCTCTCCTCGGTTGCATAGATAGCTGCGTATGACCGCTAAGCAAGTTACTTTTCAAGATCTGCCAGAGGACATCCTCGTTGAACGTTTACCCCGTCATGTTGCTGTCATCATGGATGGTAATGGCCGTTGGGCAAAGCGACGGGGGATGCCGCGTATTATGGGACACCGCCGTGGCGTTGATGTGCTCAAAGATTTACTCCGCTGCTGTCGTGATTGGGGCCTAGAAGCGCTGACAGCCTATGCCTTTTCGACGGAAAACTGGGGACGACCGACCGAGGAAGTAGAGTTTCTCATGCTGCTGTTTGAACGAGTACTGCGGCGAGAACTGAAGGAGATGATGGAAGAAGACGTGCGGATCCGGTTTGTGGGAAATTTGCAGGTTCTCCCTAACTCTTTACAAGCAGAAATCAGTAAAGCTGTTGCCGCCACGCGTAACAACCAAGGGATTAAGTTCACAATTGCCACAAATTATGGCGGTCGTCAGGAAATCGTCAATGCTTGCAAAGCAATCGCGGAAAAAGTTCAGTCTGGTCAATTACAGCCAGAGGCGATCGATGAATCGGTATTTGAGCGACACCTCTACACGGCGGGCATTTGCGACCCAGATTTGCTAATTCGAACAAGTGGCGAATTGCGGATTAGTAATTTTTTACTATGGCAGATGGCCTATGCGGAAATTTATGTTACGGAAACCTTCTGGCCGGATTTTGGTCGTACGGAATTCCATCGGGCTTTGAGTGCTTATCAACAGCGTGAACGTCGATTCGGCAAGGTTAACAGCCCAGCAACACCGACGCAATAGTGTAATTAGACGCAGTAGTGTAATTAATTGCCGATTTAGCACGACTAATTCAATCAGTGGCAGTATTCCGCGCACTATTGCGAATCAACTACGAGAGTCGTAAATATTGATACGTTGATTCTGGCTTTCGTCATGGACCAGTGAAGACAGCGGCTTCAATGTCTTGGCGACTGAGGGAATATTTGAAGGCGCGAACGAGATCCTGACCATTCGCGTCGGCTTTGAGATAGCGAACAGTGATTTGCTCGATGTCTAGCTCAATGTCAGCGCGCCAGTCATCACGCTCAATATGCCAAGTGTGTAGCGATTCCACATCTTGCTCGCCCCCTTGCTCGGTTAACCAAACCTCGATCAATGGCAGCGGGTGATTATAAAGTGCCGTATCGGCGGGTGGCAGCTTGTTGCTAAAAGTAGATGTCTGCATGGCATGTGATGAAGTATTTGAAGCAAAACTACCAGTACTTGGGTTTAGCGCGGTACTCACTAATTGGCTTTTTCTAGCGTAGCAGTTTCTTTCAGTTCTTCATGGCTTTCCATCGGTGACAAGGCAGGAACGACTAGTCCTAGCTCTTGCGCAAACTCTGTTTGAATTACCGGACGGGGGTGACTCAAACCCACAATGATCGCGATGATTAAGCAGGCAACTAATGTCAGAAGCATAATAAATAAGGCGAATAATTCTCCCGCAGAAAGCGGTCGATCGGTCGGATCGAGGTAGACCGAAGCGGATTTCTCGGATTGTTGGTTGATCGATGGTGCGTTGATTGAGGAATGGCGTTTGGTGTAGATGGTCGATTGGGGAGCGGCAACCGCGACGCGCGAGTAGCCAATATTCAAATCATATAATCGCCGCTGCTCGGGACTACTGAGGGTGGCATAGGCTTCGTTGAGTTGTTGAAACTTTTGTTTCGCGACTTGAGGCGGAAGATTAGTGGTATCAGGATGATAAAGTCGGCTGAGATCGCGATAAGCCTGACGAATTTGCGTCTCTCCAGCAGACGGATATAGTCCCAACAATGCGTAATGCGTTGTCTGGCAGGAAACTGGTGGCTTTTTGGTGGATGATTGATTGGCAGAATTGTATGCCACGGCGGCTATCGTTGATTAACTGCTAGAGTGCGGCAGTTGCCTTAGAGCATTGTCACTGAGGCTGTTGCATTTGATGCCCTTGCAGCCTCAGCTCCAGTTGAAACCCTATCGCCAAACTTAGCAACTATTATCGGATAGTTTGCTCAAAATTGCCTTGGCTAATTACACACTAGCAGCTGATAAGCGGGACAAAATGTCCGGCAAATCTACCCTTCCAAGGCAATTGTTTGATAGGGCTCAATCGGTGCAGTTTCGATTCTAGGCGCTTTTTCGAGAATCACCAGATCAATTGGCACAACTCCTTGTTCTGTTCCATTGAGCATTTGAGCCGCTCGGTAGGACAGATCAATAATGCGATAATCTTCATCGATGTACGGCCCACGATCGTTAATGCGAACTACCACACTTTGACCGTTGTGGCGGTTTGTGACTTTAACAAATGTACCTAACGGCAATGTCCGATGGGCCGCAGTCAGTTCATATTGATCGTAAGTTTCACCATTAGCCGTCAAACGACCGTGGAAGTATGGACCATACCAAGATGCCGCACCTTGCGCCGTATGAACAGTCTCTGTGAGCGCGTACATATTTTTTTGGGCTTGGGCCAGCGATAGTGTTGATTTGCCGGCAACTGAGCGAATATTGTTGACCCAGTCGGTAATCAGTCGCTCGGGATGTTGATCAAACTGCGCCGCCATTTCGGATGTCAGGCTCAGTAAGCGGTAGTTACCTAACTGGATACCCACTTGTCCGGCTGATAATGTGGGCATAATTGCGTCCCAGTTCATCCGCGGATTTCTGAGCCAATAATTGAGTTGCTGGGAAATGCGTTCTGCTGTGAGTGAATCGGCCGCGTAGGCGACGATGCAGCCATGCATTTCGATCGCGTAAAGCACGGCAAGTTGATCGCCAGTCTGCGACGGTAGGCTGATAGGGCAGCGCCAAAAATCCGCATCTTCCGGTGGCAAAATTGGCTGTTGCGACGTACCGGCGGACAGATAAGTAACATTAGACCCGTTCAGCTGGCCGGTCATGGCGGATAAAGCGGAATTGGTATATTGCTCCAGTGACTCCGATGCTTGATGTCCAGCAAAGGTCGTTAAAGATGCTTGGTGCGCAGTTGGTGTTGACAGCGGCGCTAACATCTCAGAAACCGCAGGACTAACGGAAGCATCGGAATGAGTGTCAGAAAACTCGGGATGGATGTGAACAAACTCGGGTCGGATTTCGGAAAATTCCTGCTCAATCGTTTTCTCTGTCTCTGGCGACATATCAATATCAGATTGTGCAACTGAGTGCCGACTAGATGACGATACTTCCAAAAGATCAGCTACCGGAATTGCTAGACCAGCAATTCCAGAGGCGACCCAGGCCATTTTTTTGATGGTCATGTGGGGGATTAGAATTTGTAAGGCTCGATACAGTTTTCAGCACCCAGAATTATAGAGCCCCAATAAATGCTAAATCTCACACTTTGGGCTGATGTTTAGGCAAAAAAATGGCGATTCACCTGGCGAAAATTACTGGATCACAATAGTTTCTCCATTGGGACTGGATCAGTAAAATTGACTATGCCAGCCGTGCCGATCGGCGATCGGCATAACAATCACTAAAGATTGCTGGATTGACTGACTGACAGAGCATTCAACGAATAAATTGCGTTGAGAGCAAATCCCAGCATTGCCGATGCGTGTACTTCGTATTTACAAAGGTTAATTCTTGGTTACAGCATTTATTTACGCAAGTCGACACTCAGTCTTCATCGATCAAAATGTCAAGAAGTCATGACATAAATCACCTTTATTGCCCAATCCATTGCGTCACACTCTGATTAGAACAACGCTCGATCGACTGTGCTAAATCAACAAACTACGGCATTATGCCGACAAATCAACTGATGAATTACTTGGCCCACCTATTTTTAGCCACCCCAACCCCAGAATCACTAATCGGCAATCTCCTGGGAGACTTTCGCACGGGTATCTCCCTCGATCACTACGCCCTCCCGATTCGCCAAGGCATCGAAACCCATCTGAAAATTGATGCGTATACCGATCAACATCCGATCGTCAAATCCAGTAAACAGCGATTTTCCCAACCGCAACGCCGTTTTGCTGGTATTACACTTGATCTACTCTATGACCATTACCTCGCAAAAAATTGGGCAATGTATAGCCACGTACCTCTATCGGATTTTGCGCAAGGAGTTTATCAAATTTTACGCAGTCATCAAGCAGTACTACCGGAAAAACTGCAGCGGGCCATCCCCGATATGGTCAAGTATGACTGGCTATGCTCCTATCGTGATGTGAAGCAACTTGAGTTTGTGCTCCAACGCATCGCCAAACGGTTCAAACGCCCTACCCCCATTGCGGCCAGCTATAGTGAAATAATCACCAATTACACCGCGTTGGAAGCCGATTTCTTCGCTTTCTTCCCCGAACTAATCAACTACGTATCAACCCTCCAAGACTAACCTAACGCACTGCTTCCATCGGCATCCCGAGCCAACCCATGAAGTTTTGCCGCTGCGCGATCGATGGGTTTTCCATCGGCACCACAAAGTATTCGCTGGCTCGCGGTGCTTGCAAGGTCAGTGTCGTCTCATGCAAGACATCTTGGTGGAAAATCGTCAGTCTAATCGGGTCGCCCGGAGCATATTGCTGCAACTGCGATGGAAATTGATCAGCCGTGACACGCAAACCTTCGATCGCAATAATCTCATCACCAGCATCAATCCCCGCTTGCTGTGCCGGAGACCGCGATTCAACCAACTTGACGATCGCTGATTTCTTCATATTGGGATTCAAGGTAATGCCTATAAACGGTGGCTGCGAACCTTCATCCACATTAGAAACCAGCTTCAACCCAAATTCCCTGAGATATTCCTCAAAGGGTAATTCATCCAAACCATCGATATAGCGCTCAAAGAAATCAGTTAAGTCAAACTCTGCAACCGACTCAATCACTTGCTTGAGCTGTTCTGGTGTAAAACCTATTTCAGCTTGACCAAACTGCTGCCACATCAGCGGCAACACCTGATCAAAAGACTTTTGGTTTTGATGTTGGAGGCGAATTTTTAGATCCATCAAGAAAGTTACCATCGCCCCCTTGAGGTAATAGGACATTTGCGAATTCGGCGTATTCGCATCGGGACGATACAACTTAATCCAGGCATCAAAACTTGATTCGCTCAATGGCTGTACCATCCGACCCGGCGTGGTTAAATAACGCGTGATTTCTTTGCTCAAATTTTTCAAGTATGTCTTTGCACCATATACTCCGGCGCGAAACGGAATCAAAAAATCGTAGTAGCTAGTCGTACCTTCGCTAAACCACAACGACGGTGTATAGTTTTCCGCTTCGTAGTCAAATACCTCCAAGGCTTTGGGGCGAATCCGCTTGATATTCCATAGATGAAAGAACTCATGCGCCACCAGTTGAATAAAGCTTTCGTACTGCTCGCGCTCACCAAACCCACGCCGACTATAAATCAAACAACAAGAGTCCCGATGCTCTAACCCACCGTATCCCTGACCCGGTAAATGCAGGATAAATTTGTAGCGATCGTAGGGCAGTTCCCCAAACATCGCCGCTTCCGTCGCAATAATCTTCTGGGTATCGACAATGAGTTGATCAACATTCAAATTGTGATTTTCACCCCAAATCACATATTCATGGGGTTTACCTTCAGCCACGAAGTCATAAACGGCATGCTGACCAATTTCAAACGGACTGTCAACTAGCCGATCAAAATTTGGTGCGATAAACGTATTCGCGGAATCCGCGACCGGAGGCAAAGGCGTCGCCACTTGCCAAGCAGTAGGCGGGACGATCGTTACACTAATCGGCTGCTGCTGATAGCCAGGAATAAAGCAGAACATCGCGGCACCATTAAAGTAACCGTGGGTTCGATCAAGATGATTTGTCCGTACGGTTAATTCATTCGCAAAAATCCGATAACGCACAGTGATCGTTGACTGCCCTTGGGTGGCTAATTGCCAATGATTTTTGGCCTGTTTTTGCCAAGCAATCGGTTGGCCCTGGTCATCTTCAGCGGCGAAGTCTTGGATGTGCCGGGCATACTCACGCACCAAGTATGAACCCGGCGTCCACACCGGCATTTTCAAATCCAGCGAAGCGTTTTGCCAATCCGTAATCTGGAGCGTTACTTCGAATAAATGTGTCGTTGGCGCCGGCATGGACACCGTATAGTGCAACTCGATCGCTGCCGATGACTGGTCACTGCTAGTAACTGAAGCATTAACCGGAGTCGTCCGTTCCCCAGAAATCCGATCGAATTGCTCACGCTGCATTCGCTTTACTCCAATCACATTTGTCCAATCATAACCAAATTAGGCGATCAGGTTTTGTCATCGCGCTAACGGCGCTGATTCGACCACCGCTGATTCAACGATACTGGCGCCAGCGGGGGATCTTCGTGTTTTTCTGCTGGTTGAAGATGCCCCAATTCCGCTGTCCAAGCCCCGTAAACATCAGGATTCAGGGTGAACTGACATGGCCGCCG
This sequence comes from uncultured cyanobacterium, assembly GCA_963704065.1. Lineage (GTDB taxonomy): Bacteria > Cyanobacteriota > Cyanobacteriia > Leptolyngbyales > Leptolyngbyaceae > Romeriopsis. The sequence continues at coordinate 133,612 of CAVPGX010000014.1, read as the reverse complement.
CAATCCGTGGCAAGAAAATATCAATGCAGTGCTGCCAGCCAATAATAATCGGTTGGCGATGGGCTAAACTCTCTAGCTCAAACGCGGCTGGATCATAGGCAAGCGGATTACCGGAAAGATCACAGCAAGTTAGGCCCGCCTGCAACGCCAAGGCCACAGGTGCAACGGTATCCCACAACTTGACACGCTGATTGAAATACACCAGTAAACCCGCCTGCCCCAAAATCACCGACATGATTTTCAGTCCAAAACTACCAGGACGTTCCCATAGGTCAATTTCTGGAATTGCCGCTTGTAATGTGGCTGCATGATTGAACTGATCGCGAACACCAATCACAACACGATTGGTTAATGTCGGTGGTTGGGGCCAAAAATCTTGCACCCGATCGCCTTGCTGCAGAAAAAGCCCCCAGTCAGCACCACCAAAATACATGGCATCAGCAGTCGGATCAAAAATCCATCCCACCTGCGGCTGCCCCTGATCCAATAAGCCGACCATGACCGCATAATCTTTATGGGTTTCAATGAAATCGCGTGTGCCATCAATCGGGTCAATACACCAGAGTCGCCCGTGCGGGTTTTGCTGATACTGTTGACGCGAATCCGGATTTTCTTCGGTGATGATGCCATCCTGAGGAAATAACATGGCCAACTGTTGCGCTAATGCTCGATCAAGCGTCCGATCTACATCAGTGACAAAATCCCCAGGACCTTTTTGCTCAACTTCAAATTCCTGTAAAGCCATGCGTTTCGCTAGCAGTCCGCACTCCTGTACGACCCGCCGGATAGCTGCTTCTCGCTCAAAAACCTGCATCGCCTCATGCCTACTGTTACGGTTGTCCCTCGCACTGGTTATACCCGATCGGCAGAAAACGGGCTACCCATGGTGGATAGCCCGTCAGCTTGGGAACGCGCAGAGAACGTCGATTTACTGAACAACAAGCTTTACATTGGCGTTGTTCAGACCAGGACGCTTCACTTCCGCTAAGGTCTTGTTCACGGCGTACTTTTGATTAATCGAATTGATCAGCTCAGTCTGGTTATGCTTCTTTGCAACACCCCAAAGATCTGCAATTAGATCGAAAGTGCCATCAGCATTTTGGGACCAGCCCAGATCATACTCGCCTTCTAAACGCGCCACAATATCCGCCCGAACCCGCTGCCCCTGATACCCGCGGACATCGGCGTTGGTCTGAATATCAATCCCCAGATCCCGTAGGGAGCTCTGAAGAACGACTGCATCGGAAATCTTAGTACGCAGAGTGCTAAAGTGAGACATGTGAGTTTCCTCCGTGGAAATTTATCAAACAAAGACAACGTTCGATTAACCGATGTTTTGAACTGTAGCCTGGGCTAACCCAAAATCGCCACGATCAAAACAGTTTACTAACGCTAGTAGTGAGGCCGAAGCCCATATCTACTAACCTTTCTCCTGCTGGGAGACAGGAAGAAAGCCTTTTAGAACTCCAATCGCTGATATTCAGCGATTGCAGTCGCCGCAGGACGTGCCCGTTGGCGTGCCCAATCTCGTAGGGCAGACACCTGCTCGGTCATCGTCTTCGAGAGTGGCAGCGTGGACTTAACCGAAGCGATGATGTCCAACTGCGTAAACTCTCGATCCTGGGCAAATGCTTCATACATTGCAGCGATAATTGCCTGCTCAATCTCCGCACCGGAGAAGCCATCGCAGACATTCGCCAACTGTGGCAAATCGAAGCGGGCAACATCGCGTTGGCGCTTCGACAAATGGATGCGGAAAATATCTTGCCGCTCTTCCGCGCTAGGCAAGTCAACGAAGAAGATCTCGTCGAAGCGACCTTTACGCAAGAACTCCCCCGGTAGGCGTTCTACTCGATTGGCCGTTGCCATGACAAAAACGGGCGAAGTTTTCTCCTGCATCCAAGTCAAGAATGAACCAAAGATGCGGCTTGAGGTGCCACCATCAGAATCGGCTGATCCCGAACTGCCCGCAAACGCCTTATCCAATTCATCAATGAATAGAATCGCTGGAGAAATTGACTCGGCAGTCTTCAGCGCGCTGCGCAAATTTGCCTCGGACTTACCGACGGTCGAACCATCATAGACGCGGCCCAAGTCTAACCGCAGCAGCGGCAGACCCCATAGCCGCGATGTGGTCTTGGCAATTAGGGACTTACCGCAACCGGGCACACCCAAAATCAACATGCCCTTCGGCTGCGGTAATCCGTATTCCCGTGCCCGCTCAGTAAAGGCGTTTGAGCGCTGATGCAGCCAATGCTTCAGTTCATCCAAACCGCCGACAGAATCTAGGGTCTCATCCTCTTCAATAAATTCGAGAATACCGTTGCGGCGGATTAATTGCTGCTTCTCAGACAGAACAATATCAACCTCTGCTTCCGTCAAGCGCCCGGCTGTAACACAGGCTTTGCGATAAACTTTTTCCGCCTCATCACGGGTCAACCCGAGTGCCGCTTTGAGTAGTTTCTCACGCGCTTCAGTGGAGAGACGATTGCCCGCCAACTTCCGCAGCTGCCGACTAAGCACATCATCCAGCTCGGACATCGTCGGTAGCGCGAAATCAATCACGACAACCTCTTTCTCCAACTCGATCGGCACCTGCTGAACTGGCGACATGAGTACAATTGTTTTTTCTGTACCCTTAAAGCTGGCCACTGCGTCGCGGAGCCAACGAATTACCTCAGCACTGCCACCTTGATCAAGGAAAGGATGCAAGTCCTTGAAGATAAAAATACCAGGTTCACGCTGACGAACGGCGAAATCAATTGCCTGCTGCGGTGGAATCGTACCTTGCTGTGGCGTCCCGCCGCCGGAACCGTATTCAACCACCCCACGGGTGAGTGTCCAAGAAAATACTCGACGCTGGAACTTCTCACCCTCAGCAATCCGCATAATTTCTTGTTCGGCCCGATCCTCCTCCGATGTGACCATATAAATCAGCGGATACTGGGACTGAATCAGAATACCTAGTTCTTCTTGCATAACCGATCAACCCAATAGTGAACGACGCAAAAACTTGAAAAAACGGACCACAACAGGCGAAACCAAATTTTTCGAAAATCTGGATCAACTTGCGACTCAACAGGGAATCAAAACCTCTTCCCCTTGATCAGCAACGGAGCTGTTCGCTGGTGTCAGCAATAAATCCTCTGCCATATCCGGCAATACTGCCGGCTGAGTACCAAGATTTGTCAGTTCGCCATCCCGCATGAGGACAGCCGTATCGCAAGCTGGACAATGATGAATTTGATGGGTTTGACCATACTCACCCATCTGATCGATGACCTCGGGATGCGTGAGATAAAAACCGATTGCCTTCTCTGCCAATGTCGACATTGGTGCATCAGTGACTGCCGCTTGAATCTTGAGCTGCCGATGCAGGTCAGATGGGATATAAAGGGTGACTTTTTGCTTCTCTTGCATAAGGCTTTTACTGGGTTACCCGGGTGAAGACTACGTTAGCAACATCACCCCATGCCGTCAAGCCATAATGCTGTCATGACGGCATAATTGTTACATTTCGCAACTTTTCCCCAGCATTTGGCAGTGGTTGATACCGTTTGACTGTCGATGATTGCCTTGCAGTGCAGTCATCGTTACTTGTCTGGTTGCCAAGGCGACAAATAGTCCTCAACCAACCTTCAGACATTGCCATCTAAACATCCGTAGTGACACTCATGTCGTTAGTGAAATCGTTCGAGGTTTTGAGCATTTCTCTTGAGCACACAGCCCCTATCAACAGGGCACCCTGACTTAAACGTAAACAGGCGAGCTGGATCGACCAGTCGTCATCGTGCCTGCAATCACTAACCAGCGCGTGACGAAGAAAATCTATGCAAGCGATGGTAGTCGGTTCGATCAGGCGATTGCACCCACCATTGCGATGGCCATTTGGTTTGCCTGATTGAATGGAATTGTGACAAAAGATTTGGGGCATTTATGAAACCGTCACTGTCGACTCGACTGCCGCTGATTGTTGGTACATGGATTACAGTTGCGGTCACGCTGCTCGGATGCGGCATCGCCATATTGCGGCCCAAGGCCGTTGCCAAAGTTTCGCCCCTCACGCCTGCGGCCCAAATGGCCCTTCAACCCAACTGTCAAACCGTCGCTACTGATCCTCAGCCACCGCTAAATGTACGTTCCGAACCCAACGCAACCAGCAGTCAAAATATTATTGGTACCGTTCGCAATGGCACGCTGCTCACTGTAGTGACCGCAGAGCCAGGATGGCTCAAAATCACCCATCCGCTATCAGGCTGGGTCTATGAGTCACTCACTTTTACTCGTTGCACAGCGGCAAATGTTCCGCCGATGTCCGTCGAGCACCATCCCACTTTAGGCATACTCGATAGTGCCGACGATTATTTTCGGGCCGGTGATCTGCAAGCGGCATTATCACTCCTACAGTCAGTGCCGCCAACGGATATGACCTATCCTAAAGCGCAAGTAGCCTATCAAGTCATGACCGAGCAATGGCACCAAGGCAATTTGGCGTATCAGGCCGCCCAAGCAGCCAGTGCTACAGGGCAGTGGCAAGCCGTATTAAGACAAGTGCCGAAGGTGCCGGATGTGCGTTACTGGCGCGAAAAAATGGCTCCCCTAGTTAAACGGGCAATCGTCAATCAAAACCGCTCTGTCCCGATGACGTAAACAATATCGATTCAGGATCGCAATGCCACCACTCACTCAACTGTGACAGTTATTAAAGTGAACGAAATGTTGCGTACTGACCCAGCGCGTTCGTGAAGTTACTACTACCAACAAACGCACTACTATAAAGACATAAGGGTTGTTAGGCGAGGGTATATGGCAATGAAAACTTCGGCATTAGTTTTAGCAGGCCTACTGAGTGCAGGTGCCGTTGCTGGAGGAACGGTAGCGGTGATGCGACAGCCGACCGACCCATCACCTCAAGTTGTGAGTCCGACCACAACACCTCAGGTGATGGAGCAAGGCGAGGAAAGCGCTGCTCCGAATCAGGCTACACCATCCGCGTCCATCGCACCGACACGACCAGAAGCATCATCACAGCCAGCGACAACGACATCTAGTGAAACATTACGAGAAGTTGAGCGTTGCAAGGTATTAATGGCGATCGTCAAAGATGACAATCCGCCTTTGAACGTGCGGGCTCAACCAAACGCTGATGCCGCGATTGTCGGCAATCTCGAAGAGGGGACGTTTGTGAGTGTGAAGCAAGAGCGCAATGGGTGGTTTGAAATCGCTGAGCCCGCTGGCTGGATTGCTAAAAGCAAAACGGCAAGTCGCTGTGGTCAAAAAGTTGAGCAAGTTCAGTTTGGTACAGGCAAAAGCGGCGCAGAACTATCGGATGAATTTCTGGGTACGGGTAGCCACCAATACAAAATGAAACTTGATAAGGGTCAGAAACTTACCGTCAAAGGGGAAGTGGGTCCAATGCCTGCAGTCATTGGACCCGATGGGAACTACTTAGTTGGCATGGAGGAAAAGCCTGATAATTGGTCGACTGAATTGCCTAGCAGCGGCGAATATACCTTGGAGCTAGACTCAAATTATCGAGGATACAAGTACGATTTTTCTGTAGAAGTCAAATAATCTCAAGCATCTAGTGCTATTTGAGTAGCCGGTGATCTAGCACTAGATGGAATTGGTTAACTAACTAATAGTAGTGGCTTCAACAGCGGCAAATTCCGCCGCTACCTGGCTTTAAAGGAAGTTGTAGCGGTTAATTGCAACGATTGGTCTTATGAGAATAATTCTTCATCCTCAAGCTGAATTGCGACCACTGCGCAAACACCAAAAGCGATCAATAGAGGCATTGGCGATGACCATCCATAGCTCATCATCACGCCGCTGAGCAAACTCGTCAGCCCGGCCAGACACCACACCCGCTCATCGGGGCTAAATCCGTTCTCCGCTTTAATGTGGCGCAAAACCTGTGGCGGAATCGGGGTCGGCATGACGGCATGGGGTGGAAATGCCCAATAGCCATGCTGCTGACAGAACCAATCCGTCCAACCATGTTCCTGGCACCAATCTGCTATCCATTGTTCGCGATAGTGATTCATCCGTCTGGTCCTATAAAATCAACAAAATCGAGCCAATCTGGTACCACTTCACAAACTCAAATCAACAAAATTCCAGATGTACGATAGTGTTCATTGAACTCGTGGCAATAACCTGAGCACACCTGACGATTGAACACACCAATTCAATATTTCAGTTGAAGCGTGACAGTGCAGTAATCATCTACTCTCAGTCAGTTCAAACTTATAGAAAATTGCTGCTTAGAAAGTCACTTGGCACCTTAGATATTTCTCTAAGGTTATCAAAGGAAACAGCCGCATTGCCGTAAATGCCAATAAAGTTTACGTGTGGTAGTGTGACGGCTGAGCAGCCTGTAATTGCTGGGTTTTAGCGATCCTAAAATCAATGATTAAGGTTCATTCACAATCTAAATTATTTGTTTACATCATCACGAATTTGTTTACACCATCACTGCGCCGAATTCTCTTTTTCCCGCGGTAAAAATTCTAAGTAATAACGGTAGAGCGCGACGGGCGTTTCGCGGGCTTTGAAGTAATTTGGATCGTTGGGGGAGAGGTAAATTGCAGTCACTTGCTCAGCCACGATCGGGACCTCTGTACGCTCTAAGTGCCGATAGGCTGTGGTGGTCTCAACTTGATTTAAATAAGGCTGTTCTGAGCCTCGGAATACTTGTTGAAAGACTTCCGTGGTAATCCAACGCTGGTCAGGTGCGATTTCCACCGCCCGATCGGAGATGGTTGATTCGAGTTGTCGATTGCCTTTGAGGATGGTCAGTTGGCGATTGGGATTATTGGGGTCGACTTTTACCGCTTCGATCATATCCTCGCCCAGATAAGCCTTGGCGATGCTGCGGCCATTGAAAGCACGGTCGGCGACAATTCCAGTTTTGACCCGCGTTGGTACAAATGCTTTCGGTTGGGGCAACGTGGCTGTAATGAAGCGAATCGGGAACTCGATCGGTTGGTTAAGGTAATCACGATTGCGCTCAAAGCCTGGCGTTGTAATGGCTGGCGCCAGTGGCGCAACCATGTCAACTAAGGTTGTCCGCAATGTCCACGTACCAGCCATCCAGCTAGGATAAACCAGATCCCCTTGCGATATTTGAGTGGTAGGCTTCCGATGCCAATCGGGATAGGCTGCCAGTCGATCGGCTAAAGTCTCTGCCCAGGCAGGCTGAACTGCCATTAACCAGATACAGCCGATAATCAATCCCAATCGCATCAATCTTATCAGGGACACTTTGATATCCTAAACAATCACAGGTAACAGTTTGAGATTATAGGTCTGCTCGAAGTCTGCCTTTTTCTGGTTCAGGCTCCATAGTTCTAAGTCGCAGGAGTCGTCTGGACATCGTCGGTGCAGATTGAGTATCAGCTGTCGCCTGGCTGCTTGATAGTCGCATTTGATTGCAGTAATTGCGCCAATTTGACGCCGATCGAGGGCAACGGCTAACCGGAGGAACGGATGCATTTGATCGACCAATTTCCGATAGCGCTTGCTAGTCAAATTGCGATAGTTTTCGTGTTTTTTCTTCGGACTACTCTTGCGATGATAGCGGGCAATGTTGGCGATCGTCTCAATTTCAATTTCCGTGTAGCCCAGAAGTTCGGCGTGCCGTACAAGGTAGTAGGAATGCTTATGGTGGGCCGAGTGACTTACGTGGTGCCCAGCATTGTGCAAAATGGCGGCGGCCCAGAGCAAGTCGCGATCACGATCGTGCCAATCGTGCAAAGTTCCTTGGGTTTGATCGAATAGGCTCAGGGCGAACTCCGCGACCCGATCGCTATGATCGAGATTGACATGATATTTCTGGGCAGTTTTGATCACGCTGCGCTGCCGTACAGAGCTTTGGTAGCGTAGTCGATCCTCAATCAGGCCATTGCTCAACATCCAATCGACAACGACGCCCTCGCGCAACGAGCGTTCGCAAATAATCAATGATGGGATGTCCAGCATGGTCATTGCTTCCTGCAAAATCAGCGCACCCGCCAGGAGAATTTCGGCTCGACGCTCGCTCATGCCCGGGATAGCCAGACGGCGACTGTAGTCAGACTGACGCAGTCGATTGACCCACTGTGCAATTTCTTTGAGTGAAACTTCGTAGCCATTCAACGGTGATGGAACCGTGCCCGTTTTAGCGCGCGCACTTAGTTCAGCCAATATCTCGATCGTACCGGATGTACCAATCATTTTCAGTGATTCTCCCGGACGGCGATTGGCCCGAATTTCTTCGCTCGCTCGCTCCAGCATGCCACGGATATAGGCCTGCAGGGCCGTAAACTCGGTGTCACTAATGGGGTCAGTACTGACAAAGCCTTGGGTGAGGCGCACTGCACCAACTTTCGTACTGCTGAGGCTGCGGGGTGCATGGCCATCGCCAAGAACAAGTTCAGTCGAGCCGCCACCGATATCAATTAGCACATGAGGCACATTCTCTAGAGGCATACTAGACAGCACACCAAGATAGATCCGCCGGGCTTCTTCCGTCCCAGAGATTAAATTAACGACGAGTCCCAGCTCGGATTCAATTTGCTGCAAAAAATCCGGCCCATTGGGCGCTTCCCGCATTGCACTGGTTGCGACCGCAATAACTTCCTCGGCATTGGCACTCCGGGCAATCTCCTGGCAACGGCGCAGCGCTTTCATGGCCCGTTCCATCGCAGCGGTGGTAAGGTCACCAGTTTTTAGATCCCGATCGCCGAGGCGGACCGTACTCTTTTCGCGGTCAATAATCGTAAAGGCAGGAATACTCGGCTGAATCCGCACAAGCACCATATGAATCGAGTTGGTACCGACATCGATCGCGGCGAGAATCCGATCACGTTCTAGATCAGGGAGTTGGCGTTGAATAACTGGTTGGGAAGAGGAAGAAGTGACCATAGAAGCTAACGCGAGGAGAATGAAGGACTCGCCATGCGGACCATAGATGTTCAATGAGCTGTTTTTAGCATAATTCGGTCACTGACTCGTACAAAAAGTTGTCAATTTTGAATTTTCTCGCATCCCATAGCAGAATAGATTTCAGCTGACTTTTTCGAAAGTGCAGTCAGTTTTTTCATTGTTTGTCAGATTTTTTTCGTTATGACCCAGCTTCAACCGCATCTACCGCCAGAACCGACCTGGTCGGCGATCGTTCGTTTACTGCGCTGGGATAAGCCAGAGGGACGCCTGATCTTGATGATTCCGGCGCTGTGGGCTGTGGTTTTGGCTTCGCGGGGACAGCCGTCTTGGTTACTGATCGGCATCATTGTGTTAGGCACGCTCGCGACGAGTGCGGCGGGTTGCGTGGTGAATGACCTATGGGATCGTGATATTGATCCCCAGGTAGAACGCACCCAACAGCGGCCCCTGGCATCACGCCAACTATCAGTGAAGGTGGGCGTTGGGGTCATGCTTGTCGCCTTTATTTGTGCCGCAGGCTTAACCGTGTTTTTGAATTGGACGACGTTTGTGCTGTGTGTCGCAGCGGTGCCGGTGATCGTGCTCTATCCCGCCATGAAACGAATATTTCCGGTACCGCAGTTGGTACTAGCGATCGCTTGGGGCTTTGCTGTACTCATCAGCTGGAGTATGGTGACTTGCCAGGGGGAGTCGGGAGTAAACTTTGGCTGTTTACCGCAACCCGCATGGCTATTGTGGGGTGCCACACTACTCTGGACGTTGGGGTTTGATACGGTTTACGCGATGAGCGATCGCGAAGACGATCGACGCATTGGCGTGAAGTCAAGTGCGCTATTTTTTGGCCGATACGTCACCCATGCCGTGGGGGCATTTTATGTCGCAACGGCCCTGGTGTTAGGGAAATTGGGCGGGGTAATGCAGCTCCATTGGACGTTTTGGGTCAGTTTAGCGGTGGCACTGAGTGGCTGGCTCTGGCAGTACTGGTCATTGAACCAATCGGCTATTCCCCGATCACGCTACAACCTGTTCTTCCGACAAAATGTCTGGATCGGCGGGATCTTACTGCTGGGCATGATTGGAGGCATCCATGCCTGAAGGTCCTGAGATTAAGCGGGCGGCGGATCGCCTCGCTAAGGCGATCGTGAACCGACCACTGACGCAAGTCTTTTTTGCCTTTGATGCGCTTAAGCCGTATGAAAAAACCCTAGTTGATCAACAAGTTGTCGAAGTCAGGCCACGCGGCAAAGCCTTACTGACGCGCTTCACAAATCAACTGAGTATCTATAGTCATAACCAACTCTACGGGGTTTGGTATGTCAAACAAGTGGGTAACTACCCCAATACGAATCGGCAGCTGCGTTTAGCCATCCACACGGAGAAAAAATCGGCATTGCTTTATAGCGCATCGGATATCTACGTACTGAATGACGACGAAATTGCGGGCCATCCGTTTCTCAAAAAGCTCGGTCCCGATTTGCTGGATGAACGCACCACGATCGAGGAAATTTACGATCGCTATACCGCACCGCAATTCCGCCGCCGGGGCTTGGCGGGTCTCCTGCTGAATCAAGAATTCTTGTGTGGGCCAGGAAATTACTTGCGCAGTGAGATTTTATTCGTTGCGGGAGTGTGGCCCTGGGCCAGACCAATGGATTGCACAGATGGTCAACTTTGGGCGTTGGCGCAGGCCTCTTGCGAAGTTACCCGCCAGTCTTATATGACCAATGGCATTACCAATGCAATTGATATTGCCAACGACCTTAAAGCGCGGGGGCAATCGCGACGCATGTATCGTCATTGGGTGTTTAGTCGTTGGGGTAAAGGCTGCCATCGTTGTGGCGATGTGGTGCAGAAAGTGACAATCGCCAACCGACGGCTCTATTACTGCCCGACTTGTCAGCCCAAACTCACCCGCAGCTGAAGCCGCATCACCAAGAGCCCGTCCAGTAAATTGGCAAGAAAACATGCTTTACAACGGCCATTCCTTCAGCTAGCGCGATAACAGTCCGATCGCATGGAGTGGACCATGCCCTGTGAGCATTTCAAAGATAACGGCCAGAATACCCAGCATCGCCAGTCGCCCATTCCACACTTCGGCGGAAGTTGTCATGCCCCACTCCCAACCTTCCTGAGGATAGAACTTGGTATTTTCGGCGGGACGGATTGTGTCAGCAAAGGAAATATTCGGACGATTTAAGGCTTGAATCACCAAATCGGCTAATGCCTGAATAAAGGTTGGATTGGTATCTGGTGCTGGAACGCGAGCAAATGTCTTAATCCCAGCTGCTTCGGCAACCTCACGGTACTCCATATCGATTTCTTCGAGGGTCTCAATGTGCTCCGAGACAAAACTAATCGGGACAACAACGAGTTCCTCGATGCCTTTTTCCGCCAGAGCTTCGATCGCTTCATCGGTATACGGCTGTAGCCACTCAACCGGCCCCACCCGGCTTTGGTAAGCCAAAGTGTAATCGTTAGAACGATTGAGCGTTTTCATAATTGCCTTAGTACAAGCCTCCATCTCCTGCTGATAAGGATCACCAGCTTCTTCGACATAACTGACAGGCACACCATGGGCACTAAAGAAAATATGGGCACTAGCCGGATCGACCGTGTCATCAATGCGTTGATTAATTAGTTGTGCCATGGCTTGAAGATAGCCAGGCGTGTCATACCAAGACGGAATCACAGTGTATTCGATCGCTTGTAAGTCAGGATCACTTTCCCAGAGGCGCTCTAAGAGGCGAAAGCTCGAACCACTCGTGCTGATCGAAAATTGAGGATATAGCGGCAGGATGACCAACTTCTCGATTTTATCGCGCTTGATTTGGGCGATCGCCTCTTCGGTGAACGGGTGCCAGTAGCGCATGCCAACATAGATTGACACTTCATGTCCCATTTCCTTAAGGCGGTCGCGCATCGCTTGCGCTTGTGCTTCTGTAATGCGTCGCAGCGGAGAACCACCACCAATTTTCTTATAGTTTTCCTGGGATTTTCCGGCCCGCAACGTTGAAATCAGCCAAGCAAGAGGCGCTTGCAAGATGGGAGACGGCAACCGAATGATTTCCGGATCCGCAAAGAGGTTGTACAGAAAGGGCCGCACATCTTCGAGTTTGTCCGGTCCGCCCAGGTTCAAAAGTAAAACGCCTATTCGCCCCATATCGGTTTTCTGTGCCCTTTGCACTCAGGTTAGTTTACTTATTTTAACAATATCCACCACTGAGGAACGCCGCTTGGCTGGTGACTTCAAGTCAAATCACTTATTTGGTCCTGCTATATTCGGTAAATTTAGCCAGTGCATTTGGCGCGGTGGTCGCAGCGATACTTCTATGATGCTGACATGGCCACTCAATATATTTCAAATTTAATTGACATTTCTTAGCGTGAAGCGCAAACGATGTCTCAGACAACTATGCTGAACGATCGTCTCTCCGGTGATTTCACGTCCGCTATTTACCTGTTAGCGATATTGCAGTCCAATCAGTGTGCGGGCGCTTATATCTTTAGATCCGGCGATCGCCGACTACCAAATAAATAGGCATAGATATAGGAAAACTCACAGCCTAAAAGAAAAATTTGCCATGTGAAATAAATCCACAGCATCAAGATCATGACACCCCCAATTGCCCCGTAGGATTGATACCGCGCTCCGATCTGGATAATATTGTTGGCGACTAACTGTTGTAAACCAAGTAGTAATCCGGCGGCCAGCATGGCACCAGGCCAAAGATTGCGCCAGGGTATCGTCGTAGAAGGCAAGAATCGAAATAGCAGCAGCACGGCCAGTGCCATTAATAAAAAAGAAGAAATCGATTGTAGTCCTCGGGCCAGCAACCAGTCATCGATCTCAACCACGGAAATTGCCCGGTCCATTTCGCCAATGGTTTCAAGCACAATCTTAATCGCAATATTAGAGATTAATGAAAGTAACAATAAGAATGCACTACTAACTACCAAAGCAAATGCCCAGAGCCGCTTCCAAATGATTGACTTGGTTTTTGAAACCAAACTATTGGAGCTGGATTGATTAGCGGTTACTTTCCAAATTTTGTCGACTGTACGACTCAACGAACTAAACACACTGCTAGCAGCAAAAATTGTAATTAAGAAGCCGATCGCCCCGGCACCGACACTTTGCTGATTGAGTTTGATCAGGGTGGCTTGAACCGTTTCAAAGGCAATCGGGGGAAAGTAACTACGGGCTAAAGTTAGAATTTTCTGAAAAACTTCGGTCTCAGGACCCAGTAAAAAGCCCAAAATACTTGCAATCACTAGTGCAATTGGGAATATGGAAAATAAAGAGTAATAAGATAACGCTGCACCCATTTCTAAGCATTCATCTTTTTGCCATTTGGTCACTGTTAGGACCAACAGTCGTGTGATACGCCGAGGGAAGACTTTTGTGTTCAGAAATTCCATTATCGGCGATAGCAACCGGCGCATCGAATTCTCCTAAGATCATGATCAAATTTGTCAAGGGCCGCAACGCGCCGTAACCAGGATGCCCGCCTTATAGGGCAGCAAATTGTCCACCAAAAAATGTATCCCTGCTCGGAGCATCCTCTAAGTGAAACTCCTTAGCTGACTTAAATTACGCCGGCGCTAGTCAAATTCAACCAAATTTACGCTGTGGATTGTTGTGCTTAGCGGACATCCGTCGGCATTAAATATCTGGCTGTTCAGTATCGGGATGCCGTTGCTTGAGCTGCTTTTCCCATTCAGCACCACGTCGCGGCGACTGCTCGAGTTCTTGGGTGATTAGGTCTTCTTCCGTCGTGTAGACTAAATCTTGCTGGCGAATAATTTTTTCGGCTGCAAATTGTCGCGCAAAAGCCAGCTTTTGCTGAATCAACTTATTACTTCGATCGAGCCATGTCATGCGTTGCTGACGCTGCTGGTTGCGTGCCGCAATTTTCTGGTTTTGCCACTGTACCCATAAATAACGGATGCCTGGAATCGCCAGATAGGCAATGCTGTAGACTAGCGCCAGCACGGCGATCGCCTGGATCAGTATCGCAACTTCACCACCAACCGCAATCACCATACTATTCAGCATCAGGCCCAACACAAATAAAACAATGCCCAACACAATCGCCACGGTGACTTGTCCACTCGTCGCTTGAGTAAACTGCCACGGTTTTTCTGGTAGATAACTCGGCAGTGATGTTTTTTGCGGTGACGCCACTGTTGTTTGCAGTTGAGCAAACTGATAAATTATCTGCCCCTCGGGGCTGACTTCCGGTTGTCCGTCGAATCGCAGCAACACCGGTAGCACATAATCTTCATTCTCTGGCGTCATGTCAGGTTCATCTAAAAACGGTGCAACTTGCTCGGCAGTAATTGCCCCTTGATGATTGCGGATGATGGCACCGATGTCCCGCCAGCGACGCTCATCGCGATCAGCATTCGGGTTACCATCACCAAAAAGGAACGAGAAAATCGATTCTAAGAAATTTAATTGCGACGTCTCCTGGTTTGCATGGAGGCGCCGCGTCGGTTGCCTGCGGCCATAGCCCGCATTCCAGTCAAACAACCAAAAGATATTGGGATTCCACCAATAGCCCAGCCCGCCACCGCCCCAACCTCGACCTAGCCCACCACCGCCCCAGTCACGATCGTCGTTATCACGAGCGGACTGCGCCGCGATTGCCAGGACAATAATCGCGACGATCGCCGCCACAATTAACCCAATTAAGACAAGGCCAAAGGAAATTCGGATGATATAGAACGCGACGCGCCATATCCGACGCCAGGTTTCTTTTAACCGAAGTACAAAGAATTTGTTGCGCAGGATATTGCGAAAATCTTTTGCAAATAAATAAACAATGTCGCCGGACTCGGCAACCTGCATATGCCCGCCAGTCTCGGATACGAGGGTAAGTAAGCCCTGCCGCGCTAAATTGAGATCTAATCCTGCTTGCGCCGCTACATCACCGACGGTAACGCGATAGTCAAGCCGCTCGATCGCTGTCATAATTTGCGGTGCGGTACGGGGTAGGGGAGAAGTTGTCATTAGCAAAAGACCGAATTTTCTAACTTCAGTATAGAAAATCTACTGCTAATTAGCTTGCGCTAAAGGCATCTGCAAATACCCCTCATATCCTGCACGCAATCGCTGCTTCCCGTTTGTCTAGACCATGCTGCCGTGCAAATCACCCGATCGAAGGTCCAGCTCACGATCTTGCTGCAATGCTCAAGGATGCACTAATTAATCGCAGCGATCGCCGCAATATTATGATTGATGACTGCCGATCGTTAGAACATTTTGTTTCTGCACCGGCGCGCATACATTTTAGTCAGGGCTCCAGGGCACACGAATATTGTCCAACCAGCAAATGCACTTTGAGCATTCAGTTTTACATTTTCAGAGCGATGCTGCACTATTAACTCTAGGAAACTTCAAATAACGATCGTATGAAAGCCTTACCGTCAAAATTCACTAAAACTCAACGCTTTGGAATTGTCGCGGGAAGTCTGATCGCTGCTGGCGTAATCGCTGGACTCCAGCCATTATCAACTAGCGCCAAGGAAGTGGAGGCTGTCCGGGAAGCGGTTCTTCCAGCTGATCCTGCAGTCTTAGCGGCGATCCGCGAAGCGCCCTTCAGCCAGCCCTTCAGTGTCAATACGCCGAAGGCTGGTAAAGCCTCTGCGATTAAAGATCGAGACTTTAAATCGGGTGGTAATATTGGCGTCTTTAGTTTGTGGTTTGATGCGCCAACGGTAGACCTGCTACAGGTGGCGCTGCTCTATTGCCTACCGGGCAATAAGATTGCCAACTCCAGGGCCCATTTGGTCGCAGTTGAGCTGATGGATAAAGGTCAGACGCTAGTTAAAATTGATCAGCCCGCTGTATCGACTAACTCGATTTCCTATGAGGTGACACCGGCACAGTATGTTCCCACCCCTTTCTTCACGCCGGGGGCATTCTCTGGCTCATTTTGGGGCCCCTATTCCTACTCGACTCCCTACCTCAGCTCGACCTACTACCCTGGAGTTGACTGTAGCTTAGGTGGTAGCCGACTTGATCTAAAACCGGTGAAATCACAGTTGGCCAAGCTCCCGAATAAGACGCTGAAAATGCGGTTACTGTTTAATAACGGTATGACCTCGGACTGGCGCTTAGGCCGGAAAACAGTGGCAACTTTGAAACAGGCTTCCAGCATTAAGGGGCAGTAATGCTCTCGCATTTTGTGCCAGCCTGCACATTGCAACATTTCCCTGATTATCTCTAATGCGGCCCTTCTGCTCAATGCAGCTAGGGCAGCTAGAGAACGCACCAATAATCAATTGAGTTTCTCAACATACTGAAATTAGCCAAAGCGGCCAGTCACAAAATCGCGGGTGATTTGATGGGTTGGTGCATTAAACAGGGTTTGCGTCTCACTAAATTCCACCAAATAACCAACTTTCCCTCCAGTACCGGTATCTTCCGCATTTAAAAAAGCCGTCATATCCGCGACTCGCACCGCTTGCGGTAGGTTATGCGTGACAATGACGATCGTATATTCCTGCTTGAGCGTCTGCATCAGGGCTTCAATTTTTTGAGTCGATAGCGGATCGAGCGCTGAACAAGGTTCATCCATCAGGAGAATTTCTGGATCAGCGGCTAAAGCGCGGGCAATACAGAGACGTTGTTTTTGTCCGCCGGAAAGGGAGAGACCGCTATCGTTGAGTTTGTCTTTGACCTCATCCCACAAAGCGGCCTTACGTAAAGAATTCTCTACCAGTTCGGTCAGATTTCCCGTATAATTCGTCACTCGGGCACCAAAAGCGACATTTTCAAAAATTGATTTTGGAAATGGATTGGGCCGTTGAAAGACCATACCAATTTGCCGCCGCACTTCGATCGGGTCAATATTGGGAGCATAAAGATTTTGACCCCGGTAAATCACACTTCCTACTTGTCGAAACCCCGGAATGACATCATTCAGGCGATTAAAGCAGCGCAACACAGAGCTTTTACCACAACCCGAAGGACCAATAAAGGCAGTAATTTGGTTGGCTGGAATATCTAGGTTCACATCGCGAACGGCCAGCCGATCGCCGTAGTAGATATTGAGATTTTGGGCGGTGAGTATGGCCATTGATCAGTTAGAAAGCGCTAGAAGTCAGTATGAAGCAAATCGATTGATCGAAAGTACGCCGTTATAACCGAATGCGCTTCAATACTTTTGTCGTCGAATGATCATGCGGGCTAACAGATTCGTTAGCAAAACCAGCAGAATTAAAATTAGTGCCCCGGCCCAAGCGAGGGACTGTTGGGGTGGAAAGGGAACGGTGGCAAAGTTATAGACCAGCACCGAGAGGCTGGCAATCGGTTCACGAAAGCTCTCAGGCCAAAAGGGCGAGAACAGTGCGGTAAAGATCAGAGGCGCAGTCTCACCAGTGGCGCGGGCGATCGCTCAGGGTAACACCAGTCAAAATAGCAGGAGCCGCCGTTGGTAGCACAACCCGCACCACAGTTTGATAACGTGAAGCTCCCGCACCAAGCGCCGCCCAGCGTAAATCTTGTGGCACGAGCTGCAGCGCTTCATCCGCCGTCCGAATAATCGTGGGCAACATCAGCACCGAGAGGGCAACGCCACCGGCGATCGCTGAGTAGCCGGTAATGCCCGTCCGCACCAGAAGACCATAGACAAATACCCCCGCGATAATCGACGGCACCCCATTCAGAACATTCGTGGCAAATCGTACACGGCGAGACAGGCGATTGCCATCACTAAATTCTGACAAGTAGACCGCTGCCAAAATACCCAATGGAACAGCAATCGCAATCGCAACAGCAACCAACATAACTGTCCCGATCAATGCATTTGCCAAACCACCGCCAGCCAACCCCGGCGCGGGCGGGAGCTGTGTCAATAGGGCCAGACTGAGTCGCCCGCCGCCGCGGGCCAAGACGAATATCAGTAACCATAGGAGGGGAATCAGGGTAATCACCAAGCATCCCACCGCCAGTACTGTCATCGCTAGATTAAACAACGATCGGGCGGCCATTGTTTTTTTCTCAAGGGATGGTAGTGACGTGGTTAGTGGCATGATCTAGCTATTCCTTGCGCGCACACGCTCAACCAGCCGCTGGGCAAAGACATTGACAACTAACGTCATCACCATCAAGACCAAAGCGGCATACATCAGAGCCGATATTTGCAGCCCTTTGGCTTCGGCAAATTGGTTCGCCAACAACGAGGCGATCGTATTGCCTGGGGCCAATAGGGAAAAATTGAGATCATTGGAGTTACCAATAATCATCGTAGTCGCCATCGTTTCGCCCATCGCCCGGCCCAGCGCCAGCATCACACTCCCGACAATGCCGGAAAAAGCGGCCGGGAGCATCACCCGAAAAATTGTGCCCCAGCGAGTGGCCCCCAGCGCCAGCGAAGCCTCACGCAGATCCGGTGGTAGCGCCGCCAGCGAATCGCGCGATAGCGCCGTGGTAATCGGCAAAATCATAATCGCCAAAACAATCCCCGCTGGTAATAAGCCTGGGCCGATCGAGGGCGTGCTAAATAACGGCAACCATCCCAGATACATGTAGAGCCAATTCCCGACATCTTTCATAATGGGAATCACGATAAAGATGCCCCACAACCCATAAATCACACTGGGAATGGCTGCGAGCAGTTCGACCAAAAAGATCAGTACTTCACGCAACGGCAGCGGCAGAAAATCTTCATTTAAAAAAATCGCCGTACCTACCCCCAGCGGCATCGCTAGCAGCAGCGCGATCGTCGAACTGACCAGGGTGCCATAGATCATCGGCAGGGCACCATAAACTTCCCGACCAGCGACCGGGTTCCAACTGCGGGTGACCCAAAACTCAAACCCAAATTGTTGGATCGCGGGCATGGCTTGGAGCAAAATCGTGACGACAATCGCAATCAATAACACCCAAATTGACACAGCACTAGCACGCGTCCCCAGCACAAACAGCTGATCGAGGCGTTTTTCGGTTTTAGTCCGGGTCCGATTGCGAGTCGGTGGGTTGCCGCGCGGCTGGTTATCGCGATTTTCCATGGCTTACTTGACGGCGATCGTATAGTCTGCACTAATCCCATCTGCTAACGCTGCCACCTGCCGCCGCACAACCGGCGGTAAGGGGACATATCCCAAGGTCGGGGCGACATTCTGACCCTGGTTCAAGCCATAGTCAATAAATAATTCAACGGCTTTAGCTTTGAGCGGGTCGGCATAATGCTGGTAGGCCAGAAGCCAAGTATAGGTCACAATTGGATAAGAATCTGCCCCCGCTGGATCGGTGATAAAGGCCCGGAGATTGGCTGGGAGTTTGACCGCGGCTAGCGCGGCTGTCGCACTTGCATCGGTCGGTGCAATCACACAACCGACTTTATTTTCGAGGGATGCCATCGGCAATTGGTTATTCACCGCATAGCTGTATTCGACATAGCCGATCGATCCCGGAGTTTGCAGGATCTGCACCGTCACGCCTTCGTTGCCCTTACCGCCAATAAATCGACCGTCAGGCCAGTCAACACTTTTGCCAGCACCAACCTGCATTTTCCAGGGACGGCTAATCTGGCTGAGATGCTCAGTTAATACTGCTGTTGTCCCACTGCCATCTGATCGATGCACCACTGTAATTGGCAAGTCGGGTAGGGTCGCATCCGGATTGTCAGCCAGAATTTTCGGGTCATTCCAAGTGGTGATTTGCCCCAGAAAAATCTCGCTGTAGGTCTGCCGTGATAGCTGTAGGGGGGCTACCAGTTCCGGCAGATTATAGGACAGCACAATACTGCCAGCGGTCATGGGCAACAATAAAGCACCACTACCCACTTGTGCCAGTTCATCATCCGTCATGGCCACATCACTGGCCCCGAAGTCGATCGTGCGATCGATAAACTGTTCGACTCCGGCACCGCTACCGAGGGACTGATAGTTGACCCGCAACTCCGGCATGGCCTGATACAAGGTGATCGCCCAACTCTGATACAGCAATGCCGGGAAAGAAGCGCCTGCCCCGATCAATGATACCCTCGCACCGAGAGGGCTATCCGGGGCAACAGCCGGGCGACAAGCCACAAGACCCAGCGATAATAGACTGATCAACACTGCGATTACGAACGGTTTAAGCCGCGATCGGGCCGAAAAATCGGGAATTTCAAGCATATTGCATCTGATGTTGATCAATGCCATCGGCTGAATTATGGTCTTCAGGGTGGTCATGGTGATGCCCGCAGTGACAACCGATCGCTATCGCTGTCGTTGGAGACGTTGCTGGAGTTTGCGGATTTGTATCGGAGTGTCAGCAAGTGGTAATTGGGCGATCGCATCCTGCCCACTACGGCCCAACACATTAAGTAGATGCGCGGAAATGGGCACTCCCAGACCCAGATCCTCCAAGCATTGACGCTGTTTGAATACGTTTTCGGGCGTATCTTCCAGCGCCAGCTGTCCCTGTTCCATCACCAAGACCCAATCGGCCCAGGCATCGACAAACTCTAAGTCGTGGGTGGCAATAAGGATAGTCATGCCAGTACGGCGAATCATATCGAGAATTTTTAGCAGGTTGCGGGTTTGGGCTGGGTCCAGATAGGCCGTGGGTTCATCCAGTAGTAGCAGTTGCGGCTCCAGCACGATGACATCAGCGATGGAGAGCCGTTTTTTTTGGCCTAAACTCAGATAGTTCACCGGTGTATCGGCCAAATCGGCTAGCTCAAATTGCTCTAGTGCTGACTGCACCCGGCGTCGAACTTCGGCATCCGGTAGACCCAGGTTGCACAGACCATAGGACAAATCTTCTTCGACGGTGCCTCCGACCAGTTGCTGTTCTGGGTCTTGAAATACCAAACCTACCTGTTGCCGCAGTCGGTTGAGCGAACGCCGATCGTAGCCGATCGGCTTGCCTTGCCAACGAATCGTCCCTTGTGCCGGACGATAGAGGCCATTGGCCAGACGAAACAGTGTAGTTTTGCCGCAGCCGTTCCGACCAATCATTGCACAACAGCGATTTTGCGGAATATTCAGCGACAGGTTCTGTACTGCTGGAGATTGCGTGCAAGGATAACTATATACAACACGCTCAAATTCCATTAACGGGTCAAATTCCGTGGACATATTGCCATCCTGTCAACATTGCAAGTAGCAAGCAACCACCAACCGCTTCCAAGGTATATCGTAAATTGGGGCGATGGCGACGCGTATGTAGAACCCGCAGTTCGCCATTAAATCCCCGGGATGACAGCCCTAAAGCAAGCTGTCGATAGTTCTCTAATGTCTGCCTTAAAAGTTGGCCAACCAATATACCAAGACTGCGCAGACTGGTGCGCCAGCCATAGTAGCCCACCCGCGACTGCTGCGCCGTCAATAAGTCAAAAACAGTCTCAGTGAGAACAAAGATAAACCGATACATCAGCGATAACAGCTCGACGATCAATGTCGGACATCGCAGCTGCTGTAGCACACGCAAGACTTCAATAAAGGGAACCGTCAGCAGGATGAAGTACATACAAGCAGTTAGTGCCAACGATCTCGATAGCAGCGTAATCCCCTGTTGGAGGCCCTGACGACTGAGATAAAGATACAAGTTGCCAATTGTGATACCTTGTAAGACATCCCCCTGGAAGGCCGCCAAATCATGCAACCAAACGCCGCCTATCACTAGCGCGGGCATACTGGTGAGCCAGAAACCAAGTGGAATGGCCTGCAGCTTGCCGTACGTATGCATGGGAATACCGGCATAAATCACAGTCCAAATCGCTAACCAAATCGCGATCGCCATCTGAATCGGTGGCGGTGCCAAATAGCCCAACACAAACAGCACCGCGGCAAAGCCCAGCTTGTGTTCTGGTGGGAGGCAACGGAGGCGATTTGTATAGGCCAGAGAATCGATCTGATGATGCATAGATACGTTGACTAACGCTGGTCGTCTTGATCGGGTCGAGATGCGGCCCCTTCGCGCCGTCCTTTATAGCGACCAATTACATAACCAACAATCCCGGCACCAATTGCTCCCTGAGAAACAAACAACAGACTTTCAACCTCGCCGCTGGGGGGGGCGAATACGCCCCCAAACCAGGGTTCATAGTCGGGTTGAATTTCACCAATTGCGGCTTCGGCTTGGCCATCCGCACCACCATATTCACCCTTCACAAAGACAAGTGGTAGAACGGCTAGGGCAACCACAGTAAGCACGAGCCACCAGTTACCTTGAGGTCGATTACGATCGGAGTTTTTCATGGCGGTCCTAAAATCTAATGAATGCTCAAAAATTGTTAGCGTGAACCGAAACTCGCCGCGCTGCTGACATCGTGCGCTAGCGTTTCGGGACCGCTTAACTTGACGATCGCAACAGCTTCAACGTTTGCAGTTCTGATATTGCGTAAGATTGCAGCCAGTTCCACACCAGCACAGTCAATAGGCCTTCACTAATTGCCAGCGGGATTTGAGTCAAAGCAAAAATGCTGGCAAATTTTAGCAATGATGCCGCAAACCCACCACTCGCAGCCGGAAAGGCTAGCGCCAGTTGAATGGAGGTCACCACATAGGTTGCAAGATTTCCAAGCGCCGCTGCCAGGAAAATGCCCCATCGCTGATTGCTGTGGCGCATGAGCCGATAGATCGCAAACGCTACCCAGGGACCGACGATCGCCATCGAGCAAATATTTGCTCCCAAAGTCGTCAGACCACCGTGCGCCAGTAATACTGCTTGGAAGAGCAATACCAAACTACCCAACACTGTCATCACGCTGGGACCCAAGAGCACAGTCCCCAATCCAGTACCGGTCGGATGAGAACAACTGCCAGTTACCGAAGGAATCTTGAGCGCCGATAGCACAAAACTAAAAGCACCGCCCAATGCGAGTAAAAGCTTAATTTCAGGATGTTCCTTGGTGATGCGCACCAGTGAGCGTAGACCCGCGACCAAAAAAGGTAGCGCCAAAATCCACCAAAACAGCGCCCACTGCACCGGCAAAAAGCCTTCCATAATGTGCATGGCATAGGCCGGGGAAGCCGATGCCATAATCAGATAAATGCTGAGGCCGAATATTGCCCCTAGGGTTGAGAGTCTTTGAAGTTGCCTCATCTGTACCTCGCAGATTACATCGATAAACCTTGGACACATCGGCGAGTATTCTGACTTTGGAGCAAGCACTCCAATCACAGCTGCGGGACAGTGGCGGATTCACGCCACCCTTTCCCCGTCTCCTCCAGCAGCTGCCCCAGCTGGAACCGATGGATTTGGGTCAATCATATCATCCTCATCTATCGATCCTCAGATTAACCGCCAACAGATTATAAACGAGGCTTTCGGCTCGAATTATCTGCAAATAGGCTGAGACTTTACCTGAAGGAGAATTCAGTTCAATTCGTCGCGTTTATGAGTGTTTTCGGTGCGGGGCAACTAGTTCAACTTCTGTTTAGAATCGCAAGCGCCAAGAATTTCTGCCATACGAGTTTCTAACTCACCAGGGGCCAAGACTTCAGACTCGACCAGAATTTCTTCAAGTGCAGCTAACCAGCGTTGGTAATAATCCCAACTTGGATCATCGATTCCGTGTTCTGCCTCCCATTCACCAATCTTGCTAATCAATTGTTGACGAAAGTCTTCCCATTCGTAATGACCTTGCTTGGAAAGGGCAATCGCCACCCCAAAGGCTAAACGCTCCCAGTCTCGATCAAAATAAAGATGACCGTCACGTCGAGGTGGCGCTTCCTGCGGTGAACCCATTAAGCTGGTCGCCGCAAAATGCTCAAATTTAGTGAACATTATTTCTGCCCTGTATCTAGGTTACGAACGTTGTAGGCTTTGCAAGATTAGACTGCTTTCGGCAGTGCAACTCCCATCATGGCCTCAGGTGTTAACAGAGAAGCAAGTTGCTCTTCGCTCATGCCTTCGGTCCCCTTAGGCCGCATGGGTAAAACCCACCAACGAATCTGGCCACTCGTGTCCCAAACGCGAACTTCTATTGAATCATCGAGTTCGACCCCAAACTCCTTGAGTACTGTACGGGGTTCTCGGGCTGTCCGTGCCCGGAAGGTTGGATCTTTATACCAGTAGGGCGGCAAACCCAGTGTCGGCCAAGGGTAGCAGGAACACAGGGTGCAGACAATTACGTTATGCACATCTGGGGTGTTCTCAGCTACGCGCATGTGTTCCCCTTCAGCTCCCGACATACCGGGAGGAAAACCCATCTCATTACAGGCTGCGTTGCAGTCATTGACCAACAATTCTTTAAATGCTGGATCAACCCAGGCTTTTGCAACTAGCTTAGCTCCATTGAAGGGACCCATTTGGGTTTCAAAATAGCTGAGGATATTATCAACTGTATTACCAGTAATAATCCCCTTCTCAATGAGCAAAGATTCTAGTGCTTTAACTTTTGCAGCGCTCTGGCGTTCACGTTCTGGATCGTATTGAAATCCTTCGTACAAACTTGGCATGACTTACCTCCTCTAAGCGGCTTCGATATAAACTTCAAAAATGTCGTTGTAGTAAATCGCTTTTGGATCAAGCAAGGACTCATTCCAAAGTTCTTCAGGCTGAAAACACAGACTATAAATGGGCATGGGTACACCAATGCCGTCAGCAGTTTTGAAGAAATAGGTATAGACCCCTTCATAAACCTTATCCACGACAGCCACCCGATCTCTCAAGTGACCGGGTAAACGGGTATGTTCTGCTGGGGGCATATCTTTAATGCGGACTTGGTCGCCAACCTTGAACTTGGGCTCCATTGCAATTGAACGTTGGGGCGAATCTCCTTCCCGCAGATATTTCTCTACCTGAGTGTCGATCGCTGGATCGCCACCCTGTGGTAGCGGAGCTTCTGCCTTGGCACCATCGGCCAAAATCTCAGCAGTGCGAGCATCTAACTCCTCTTGGGTGATGTAGCCCTCTTCGATGAAGAAGCCAGAAATACCGCCAAGCCACTTCTCGTAGTAGCGCAACCGGAAATATTCAAAGGGATGCATCCCTTCTGCACCCATACGCAAATGTCCCCAAGTCCAGAAACTCTTAAATTTGGTGGGTACTTTTTCAATTTCATACTGGGGCGGTGACTCACTGAGATGGTTACTCAGCGCCATCATCGCCGTATGAATACCGAAGATTCGCTTTTCCCAAGGTTCCACAAAAACTTCGGTTTCAAAATTAATGGTGCCAAGATTTTCCAGGCCACCTAAATTATGTTGCAACTTCATGAATTAAAAACCCCCTAGCTTGCCAAAATTACCATTTACATTTCGTCACCAAACAGAACTGCTCAATGAAATTCACAATTTGAAATTTGGAATCAAGTTGCAGTTTCTGGGGCTGTTGTCATTGCTTTACCCCATAATTCAGACAGGTAGCCAAAAATAGCACCCAAAATCATAGCAGCGATCGCAATAACGACCGGGTTTTCGAGAAAGGGCGAGGTCATCGGATTGCCGGTCACAGCAGCTGTCCCTACAGTTTGTGAAAAGCCCCAAACGATGGCAGGCGTAATCCCAGCCGTAAAGGGAAGCTTACTGGCTTGCACCATTGCGGCACTACCAATGCCCACGACGATCGCCGCCAAAATCGGAGTCGGGCCAATTAGCTCGATAATCAGCAAACATAATCCAGCAATGAGAATGCCAGTAATGTTGCAGGCGACAGACTTCATAAATCCAGTCACGCCGCCCCCAACGATAAAAAATGAGGCCCAGGCTGTAAATGTCACCCACACAGGTAAAGGGATAACTGTTGCGGTGAGGAAAACGTCAATACCGCCCAGAACACCAATGCTGATACTCAATGCCTCGGCTTGTTTCACAGTCATCACTCCTATTGCGAGATGGTCAATTATCCGCCAAAAGCTGTCTAATGTCGCCCTAATATCAACCCAGAGCGAACATTAAACCATGCAGGCTTGGAACCCAGCTGACAAGTTCATTTGATCGAGATTGCGACCAATGAAAATCAGCTCATTACGACGGGCTTCATCCGGCTTCCAAGGCTTGCCAGGGCGACCATCGAGAGTCATGTGTACTCCTTGAAACACGAACCGACGTTCCATGTCGTGGGCATTCAGAATGCCTTTCATCCGAAACAGCTCAGGGCCGTGAGCCTGCACCAACTGGTAAAGCCAACGGTTGACCTTGTCAGTGTCAATCGCACCCGCTTCATTAATGGCTACCGAATACACAGAATCGTCATGCTCATGAGCCGATTCATCTAAAAACTCGGGATCAATCGCCAGTGCATTCTTCAGATCAAACGATTGAACTCCCAACACTGAATCTAGGGATAGATCGCAATAATTGGTGGTGTAAACTTTCGCGATCGCGTTGACACCCCGAACTTTTTGCTTGAGGGATCGCAAAATTTCAGGCGGAACAAGTTCTGCTTTATTGAGCAAGATAATATCCGCAAAGGCAATCTGCTCTTGGGCTTCTTCACTTTCCCAATGCTGATTCACATGCTTGACATCCACGACTGTGACAACAGAATCGAGCTGTGTCTGCCGCAACATGACTTCGTCTGTAAAAAAAGACTGAATTACCGGGGCTGGATCAGCTAAACCAGTTGTCTCAATAACCAGATGATCAAATCGATCTCGACGGCTCATCAAGTTACCAATAATTCGAATTAAATCACCTCGAACGGTACAGCAAATGCAGCCGTTATTCATTTCGAGAACTTCTTCATCAGCATCGATCACAAGCTGATTATCTATCCCAATTTCACCAAATTCGTTAACGATAACTGCCACACGCTTATCATGCTCCTCAGAAAGAATTCGATTTAGTAAAGTTGTTTTTCCGGCTCCCAAATAACCTGTTAAAACCGTGACAGGAACCTTCTGTTGAACTGCCATCGATTACTTCCTACGGTAAACATTTAATCCAGCTAAAATCTATAATAATCATTTGTTTAGACGAGAAATTGTATGGAAAAATACCGCTTCAGGACCACCCCTATTAAGCCTTCATTAGAGAAAATCTTCTTGCGTGATCTTTCCAAAGGTACGACTCGCAAGCTGACTTTTCCCGCCAAGTCCCACAACCATCAAATAGCAAGGGTTCTGAGAACGGGTAATGTGCTAGACATGTGGAATAGGTAATAATGGCATCAGCGTGTTTTCTGAGGACGATTCTGATGGTGCTTGAACCGGTTCTTTGTCGCAGTTGTGGGAGCGAAACATGGTCCCTCAGCAGCAGGGAAGCAACACTACAAAGCCGTAACGCCGACTGTTCTCGTTGTACCTTTATCCGGCAATACAGCTATCGGGGTTATTTACCGGAGTGAAGCAACTGATCGCCGATATGGCGCTGAATGGCAGTGGCATCCGGGATACAGCCCTAGTACTAAAGATTAGTCCCACCACCGTGATCGAAACGCTCAAAAAAGTCCCAAGCTCAAAGCCGTGAATGAAGCTCGCTGGCCCAATTGGATGTGTACCAAACCACGATTGAGCTGAGCCAGTGGCAAGACCTGAAGACGGAAGCCGACGAAATGTGGAGTTTCATCGAGACGGCAGCAACGTTGGCTCTGGCATGCCATTGACCATGATACCCGCGAAATTCTGGCTTATGTGCTGGCGGACCACAAAGATTCGGCTTTCCTGAAACTCAAAGCCTGATTGGCACCGTTTGGCATCACCCAATGGTATACCGATGACTGGGGCACGTACAGTCGTCATCTCAACCCCGAAGTCCATCCCGTCGGCAAAGTCAACACCCAACGGATTGAGCGTAAACATTGAACCTTGCGGACTCGAATTAAACGTTTGGCTCGCAAAACTATTTGCTTTTCCAAATCCGAATGGTTACACGATACGGTTATCGGACTGTTCATCAATCAGTTTGAGCTTGGATTGCCCATTGAGTAATGCTTACACACGTCTGCTACACTACCGCCCAAAGGCAATTCCCGCCAACTACCTACCCACGGACTATACTCGCCCCGGATTTCAGATTAACTTACCCGAATAATTGGAGCGATCAGCCCCTCTGATGCCTTAGCAATGTATCTTGGAGCAGTTAAATATCTCGGAGCAGTTAAGCAATTGCCAATATCTTTCAGGGATTAGCAAAAGCGATGAATCCTTTTTCCATACCAGATCATTTCTAGGAGTCCCAATCAAATTAAGCCTAATGCACCATCACCACTTACCCCTAGTCTGGATGCTCAATTCCACCACAGCATAGGATAATGAACAGCAGGTTCTTTCCTTGACCAGATTATATGCAGTTAGAATTTGTTCCCATTGAAGATTTTTACTTCGAGTTGACCCTTGCCGTCCGGACGTTAGAAGAGTTTGACACTCCTGGTCTCGCGGCGAAGATAAAGCAAGTCCTTGAAGCTCAATATGGCAAGCCGTCCACCGTTGCTGGGGCGACCCAGAATACGTTTAACTACGTCTTTCGAGTGCTTGACGTTGATAATTCGCCGTTTCATCGGTTGATCGTCTCCATTTCCGACTGGCAAGACAACCTGCGTCTGGCAAGCGACTATGGTTGGACATTAAATGCTGAACATCGAGCCGAGCGATCGACGCGCCATAGCGAGCGAGCGCAATTTGCCGAGGATCTCAAGGCACATCTGCAAAATGCCTTGGGGGTCGAATTGGCCTAAGCCCGGCTCATCGCTTGTCGGAGAATCAAATGCTGATTAAACGATTAGGCAGACGTTTTGCGGAATCCGCCGGTGAGTCTTTCCCATAGGCTCTTGGTCGTATTTTCAGCCTTCACTTCAGCCGATTCAGCCGGACTAATTGTCTGAGCAACTAAGGTCACATTAACAGCACAGGCCTTCAACTCTGGCTGCTTCGAGTCAGGACAGGCAATCTCGTGGGTCATCGCATTCGCTTCCGACTGTTCGGCCCAAAGTGCGCCCCAGTGCATAGGCACAAACACCGTTCCCGGTGGAATCCGCTTGGTGATTAGGGCCGGAAAATGCCCGAAACCCCGACGTGATGTAATTGCCAGCAAATCCCCTTCAATCACGCCGAGCTTCTGAGCACTCTTCGGATGAATTTCCACGAAAGGCTCCGGGTGCATTTTGACCAACTTATCAATGCGACCTGTACGGGATTGGGTATGCCAGTGACCATAGAGCCGACCAGTCGTCAGCACAAACGGATAGTCGCCATCCGGCGGTTCAGCTAGCCCACGGGAATGATAAGCAGCGAAGCGGGCTTTGCTGTCGGGCGTCGCAAATTGTCGATCGAGATAGAGCCGTTTGGATTGCATCGGATCGGGGATTTCACCCTTTGGTGCCGGCCATTGCACTGCACCGACTTTAGCGACAAAGCTATGGCTCAGCCCCGACTGATCACAGAGCCGACCGCGGGTGAGACGCACAAATTCACCATAGACCTCGGCAGAATTATTAAAAGCAAACTCGCGGACAAAACCGAGTCGCCGCGCCACCTCAGCAAAAATCATCCAGTCAGCCCACGATTCACCAGCGGGAGTGCGAAATTGTGGACAGTAGGTGATCCGTCGCTCGGAATTTGTCATCATCCCCGCTTTCTCACTCCACTGCGCCACTGGTAACAGCACATGGGCAAACTCGACCATTTCAGTCGGATAGTAGGGTTCCTGATAGACCGTAAAGGGCGACTTACGCAGGGCCGCCTTGACCCGATCGACATCCGGCAAACTCACAACAGGATTGGTGGCCGCAACCCAGAAGACCCCTAATTGACCGGCTTCTATCGCCAGAATCATCTCCCAAATGCTGAGTCCGGGCTGCGCGGAAATGCGGCCTTCGGGCAACCGCCAAAAATCTTCCACTTCCCGCCGATGCTCCGCGTTTGCGACAAATCGATAACCAGGCAACAGATGGGCTAGCCCCCCCGCTTCCCGGCCACCCATCGCATTTGGCTGGCCTGTGAGGGAGAAAGGCCCCGCGCCTGGTTTGCTGATCTGACCAGTCATGAGGTGCAGATTGATCAACGTCTGGACCTTCGCTGTCCCTTCGCTCGATTGGTTCAAGCCCATCGACCACAGCGATAACACCCGCTCTGATTCGGCCCAATACTGCGCTGCTTGCTCGACGGCTGCCGCTGTGATGCCACAGCGCTCCGCTACACGCTCCGGAGTATAGGTTTCAGCAACCTCCAGAAACTGCTCAAACCCAACTGTATGACAGTCGATGAATGTCTGATCAATCTTGCCCCATTTGATCAGCAAGTGAGCAATCCCATTCATTAGGTCAATGTCTGTACCGGGCTGAATTTGCAGGTGTAGATCGGCTGGCTTTGAAGTGTCTGTGGCACGGGGATCAACGACAATCAGTTTTGTTTTTGCGTTTTTCTTGTGATTTTTGCGCAAACGATTGAACAGAATCGGATGACATTCCGCCGTATTTGTGCCAATTAGGAAAGCGCAGTCAGTTAGATCAAGATCCTCATAGCAGCAGGGTGGTCCATCGGACCCCAGACTTTTGGCATATCCCGAGACGGCGGAAGACATACAAAGCCGCGAATTCGCATCGAAGTTATTCGTGCCCAAACAGCCTTTTAGCAGTTTCTGTGCCGTGTAGTAATCTTCCGTCTGAAGCTGCCCCGAACCATACATGGCAATCGAATCCGGACCTTTGGTGGTCAGGGTCTTTTGCATTTGCTGAACGATCGCACCTAGTGCCTCATCCCAAGTCACTTGGCGAAATGGCTGATCCAGAGAATCACGCATCATCGGATGCTTCAGCCGATCGCGATGAATCACCTCACCGACCGTCGCCCCCTTGACACAGACTTGGCCAAGGCTCGACTGGTGCGTGCGATCGCCCCGAATTCCCCAAACGGGAATCCCATCTTTATCACGGTTGACCGTCCGGCCAGGCTGCGCCGGCGGTGAGGCTTCCAGTCCACAACCAACCCCACAATAGGGACATTGCGTTTTAACCGTTTCAGCCATAAAGATACGAGTGGGATTTGTAAGTGTGGGAAGTCAAAACTGATGTTGAGTCTTTGAGCGCTTTGCCTAGCCGATGTGAGAAATCCTAGAACATGTCTTCCGACAAGCCTTTACAGATCCAAAACAACGCGCCCGACTGGATGAGCACTACAGGTGAGGACAAACTGACTCTGCTCAGCATCACTCAAGGCAACGGGTTCATTGTCAGGGTATTCCACCTTACCCTCGATCAGTGTTTGCTTGCAGGTGCCGCAGCTACCTGACTGACAACTTGCATCGATCGCAATACCGGCTTCCGTGGCAATTGCCAGTAGCGACTTCGAACTATCACAGTTGACCGTCTTACCCGACTGCTCAAAGACCACCACAGCTGGTTTCACGGCTTTGCTTTTTGGGGTCGCTTCTGGCGCTTCTGGCAGTTTCAGCTCGGTAGAATCAGTGACGCTCACACCCGGCTTCAGCGTCGCGCCGAATTGTTCAATTAAAACGTTTCGAATAAACGGTTTGAGCTCCTCGGTCGGAATGGCTTTCATCACTTTTGTGCCGAGATGCGCGGCATGACCGACTGTGCCACCCATAAACAGATCAACACCTGGCACCGCTTTACCGTCTTTCTTCGCCTTCGTTCCCATGAACCCAATATCAGCGACCTGCGGTTGGCCGCAGGAATTAGGACAACCCGTCCAGTGCATCCGCACCGGATTTGGCACATCGAGCTCTTGGTCAAGCATGGAGGCCAGCTCCATCGCCTGCTGCTTTGTCTCCACCATGGCAAATTTACAGAACTGCGCACCGGTGCAAGAGACCATACCGCGCATCATGGTACCGGGTGCCAGCTGAAACTTCTGCAATAGCGGCTCTTGCTGCAGCATTTCCACCCGTGAGTCCGGCACATTGATAATGATCACATTTTGCTCAACGGTCAGGCGCAACTCACTGCTGCCATAGACATCGGCCAAACGCGCTAGTTCAAAGAAGTCATCGGCCCACATCCGCCCCGCTGGCACGTGCAGCCCCACATAGTTTAATCCGGCCTGCTTTTGCGGATAAATGCCGAGATGATCGCGCTTGTCCCAGTTGACGGCATCTTCCTCAGCAGCTTTCGCCAGGGGCTTACCCATAAATTTCTCGACTTCCGCTCGGAATTTTTCCATGCCCCAGTCATCGATCATCCACATCAGACGCGATTTTTGCCGATTCGCCCGGGGACCGTGATCACGGAATAGCGTCAGGATGGCTTCGCATAGTTTCACCACATCGTCATTCGGCGCAACCCACACATCCATGGGCACCGCAGCCGCGACGCGCGTCGCCGAGAAAAAGCCGCCCACCAAGACGTTAAAGCCAATCACACCATCTTTGTAGGCGGGCACAAAGGCAATGTCATTGATTTCCGCGTGAATTGAATTGTCCGGACAGCCACCGATCGCAATATTAAATTTGCGCGGCAGATTGGTGAAAGCGGGATTACCTTCGCCTTTATTGGTAATCAAGTCCTGCACCTGTTGCACGAGGTCGCGGGTGTCGATCAAATCCGCCCCATCGATGCCCGCAACTGGAGAAGCAGTGATATTGCGCACATTATCCATGCCGGACTGAATACTAGTCATCCCAGCCGCATTGAAGCGCCGCAGAATCTCCGGGAAATCTTCAAATCGAATGCCCCGCAGCTGAATATTTTGACGCGTTGTAATATCCGCCGAACCATCGTCACCGTAGCGCTGGATCACCTCACCCAAAGCACGTGCCTGTCCGCTGCTCAGGACACCACTGGGCATCCGCATCCGCAACATAAATTGGTTTGGCGTCACCGGGCGGTAGAAAATTCCCAGCCACTTCAGTCGATGGACTAAATCATCTTGATCCAGCGCTTCCCAACCAATTTTGGCGAAATGATCCAGCTCCGATTTGACAGCAAGACCGTCTTTTTCTACCTTATATTTCTCAAACTTGCTGAGCTTGGTGGGAGTACTGCTAGTCATGAATGCTAAAAGATGCGAGAGATTCAAAGTGGTTGATGGCACCGCCAAAGTCATTCGCGCGAAGATACATGCAAAATCGCACAGTAAAAACCACATGAAAGGAGTTTAGGTTGATTAGCCAGATAGCTTTCGTATGCCCTGTTACCGAACGGCATATACATTGCAATAAACGCATAATCACAATCCTAAAAACGCATTATACTCGCACTGGGATGTTGGACAATGATGGGGCGATTGTCAGCTGAAATATGATGCACCCAAAGCTACGCCTGTCAAAACTTCTGTAAACCCGTTGGGCGGTTCTGAAGTGATTCATTTATGCTGAGTGAGCAGGATCGTGGGCGCAGCGGTATGGATCGTCGTCGTTTATTAGCTTGGTTAGGTTGGGGAACTTTGGGTGCCTGGCTGGCCGGGGTAACCTCTTGGCTAGCTGGCTGTGTACCGAAATCGGGGGAGGATGCCGAAGGATTTGCTCGATTTGTCAACTTGGCAGTACTGGACGAGTCTGGTGCAATCTTGCAAGATTATTTTGCGAAAGATCCGGTGGTAGTTGTCCGCGATCCTGAGGATCAGAATGTCATCCATGCAGTCAATGCCCTGTGTACCCATCAGCAATGTTTGGTTAATTGGCAACCGGATAAGGATGTGTTTGTTTGTCCCTGTCATGGTTCGACATTTGCTCCCGATGGCAAATATCTCCAGGGACCAGCCAAAAAAGCCTTGGAAACTTTTCCGACCAAGATTCGCGAAGGTGATGTTTGGGTAAAAGCCGATTAGTAACACATTTGCCGTTTTATCGATTGATGTCATCGAGTGCGCAGAATCCGGCGCCAGCAGTATCTTGCAGGATTTAAATAAAGGTTAGAACTCAATGGCTGTGACCAATCTTGACCCCCGATCGTTATTAACGCAAGCACAGCAGCAGGCGCGACAGGTTGATTGGGCCCAAGTTACCTACAGTTTGCAACGCCTCGTCAACGGCGAAGGCCACTTGATGGCGACAGATGTCCATCAGCTATCATCAACCGATCGCGCACAGTGGCTGAATTTAGCGATGCAAGTGCTGGAGTATGGTGACTTCCAGCTACGCTGGGACATTGGCAAGCTGCTACCGGCGTTTGAGCTGGAGGCAATGACGGCGCTACTGGAGTTGCTCAGCGACGATGCGCTCGATCCCGATGTGCAATGGTTCGTAATTCGGGCATTGGCCGATTTTCCACATCCAGAGGTGATGCCGATGCTGCTCAGCATTATCCAAACATCGCCCCAGCCAGAGCTACAGCAAGCCGCAGCCAATGCCTTGGCGCAAATGGGAGCAAAAGTAATTCCCATACTCGATGCTTTACTACAGGATGCGGAATCCCGATCGCTAGCGGTGCAGATTTTAGCCCAGACCCGTCATCAGGATGCAATTCCGCTGCTGTTGGAGCTGGCGCGCGACCAGGAGGCAGCCACCCGTGCAGTGGCGATCGATGCCTTGAGTGCATTTCACTCACCGCAAATTGCCCAAGTGCTTCTGAGCGCGCTGCATGACTATGCCAGTGTGGTACGGTTGAGCGCCATACGCAATGTGGGCTTTTGTTTGGCCGATCTACCAGATATCGACTGGCTGCCGTACCTGCAGCCATTATTGGGCGATCTTGACTTGGAGGTAAGTCGGCAGGCAGCGCTGACCCTAGGAAAACTGGGTACGCTGGCGGCAATCAAGACCTTGGCCGCAATATTGCGATCACCCCATACCCCCGAGCCGCTGGCGATCGACGTTATCCGGGCTCTATGCTGGATGGAGCGCCAAGCAGCCATCGTCGAGCTCGGCCAAATCTGGGATGACGTTGCGCTCAGTGAGCCCGTGCGTCAAGTGCTCTGCCAGAATTTAGGCCGAATTGAATCCGAGGCAGTCCGCCCCCAAGCGGTGAAATTATTAATGACATGGTTGGCAAATGACCTAGCTGTCGCAGATTCGGCAATCCTCTGTCAAACTATTATTACGGCGCTCGGGTTGCTCGGTGATCGGCAGGCGGTTGATCTATTAGTTCAACGGTTGGCCATGATGGAGCCGTGGCTGCAGTTGCATCTAGTGACCGCATTAAAGCAAATTGATGCCCCATTGGCCCGGACGCGATTGACTCAAATATCGCGATTGTACCCGCAGGATCGCGCCTTAGCAGCGGTCGTGGCTGCAGTATTGGCGGAATGGTCGTAGGCGATTTATTTTCAGTCTGGTTTATTCAGATACGGGAAAAACAATGCGTTTAGAAAACGTCAAAGCATTTCTGGCAGTAGCCGAAACCGGTAGCTTCCAGAAAGCAGCCAAACAACGATCAGTCACTCAGTCCACCATTAGCCGCCAAATTCAGAACCTCGAGGATAGTCTGGGCACCCCACTGTTTCACCGATCGAGTACCGCGAAGTTGACGGTGGCAGGGGATTGCTTCCTACCCCATGCGCGCCGCATCGATCGCGAATGGGCGATCGCCATGGAGGAAGTTGCGGATCTGATGGCAGGCCAGCAAACCGAACTGTGTGTTGCCGGTATTCAGTCAGTTTGTGCCTATCAGCTACCACCTGTGTTGCAGCAGTTTTGCCGCGAGTTTCCGCAGATTCAACTGCGTCTGACCGCCCTTGGTAGCGATCGGGCTCTGAAGGTTTTGCGCGATGGTTTAGTCGATATGGCGATTGTCCAAAATAATCGCTTACTTACTTCAACTACCGCCGAGATGGTGGTAGATGTGCTGTATGAAGAACCCATCCAAGTACTGATGTCGGCAAATCATCCATTGGCACAGTTTGAGCGAATTCCCTGGGCCAAACTAGCTCGCTATCCGCAGGTGATCTTTAAAGATGGCTATGGGATGCAGCGCTTGGTGCAGGAACAGTTTCGCTTGCAGGGAGAGTCGCTGAATGCCGCACTGGAGTTGAATACGCTCGAAGCCTTTCGCGGCGTTGTGCGCCAGGGTGAGTTGATCGCATTGCTGCCCCAGAGCGCCTTACAGGAGTTTGATACGGATGCAGTTTTAGCGGTGCGCCCGACCGAAGAACCCGTCATTGCCCGTGAAGTAGTCTTGGTCACTACCCACGATCGCTTAGCGATTCCGCCGATCGCGCGGTTTCGCGAATTAGTGCATCAGATGGTGGCGCGGCCCGCGCTGCCCGATCATTTGGCTGTGTGAGGCTGATGCAGACATGAACTGTAGGCACTGTGTCATCACGTAGCCACTGTGTAATAAATGTGTGCAATAAATTGTGTTCGATCAATTGGTAGTATGGATGACAAAAGCGAGGCTGTGGCTCGCATACGATCCAAATAGTTCAAGCTCATTTAATCATCTTTTTTTGTCAAGCAATTGGGGCAATGCTGACAGCTGCAATGTTCATGAGAATTTCAAATCTTGATCAAGTTGGGTAATTGATCAAATTTGTTTTTTCGGATGCTCTAGGAACACGCGCAAGTCATAAAGATATGAGCATTGAGTTTCGGGAATACCTGCGTAAAATCGGCAGTGGTCCCCATACGAGTAAACCCCTAAATCGGGAGGAATCCGCTGCCGCTTATCGACTGATGCTGACCCAGGTGGCGACTCCCGCCCAGATCGGCGGCTTCATGATTGCCCATCGGATCAAGCGCCCAACGGGTGAAGAACTCGCTGGCATGCTGGATGCTTATAACGAATTTGGTCCACGTCTCGAACCGATCGCGGCGAATTATCCAGTCATGGTAATGTGCAATCCCTACGATGGGCGATCGCGCACCGCTCCGCTGAGTCCGATGATTGCGTTGACCTTAGCGACCGCTGGTGTACCAGTGATTACCCCCGGTGGCGATCGCGATGCCAACCAAAATGGGGGTGCCACTGATCGAGCTATGGCAGGCGCTGGGAGTGAATTGGCAGCAGTTAGAATTACCCCAAATTCAGCAGGTACTAGAGCAAACTCACCTGGGGGTTGTCTACATACCACGACATTTCCCGCTAGCGCAACAGCTGGTGGAATATCGAGAACAAATTGGCAAACGGCCACCATTAGCCACGTTAGAGTTAATCTGGTCACCCTATGCAGGGGACGCCCATGTCATCGGTGGCTTCGTCCATCCGCCGACGGAAGACATGTTTCGCATTGCCAGCCAACTACACAGCATCCCCCGGATGACAGCCGTCAAGGGCCTTGAGGGTAGCTGCGATTTACCACGTGATCGCACCGTGATTGCGATGCTATCTAATGCCGTCGGCCATTGGCAAAGACTGACGCTACAGTCCCCATGATTTCAATGCAGCGGCCAAAGAACTACCGCTACTGGATACACCAACACTGGTGGTAGCGTACCGAAATGCCCTCGCGGGTGAGTCGTCTGATCTCGCCGATGCCGTAGTCTGGAGCGCCGGATTTTATCTCTGGCGCGCCGGCGTCAGCGACTGCGATGGCAGAGGGCATGGCGATCGCCCGTGAGCTTCTACAAGCCGGCAAAGTAAAACGCCACCTTGAACAATTGCAGGCGGCAGTGGAGACAATCACTTAGACGGTGGAGACGATCCCTTAGACAACGATTGTTGTCTAAACGCATGCTTGCTCAACATTGAGCGATATCACCATGCCTTCCCGCGCCATCATGCTTTGGGGATGTTGTTGTTTAACTTGGGCGGCAACTTGGTCGAGAAAATGATCATCATGCTCAGGATCATGATGAAACATTAATACTTGCTTCACTCCAGCCGCAGCCGCAAGTTTCAAGGATTCCTGCCAAGTCGAATGGCCCCAGCCAATTTTTGGCGACTTTTGATCGTAATATTCTTCATCGGTGTAAGAGGCATCATAGATCAAGACATCAGCATTACGACAGAGTCGCACTAAATTCTCATCTAGTCGATCGGGGAAATGCTCAGTGTCGGTAGCATAGACAATGCTCCTACCGCGCCAGTTAACCCGATAGCCCAGGGCAGTGTTCGGATGATTCAGCATCGCCGTTTCGACCGTTACACCGTCATCCCCGATCGCAATCACATCACGCGGCTCAACGTCATGGAATTGGAGGTTGGCCTGCATAATTTGCATTGGTACCGGAAAATTCGGATGCAACATTTGATCGCTGAGACGCTGCTGGATTGTGGCGCCATTGGGAGCAATACTGCCATAAATATGGAAACAATTTTCTGGCAGAAACGCCGGGCGAAAAAAGGGAAATCCTTGGATATGATCCCAATGCGAGTGACTAAAGAAGAGATGGGCCTGAATCGGGGTTTCCGCCAGTAATTTTTGGCCAAGGGGACGGATGCCAGTACCACCATCAAAAATTAATCGTGTGTTGCCGGCACGGACCTCAACACAGGAAGTATTACCTCCGTAGCGCACGGTGGCTTCGCCTGGTGTGGAAACGCTACCACGAACGCCCCAAAATTCAACTTCAAGCCTAGATGACTGAACCATGTGTCCTGCAATATTTTTTGGCTGCTTGAACGGCGATAAAATAAAGGGCAAAAAATATTATCTTCAGAATTCAATCTAAGATTATGCCAATCTTGGTCTATTTGAGGGCTGGCAATTAAATCACAATGTAATAGGCCTACTTATCCTATCCTACCCATAACTTTTCCACTAATTATCGCCATGTAACTGTGGAATTAACGGATTTTACCGTACCGGAAAATGAGTAATCAAAGATGCGGCGATCGCTTGTAGCTAAATCCACCGAATCACACCACTGAGCAGAATCTGGCGTTGAGCCTGGTAGACGCAGCAGCCCCAGACAAATTTTCGGCGCTCCCCGCAGGAGAGCGCCTCATTCACATCAGTCGATCGGGAACGCAACTATTGAGCGGCTTTAATACACTGCTCAACCAGCGGCATTACCGATTCAACATCTTTCCAACCGAGAATTTCAACCGCTTTCTTTTCCAGATTTTTGTAGGTCAAGAAAAACTCAGCAATTTCATCGAGCCGATGCGGATGAATATCTTTGAGTGACTTGATACCGGCATAGCGTGGATCTTCTTCGGGAACACAAAGGATCTTTTCATCCCGATCGCCACCGTCAATCATTTCCATCATGCCGATGGGGCGAGCCGCAATGACACAACCCGGAAACGTTGGCTGATCCATCATTACCATGCCATCGAGGGGATCACCATCGTCGGCAAGGGTATTGGGCACAAAGCCGTAGTCATAGGGATACATCACGGACGAAAACAGGACGCGATCGAGGGCAAAGGCATTCATGTCTTTGTCGAACTCGTACTTGTTCTTGCTACCCGCGGGGATTTCAATCAATACGTTGATCAGACCCGCTTTTGGTTGAGCGGGGATACGAGATAAGTCCACTGCAAATATTCTCCAAGCTGAATGTTACCGAGTCTGATTTTAGGGGAAGAATAGGCCCGTCTTCCAGGGTGTTCTGTTTTTTGTGGGTTCCTGCATGTTGCATCTCAAGTCCATCTTCATCGGCACCGCGCTGATGTTGGGCAGTTTGGGCCTGTCTTTGCCGCCATTAATCCAGCACTTTCGCCAATCGGATGTCGGTATTGACTATAAACCACTGAAACAACTGCTAGCGCGAGAAGAATGGGAAGCGGCATCGGCGGAAACGCAGTACTTGATTTTTCAAATCACGACGAAAATCGACCATCCACCGATCGGCCATGATTGGGTCACAACTGCCGGTGTCCAAAATTTTCCCTGTCGCGATTTAGAAACAATCAATCATTTATGGGTGAGCGCCAGCCAGGGACATTATGGCTTCACTACCCAAGCTAAGCTGTGGGGAAAGTCGTTTGATCCGGATCAATTACGCAAAGATCCCGATCGCTGGGAGCGTTACCGTGACCACTTAGGTTGGGTGCCGCGCAAAGACAAAGAATTTCAACCGGATATTGAAGGCCGCTTACCGCAACCGGTAAAAACAACGGCTGACTTTGACGATCGTCCGTTAGGCGCCGAGGACACGATCGGCTTTGCTGGCGCTGCATGGTTCCAACGGGTTGAACAGTGTGGCCTATATCAACCCACACAGAATGCTGAAGAAATCGCCAATTTACCGTACTAGAACCGCCTGACAGTCGCGAGCGAATATCCATCGGCAATTGCCCCTGAGAACTGGGATACTGATCTAAGGCAGGATTTGACTATTGCTGATACGGTGGTTTTGGGGAAATCTCACCGACACGATTTGGCGGCCAGAAGCGGACGATCGCCCGCCCCACAATTTTCTCACGGGGCACAAAATTCCAATAGTGGCTATCGTAACTGTTGTTGCGGTTGTCGCCAAAAACAACATAGGAATTATCCGGCACCACTTTTGGTCCCCAGGTGTAGTTAGGAATTTCTTTCGTATAATTTTCTTCGATCGATTGGTCGTTAATGAAGACTTTACCTTCTTTAACCTCAATCTTTTCGCCCGGTAGACCAATCACCCGCTTGATGAACGCGTCTTTGAAGTTTTGCTGTTCAAGCGCCTCAGTCGGGTTGAACACCACAATGTCGCCCCGATCGGGACTCGTGAACTTATAGCTCAGCTTATCGACAATCAGCCGATCGTTGATCGCCAGCGTCGGCTCCATTGAACCAGAAGGAATAAACCGCGCCTCAGCGACAAATTGTCGAATACCGACTGCCAAAACAGCAGCGAGGGCAATGGTTTTGATGCCTTCCACCCAAGGATTTTCGACTTGGGCGGCAACGGGTTCTTTGGGCTGTTTGTTCTCAAGATCGCTCATAGAGGGGAGAGGTGTGGGATAAGCGTGGTTGATATGGCCAATGCAAAATGACGCGGCGTCGCTATTGTAAAGAAAATTGGGTCAGTCAAAATAATTAATTTGGCCCAACGTTCTGAACTAAATATAGCGATTTTTGCGCTTCTAGTGGGGAGTGGCGCTCAGGTTGATCGTGGGATATCGTCAGGCATCGGCTGTGAACTGTACACAAAACTGATATCACGATCGATCGCTAACTGGCACTTTTATAAGTTGCGGCTATAAATTGCGGCGCGTGTGATCGGATTGAGGATAATCGCCAAATTGCACTGCGCACCAGGTGCCATAGTCGAGTGAAAACACTGTCGGAGTAGATTGAATTGATTACGCTGCACAGCCAGCGATTGCCACTCAAAATTCCGCTCCGCGATAGAAGCGTTGTTGGCGTGGTTGGGTCAATTTCCGGGCAAATTGGGGCAGATCGCCATGGTGCCCGAGGACAATTAAAGTGTCACCGGCCCGCAAAAATACATTCTGTCCTGGATGGACGACCATCTCACCATCCTCGCGTCGGAGTGCGACCACAATAAAGGTACCGCGCCCGCGCACTTCGATCGTCCCAATGCTGACCCCAACCAGTTCTGACTGAGGTTGAATCGGTAACTCGTCGAGTTGCACATGGACCTGCGCTAGAGTCTCATTGAGACTTGACAAGCTGTTATTTGTGTCCAAAAATTCCAACGAAGCCGGATGGGTAATCAGATGGGCCAACCGTGTTGCACCGATCGCGGCGGGTAGCACAACGCGATTAGCACCGGCTTGCAACAGTTTTTTCTCGGTTGAGACCTGTTCTCCTCGGGCCAAAATCATCAGCTCTGGGTTGAGATTGCGGGCTGTCAGTGTGATGAATACGTTCAAAGCATCGTTGGGTAGTACCGTGGCGAGCGCCGCTGCATTCGCGATGGCGGCTTCCTGTAAAAGTTGTTCATCCGTTGCATCGCCCAACCGCACTAAATAGCCTAAAGCCTGCGCCTGTTCAATGCGCGTCTCGTCGCGATCGACAATCACAAACGGTCGTTTTGCTTCCGACAGGCGTTTTGCCAAGAGCACGCCCATCCGCCCAAAACCGCAGATAATCACATGCTGTTCAAGGATGGCAATTTCTCTAGTCATGCGTCGTGCCCCTAATGCCCGATTGATTTCCCCTTCAGTGATCATTTGCAGAAATGCCCCGACGATATAGACGGCGGAGGACGTTCCAGCCACAATCACAAAAATCGTAAATATTCGCAGCCCTGGATCGAGAATCGGTCTGACTTCACCATAACCCACCCCGAAAATCGTGATGACGACCATGTAGATGGAGTCGAGCCAACTCCAGCCGGCGAGTCGATACCCCACTACGGCGATAAGCTGTGTCAGACCGAAAAAAGCGGTGCCGGTTACAATACGCTGGAGCGATGTTTTCATAATGCGACGAATCACTCGGGCGATCGCCGCCCACAGGCATACGGGAACTATAGTGCAGTAAATGACTAGAACGATCGCGTATCACAATTAACAAACGCAATTAAATCTGGGCTTGGAAGGAATAAAGCCCACACCGAGCTGGTGTGGGCGACGCATGACCTTGAGTAATAAATGGTTGTCTGAGGTATGACCAATCGGGCGCTGATGGCTAGCCGCGATTCCGCTCCAGGAGAAGCAACATCATCAGGCTTAGCAGCACTTGTGGCTCTTCCTGCGGGGTCAGGTGGTCCGTCGCTTTGACGTTGAAAATGCGCGATAGGAAGGAAGGCACTTTTTCTAGACGCATAACACTGCGGCCATCAGGACGTTGGACAATGTACGCCGGGTTGAATACATAACCGGTGAACATGCCGACGATCGGCACTTCGGCAAATAGGGTATCGAGGACTTTGATCCAAGGATTTTCTTCTTGGATGGTGAAAACAACTTCGTCGCCGTCATAGATATCGTAGTGGGCTTTCCAAAGTGATTTCATGCCGCGGCGCTTGACTGCACCGAATACGCGTCCCGCATCATCCGAAAAGTTGTAGCGAGCGGACCAATCAATAATTCTATCGGCTTTAATGTTATAGATTTCTCGGGTACGGGCGGTGTCAGCAAAGACGTGAATCAGCTCTTTGAGCTTGAACAGCCGCTGCTGCACGTGCATGATCGTTTGGCCTTGAGCGTTATTGATCGTGATTTGCGGCGACAGCGACCAAAACTTGAAGGTGAGTTCGAGGGGATATTGATGCATAAGTTGCGCTAAATGACTGAAGGTGAACAACTGAAACGAACTATTTTCAGTTATTCCCTACGCTATAAGAATTCCGACAGTGATCCTATGCAAGTCTAGAGCAGGATGCCGATCGCATCTAGCGATTCATGCTGATTGGTTTGCGCCAACAGAAATAAACCCAACACATTCATCAACCCAATTTAGCTAACTTTCGATCGCGAAAACCCGCTTAACCACTTTCAACCACATCCCCACCGGCAGCGATGGTGAATTATCTAAATACGCTGAGTCGGTCAGCCCTGAGAAGAAAAATCAGTGGCCTTTACGGCTTTGCTCAGGATTATAAAGATTCGTTGGCACACAATACCTGAATACTTGTTCAGGTATTAACATGAGTTTAGGAAAACAACTTAGGAGGTCTACCATGACGACAGTCACCCAAATGAAATGTGCTTGTTCTGATTGTTTGTGTATTGTTAATTTGAATGATGCTGTCATGAAAGACGGTAAAGCCTATTGCGGTGAGGGCTGTGCAAATGGGCATGCCGAAGGTGCAGGCTGTGGTCACGCAGGCTGTGGTTGCCACTCCGCGAGTCACTAGCCCTTTTGCCAATGCCTGATCAATCTGATGAGCAAATCCTAGCCATGTCTGAAGATGGGGAAGATCTTTGTTGTGAGCTTCCCCATGAGGGCCATATCGAATCTAATCAATGGCTGCACCAGCAGCCACTAAGCCGCGAGAAGGCGCAGCGAATGACTGAATTTATTGGGTTTCTGGCTGACCCCAATCGATTGCGCATTCTGTCAATCTTAGCGAAACAGGAAATGTGTGTGGGCGATCTGGCGATAGCTGTAGGCATGAATGAATCAGCCGTATCCCATCAATTAAGAACC
The DNA here is from genome assembly GCA_963704065.1 of uncultured cyanobacterium. Taxonomy (GTDB): domain Bacteria; phylum Cyanobacteriota; class Cyanobacteriia; order Leptolyngbyales; family Leptolyngbyaceae; genus Romeriopsis. Next base: position 90,035 of record CAVPGX010000014.1, on the reverse strand, counting down.
CTGCGGACCATTCGACTGGTTAAGTCTCGCAAGCAAGGGCGGCATGTATTTTACCGCTTGCTAGATCATCATGTCTTCAATTTCTATCAAGCTGTGGCTGAGCATTTAGATGAGCTTGATACATGAGGAAGTTGCAGTTTGCCCAACCTCGAATCCTGTAGAGTTTGTGACCTGGGCTGAATGACTTTTAGCAAATGGTTACAGCCATATGGTCCACCTTAGCTGCGTATTCTTCTATCTCCAGGACACCAAGAAATTGCCTTTCCTGGATCTGGACTCATGCTACTAGAACTTCCGTCTCTAATTTTGGCAACCTCGCAATTAAGTCACCATCTCCTCCATGATTGCGATAACACCTTCCCTGCTGACTTTGCAAAGACGAATGTTAGTAACAGACCGACCGCTAAATCTGGCAGGATGGAACGGGTCAGAGGAACCAATGCTGCTGCTACAAGGACAGCCGTATTGGCAATGATGTCATTGCAAGAACATAGCCAAACAGAAGACATATTGAGATTATCGTTCCGATGGCGGGTTAGCAGCAACAGGCCAGTTTGCCGTCATTCCGATACTTGAGAATTTTGAGATCGCGCAGTTTTCGCAGGTGATGGGACGCCGCTGCAATTTTAATTTCCAGCAAAGCGGCCACATCACAAACACACATTTCTTCTCCACTGCTCAGCGTATAGAGAATCTTCAAGCGCGATTTATCGGCTAAAGCACTGAAAAGAACTTGCGCCGCTTCCAGCAAATCATCCCCTGGAAGTGCTTGACTGGCTTGATTGACTAACTCTGTGTTGAAGCAACGGTTGAAGCAACGGACTTGACAAATATCGTTGGGCTTTGGTTTGGTCACAAATTTCAACCGGTTGAGCTTGAATTTTGATACTAACTAGTGTCAATGATCTTTACTACCTATTGTTGAGTGCCACACAAGTCAGTTGAAGGTGCTCAACGATGGTAGCCGAGATAGAAGATTTTTCATCTAGATCGAGTGACCGTTTTACCCTGGTATAGCCAGCGAAAGGACCCAGCTTGACTGGTCAAAGTAGATTGGTAAGTTATCTCTGTCATGAGTCTTCCAGAAACATCGTTAATGAGCTAAGACTTTTGTTTGAGGAATGAGGGCAGCAATCAAGAAAAATGCTAACTGTGTTGCCACAATACTGGGACCCGAAGGTAAGTTGAATGCCGCAGAAGCTAACATTCCTACCACCGCACTCAAGGCTCCGAGCCCGGCGGATAAAACCACGTAGCTAGTAAAGGTGCGACTGACTAGCTGGGCGGCGCAGGCCGGAATCACCACAAATGCACTCACGAGCAACACCCCGATCGCCTTAATCGAAATGCCCACAACCAATGACAGCAACACAATAAAAGCCATGCGATGGGCAGAAACTGGCACGCCACGAGCGACTGCCAGGGGTTCATGTAAGGTCACCAACATCTGGATGCGCAACGTCAGGCCAATGAAGACCATACAAACCAGTAACAACCCTGCACTGAAGATTAAGTCCGATTCTCGTACTGCCAGAATGTCGCCAAATAGCAGATTATTCAGTCCGCCTTTGTACTGCCCCACAAAGCTGAGGATAATGATCGCGATCGCTAAAGATGAAGAATAAATAATATTGAGGAGCGCGTCGGTCCATAACCGAGTGCGCTCTAATAAGTAGGTCACCCCCAGGGCAAACAACACAGCAAACGGCATCAATACGCCCGATGGATCGATGCCGATCAGTAAGCCGATGCTGATGCCCAACAGGGCAGAATGTCCCAAGGCATCGCTAAAAAAAGAAAGTTGGCGCAGGACCGTAAAGCTGCCCAGGATGCCGCCCATTAAACCCGTGAGCACACCACTCAAAAGCGCCCGTTGCATAAAGGGAAGTTGGAACAGTTCAATGATGCGGGTGAGTTCGGTCGACATAGGGGAAAATCAGGTTAACACTGATGACGATAGCGAACAAATTCAGACCCATAGGCGAGAGCGAGATTATCCAGGGACAGTGTCGTCTCTGGAGTGCCCTGGCAGAGTAATGTCCGGTTTAAGCAAAGGACACGATCACAATGTCGCCTTACCATATCCAGGTCGTGGGAGATCTGCAGGATGGCCCAGTCCTGCTCTCGCTTGAGTTGGTACAGCAGCTGGTAGAACTCGGACTCTCCCCGGACATCCAGCCCTGCTAGGGCTTCATCCATGATCAACAAGCGACGGGGCCGCACCAGGCAGTATGCCAGCAGCACCCGCTTGGTTTCGCCTCCGGATAGCCCACCGATCAATTGCTGACTGAGATGGGATGCATCAACCCGTGCCAGCGCCGTACGAATTGCATGACGACGCTGCCGATAATTTTTCCAAGGTACCTGGAACCCTAATTGATCCCAGCCCAATCCCACCAGTTCTTCGACAGTTATAGGAATGCGGCGATCAAACAGAAATTTCTGCGGCAGATAAGCGATTTGCTGGCGCACGCAAGGTGCGAGAACGCCTTGACGAGACAGCGGTTGTCCCAGGATGAAGACATCGCCTGCCTGACGCGGCAGAATCCCCAAAATCGCTTGTACCAGCGTACTTTTACCTGCCCCATTGGGACCGACAATAGCCGTATCCGTGCCTGCTTCCAGCGCAAACGAAACATTCTGTACCGCCGCATAGGTTTCTCGATAAACCGTAAGCTGTTCAACCGCCAATACGATATTTTGCAAGCTGTCCTCCTAAAACCTCACCCCAACTCGTTGGGGTACAACTGCCCCAGCCTGGGGTGTCCAGAGAGGGAGGAAGGATTGGGTCGATTGTCCCATAAATGCCGACACCAGCGTTCTGGCATTCTGTCGCATCGTAGTCAGGTAATAATCGGGCTGGAGGGCCTCAGGTCCGCCCGTTTCCATCGGATCAAAGGTGCTCACCCGCACATTTAAATCCTTAGCCAGCGATGCAAACCCATCCTGTCCACCCTGCGGTTCAGTCAGGAGTGTTTTCAAATTACTCTGCTTCACCGTATCCATGACGCGTTTCACATCATCGGGAGAGGGGTTTTCCTCTGGTACATCCACTAAAAAAGTTGCCTTTAAGTTGTAGCTTTGGGCAAAGTAGGGGGCAAAGTCATGGAATGCTACGAAGGTTTTACCAGTGTAGGGTTGAAGGGTCGAGGCGATTTCTGCGTCCAGATCGCGTAACTGCTGAATGTAGGCCGTTGCATTGGCTGTATAAATTGCTTTCCCCGCAGGATCGGCCGCAATCAGTCCATCCCGGATATTTTCTACCTGCTGAATGGCTCGCTTTGGATCGAGCCAGATATGGGGATTATATTGCCCATGCTTATGTCCATGCGCCGCTTCGGCCTTCTCCTTCTCGTCATGGTCATGGTCATGATCGTGATCGTGCAGCCTCTCCTTCAATTGATGCAGTCTCAATCGTCTGGACCCCCTGACTGGAGTCAATTACTTTCAGATTAGCATTACCGGCGTTCTGCACCAGATCCTCTAAAAATTCCTCCATCTCCAGCCCATTCTGCACCAGCACATCGGCTTTCGTCAGCTTCTGCGCATCCTCTGGTTTTGCTTGATAATCGTGGGGACCCACATTAGTCGGCAGCAGTTGGGTGACTTCTGCCCGATCGCCTGCCACGGCTCTTGTGAACTGAGTAATCGGTAAAAACGTTGTCACCACTTGCAGCTCATCGGCGGTTGGCGACTCTGCTTGTGAATCCGTGTTGTTGGAGGGGGCATTTGTGGCGCAACTTCCCAGGCCAAAGACGATCGCCGATACTACCCCCGCAGACAAGCGCCGGGCAACGTTGCTGGATGACTGTAACCGCTGTTTCGATTGGAACACGTAAATTTCCTCTTAACGCAATATGAAATGTTCTCTTAACAAGTTAGAAAAGCGAAGGGGTGGAAAGACTGTGCTCCCTACGCCCCGACGCCTTACTCCCGCAATATCAGTGCTACGTCTTTGGCAAAGTAAGTCAAAATTAGGTCGGCGCCGGCTCGTTTCATGCTGGTCAGGGTTTCTAAAACCAATTTGGCCTCATCAATCCAACCTTGTTCCGCAGCGGCTTTAATCATGGCGTATTCACCACTGACGTTGTAAGCCGCTACAGGTAAGTTGGTGTGCTGTTTAATTTGGCGCACAATATCCAGATAAGCTAATGCGGGCTTGATCATCACAATGTCGGCCCCCTCGGCAATATCGAGATCAACTTCTTTAATTGCCTCCCCTGCATTGGCGGCATCCATTTGATAGGTCTTTTTGTCGCCAAATTTGGGAGCTGAATCCAGGGCATCTCGAAAAGGACCGTAGTAGGCAGAGGCATATTTGACAGAGTAGGCCAGGATGCCCACGTTGATCCAACCGGCGGCATCCAGTGCTTGGCGAATCGCACCGATGCGGCCATCCATCATGTCCGAAGGTGCAACGAAATCAGCGCCCGCTGCTGCCTGAACCAGTGCCTGTTTAACCAGTACACCAACTGTCTGATCATTGAGGATCTGTCCATTCTGGACAATGCCGTCGTGCCCCTCACTGCTATAGGGATCAAGGGCAACATCGGTGATCACTACAATATTGGGAACAGCTTGTTTAATCGCGCGCACTGCACGCGGAATTAAGCCATCCGGGTTATAGCTCTCAGTGCCTGCATTGTCTTTTTGGTCGTAGGGAATCAGAGGAAACACGGCGATCGCCCCAATCCCTAGCGCATCCGCTTGCTTCACCTCTTCCAGCAGCAAATCCAGTGTGTAACGGTAGCAACCAGGCATTGATGGCACTGCCTCCTGTTGCGCCGTTCCTTCCATGACAAACAGGGGATAGATCAAATCTTCGACCTGCAAGATCGTCTCCCGCACTATACGGCGCAGGGTTGCCGTTCGTCGTAACCGCCGAGGCCGATGGGCGTTCTGTAGCACACCCGCATTCGCTTTCCATCCAGAATCGGCGGGTGCGATTTCGGTAGGTGGCGTTTGCGATGCAAGCGTCGAGATTTCAGTCAGGCTCATGGCAGTGTGAGAATGATTATCATTCGCTGATTTTACCGCACTCGCTGTGAAAAGTAAACCGGAGCCGGTGAGCCGGCGATCTGCAAGCTGCTTTACCCAGAAGGTCAGGCCACGGCGTTGGATCGCCCCTGATCTGGTTTGAGCAGCGCTGGCACAATCCGTTGACTCGCAAGTTTACCGCCAAACAGATTTCGCGCTACCGGCCCCAATTGCAGAGCAGCGGCACCGCCCATGATAAATAGATTGGGACAACCCGGCCAGCGCAGATGATCATCTAGTACAGGTAAGCCCTGCACCATGGCTAATGGATAGCGATCGCGCACCGCGGACAAAATCGACCAGTTGCGCACATCGATCGTGTTTCCTGTGGCCAACCAAATGCGATCAATCGGCAGGTGGGCGAGGCAATCATGCGTATCGGGATGGTTACAGATAACTTTCCAAATATCTCCTGTCCACTCAGCTGCCTGGACTTCGCACTGTTCATAAAAAGACAGTTTGCCGTCGCGTTCTGAGCGCCGCAATTGGGTGAAAATGGCCGGGGTCAATGAGCCACCATTGCGGGCCGATTGGATCATCTGGCAACGGCTTTGCCAATCGAGTTCAGCATGGAAACCCTTGAGATACTTGGGGCCCAGCCAGCCCGGTTCTGCGTCAAACAGCTTTTCGTAAAACGTTCGTCGCGCCATCATGATCACCGTTGCGCCCCGCTTGATGGCCCCCAAGGCCAGATGGCCACTCGTGAGCCCGCTCCCGACAATCAACACGCGTTCTCCAGATAGACGCATTCCCCGCAGATCAATTTGGGAGGAATGGCGCAGCCGATCGGAGGCATAGGTCAGCGGTAAGGTTTGCGCCCATACAGGACTTTGTAGTGCCCCGCCACCGATCGCCAGTACAACCCGCTTGGCAATGAGCGTCCTGCCACCGGTGAGCCACAATCGAAACCATTGCCGTCGCTGTTGATCAAACGGTTCGATGTGCTGCACCTGCGCTGGAATCACTCGTTCTTGCAACTGCCAACGACGAATGACATCGCGGCAGAAGTCCTGAAATAACTGCGTGCCCGGCAGATCGTAGGGCGGGAATAGCGCCTGAGCGTGCGCCTCGGCAAAACTGCGCAGGGCGTGGGGATTGGGATCGGGATGATGCACCGCTGGCGATCGCAAGTGGGGAATCTCATAGGCGGCAAACTGATGCTGCCATTGCTGTAACCAATCCCCGGCTGGATCGATCACCACAAAACGGTTTCGCATGGATTTTTTCTTTTGTAGCAGGTGAGTCACCAAAGTTAGGGCTTGGGGACCTGCTCCTACAATGACAACGTCAACCGGCGACAAGGTAGACGGCATGCTGGGCAATCGTCTAAGCGTGGAATCATTCATGACTGGAGTGATAAAAAAGCGTTACATTGGGCAGCTTGGTTTAATATGATAATGATTATCGTTACAAATAAACCAATCGACGCTTCCCCAGGGGGGTATTTATGGTCGCTACTATCGAACACTCAACGGTGCCAGTGACCGTGCTAACCGGTTACTTAGGAGCCGGAAAGACGACACTCTTGAATCGCATCCTGACCCACGAACACGGCAAGAAGGTTGCAGTGATTGTGAATGAATTTGGTGAAGTCGGTATCGACAACCAATTGGTGGTGGACACGGATGAGGAAATCTTTGAGATGAATAACGGCTGCATTTGTTGCACCGTGCGCGGCGATTTAATTCGCATCATTGGCAACCTGATGAAGCGGCGTGACAAGTTTGACCATTTGGTGATTGAAACGACGGGACTAGCTGACCCCGCTCCCGTTATTCAGACCTTTTTCGTGGATGACGAAGTGCAGGATCAAACCCACTTAGATGCTGTGGTGACGGTGGTGGATGCCCGTCACATTTGGCAGCATTGGGAAGCAGATGAAGCGGCGGAGCAGATTGCCTTTGCCGATGTGATTTTATTGAACAAGATTGATCTGGTAACGGAAGCGGAACTAGTAGAACTAGAGCAGCGGATTCGGGCGATGAATGCGATTGCCCATATCCACCGCACCCGCGATGCCCAGATTGACATGGAGGCACTGCTGGAGCTTCGAGCCTTTGATCTCAATAACGCCTTGCAAATTGACCCGGAGTTTCTCAACGAAACGGCCCATGAGCACGATGAAACTGTCGGCTCGGTTGCCTTGGTCGAATCTGGGGCTGTGGATGGTGAGAAGCTCAATCAATGGCTGGGCGAACTCTTGCGCAATCAGGGCCCCGATATTTTTCGCATGAAAGGTATTCTCAATATTGCCGGCGAAGACGCTCGCTTTGTTTTCCAGGGGGTTCACATGCTCTTTGATGGGCACCAAGATCGGCTTTGGCACCCCCATGAAACCCGCAAAAATGAATTGGTGTTCATTGGTCGCAATCTGGATCAGATGGACTTAGCAGAAAGCCTGAGAGCCTGTTTGGTATCAGTATAGATCCTGGGATGAGCAGTAATGCCAAGAGCTAGAACACAAGAGCGATTGCAACTTTCGTGGCAAGGGATGCTGTCTGATTATGTGACCACGATCGCCTGGACTCCCGACGGCAATCGATTGGCAGCGGGTTCTGCGGCTGGAGAAGTGGTGCTGTATGATGCCAAAATGGGTCGCCCTCACGTTTTACAGCCGGCCCAGGAACAATCAGTGAATGCCCTATCGATTTCCCATGACGGGAAGTTTCTGGCGGCAGCAGGGCAGGCAGGCACAGTCGTGATCTGGCGAATTGCAGGGGAATCTCCCCAGGTTCTCAGTGAGTTGCCCCATCCCCAGACATGGATCGATCGCCTACACTGGCATCCCAGCCAGGCAGAGTTAGCCTTTGGCTTCGGTCGTCACGTTCAAGTGTGGGATGCCTTAACCCAAACCATCGTCACCACCCTCAACTTTGAAAATTCCTCTGTTTTAGATTTGGCATGGCATCCTCACGGCGAGTATCTTTCCGTCAGTGGCAACCAAAGTGTGAAAACCTGGCAGCGCCAACATTGGGATGAGGATCCCTTGCTTCGGGAAACGGGAAGCGCGAGTGGCGCGATCGCCTGGTCACCGGATGGTTTGTACTTGGCATCTGGGAATAACGACCGCTCCTTATTGGTCTGGGAATCAACCAATCCCTATCCCTGGCGAATGCAGGGTTTTCCCGGCAAGGTTCGTCAACTGGCCTGGTCAACTCCAAAGTCAGCAGCAGATACACCGATTCTGGCTTCCATCAGCACCGATGGCATCATCGTCTGGACAAAAGATAACGACCCTGCCATTGGCTGGGCAGCTCAGGTACTCAATCACCATCATGACACCGTGACTGCGATTGCCTTTCAGGCAATTTCCCGTTTGTTAGCTTCTGCAGCCGAAGATGGTTGGGTTTGCTTGTGGAATCAGGCGAATCAAATGGTTCAAGTTCTTCAGGGTGCGCCCAAAGGCTTTTCTTCTCTGGCATGGAATCATCAGGGAACAGTCCTGGCAGCTGCAGGACAACAGGGAGAAATACTCGTGTGGAAACAGCAAATGCGAGGAAAAGGTTTTGGGTAGGAATTTAGAGATTCAGTCCTACTCTATCCAAAGACTCTCCCTCTTCGCCGCGTTACCAGGAGCTGGCCCCCGTCAAAGAGAAAAGTGGCAAGAAAGAATGGATTCATTGGCGCTGGAGTTGTCCCAAATTCTTGCGGCAAATCTTTAATGAACTCGATTTTAGCTCCCTCAGTTGACCTCGTCGGCCTCAGCTTATACTGGTGCCTTTAACATACAAGGGCTTCTGACATAGGCACTAATCAGCGACCAATGAAATGCTCGACCAGTGAGGAGAAGTGAAGAGAAAACGGATTGGTCGTAAAAGTTGATACGCTGGAAACATGTTCTGCCCCAACTAACTTCTCCTCAAAGTTGTATGCATATCCATAGTCTTGAACAATGGCAGCATTCCCACGACTTTTCTGATGACCGAAGTCGTGCAGAGAAAAATACCAAGATAGTGATGTTGTTTACAGCCGCCACGATGGTTGCTGAAATTGCGGCTGGCACCATCTTCGGATCAATGGCTTTATTGGCTGATGGTTGGCACATGGCAACTCATGTTACCGCATTTGGAATTACGCTTTTTGCCTATCAATATGCTCGCAGCCATGCAGCAGACCCCAAATACACATTTGGAACTGGAAAGGTCTCTGTGCTCGGCGGTTTTGCAAGTGCTGTTGCCCTTGCTGTCATTGCTTTTCTGATGGCATTTGAATCAGTCGAACGTTTTTTTCAACCTCAGTCTATTCAGTTCAATGAGGCGATTGGTGTGGCTATCCTGGGGCTAGGGGTCAATTTAGCCAGTGCTTGGCTATTGCAAGAACCGCATGATCATCACCATCATCATGCTCACCATACGCATCATGACCAAAATCTTCGTGCAGCTTATTTTCACGTCTTAGCCGATGCTCTAACGTCTATTTTTGCAATTATTGCCTTGCTTGCTGGAAAGTTTTTAGGCTGGGTTTGGATGGATGCATTGATGGGCTTGGTCGGTGCAGGCGTCATTACAAAATGGGCTTATGGTTTAGTCAGTGATACCAGTTCAATCCTGCTTGATGGATATGTTGATCAGAAAATCAAGTTAGATATCATCTCTACGATTGAACAGGATGCAGACAATCGCATCACTGACTTACATGTCTGGTATCTCGATCAAGATCACTTAGCTGCAACAATCTCGTTAGTGACACATTATCCCCAAGCACCAGAATATTACAAAGACTTACTCAATCGTATTCCGTCACTGGCTCATGTACTGGTTGAGGTCAATGCTTGTCCCGGCGAACCTTGTATGGAGTTGCAAGCGAATAGAACGGTCTGAGGTTGGGTAACTTTGCAACGCTGATCCTCCCCCCATTAGGACGTTCTTTATTGCGGCTATCCTGGCGATGCGGTATTCCTGCCGTCTGGTCTTGTTGGCACGGAAATCAACACGCTCAACACGTACGATTTGACCGCTCAATCCGCCACATTCGGCGGAAAAATATGCTAAGCTGCTTTGCGAATGATAATAGTTATCATTCTAAATACTGAATTGTCCTCCGACCAGTTCAATCCCTATGCAGCCAATCGCACCACCGATCGTGTCCGAGGCGTTCGAAACTGTCCTGTCACTACCAAAGTGTGGTTTACCTATTACCGTCATCACGGGGTGTCTCGGCAGTGGTAAGACGACTTTGCTTAACCATATTTTGCAGAATTGTCAGGATTTGAAAGTCGCCGTCTTGGTAAATGAAGTTGATGAAGTCGGCATCGACAATCAATTGGTGGTGGATACAGATGAGGAAATCTTTGAGATGAATAACGGCTGCATTTGCTGCGCCGTGCGTGGCGATCGCGTCGGCGAATCGGTTCATGTATGGGGGGGCTAACTTTGAACAGACAATTGTGGGTGGTCTCGAAGGTAAAGTAACGCCGCCGGTGCAATCAAAATATGACAACCAAAATTATTTGGGTTGCGGGAGCAACTGCTTCTGGTAAAACCACTTGGATTCGCGATCGAATTGCGACGCTGACCACGCCCTGCGCTTATTGGCAATATGGTGCGCAATATCCCACGATCGATGCCAGCTACCTGGGCTACGTATGTAAGGAATTGCAAGTGTTTCATCAGTGGCCCGATGCATCAGCCTTGGCCGCCTTGGCCGCGCAAAGTGGTACTTTACTGGTTGAGGTACCTGCTGGTGAGGACTTGTTGAGCTTACCGGCACTGCCGGGTGAAGTCGTTGAGCGCGTTTTTGTACAGCCGCAGAACTTCTCCATAGCGTTGGATTGGGCATCGACCACAGTGTGGGGGGGCACTGCCGTAGCGGTGACTGAGCCGCTGCAATATTGGGATTTGTCAGGCGAGGTGCTGGATGCGTCGAGTTTAGGCCTGCTGTGGACTGAATTGACCCAGGGGGCCTATGGTCCGATACAGCGGGTCAAGGCGTTATTTGAAACCGTCGAAGGGTATCCGCTGTATTTTGACTTTGTTGCAGGCGTTCCTCAAACCGACTATGAGGAGCTGGAAATTGGGCGTCATCTCCAGGGACGACCGCAGCGGTTTAGCGGTTTGGCCGCAATTGGCAAAATCAATCTGGCGATGTTGCAGAAAAGTCTGAAAGACGCCAGTTTAGACGATCGATTGCTTGAGCATTACCAGTCTCAAATGCAACGAATACTGTCATCCCAAACAGTTAGTTAGTTAGTTCATGAATGCCTGGAGGAATTCGCATGAAAATTGCTGTGATGTCCTGTATCCACGGGAACTATGAGGCGCTGAATGAAGTGCTATGTGATATTGATGACCAGCAAGTTGAGCAAATTTTTTGTTTAGGTGATTTAGTCGGATATGGTCCTCATCCCAATGCTGTGGTGGAAATGATTCGTTCGCTCGATATTCCAACAGTTCAGGGATGTTGGGATGAAGATATTGTCGATGGCCTCAATGCCTGTGAGTGCAGCTATCCATCGTTAATCGCTGAACGTCGGGGAAAAATGGCCCATGACTGGACTAATCAGGTGTTGCATCCAGAGAATCGACAATTTCTGGCACAGTTGCCGCTGACCATGCGACACGAAAATCTTTGTTTCGTGCATGGTAGTCCCCATAATCAACATGAGTATCTTCTGCCGGAGATCAATGTCTTTATGGCATTAGAGCGAGTGATGGCGACGGGGGCTGATGTACTGTTCTGTGGTCACACCCATGTCCCCTATGTGCGTCAGCTAGATCAAGGCCAATTTACGATCAAAGTGAGTACGGTTGAAAATGCTAAACAACATACAGAGCCCCAAACATTGACCACACCAGTAAAGAAAATTGTGAATGCGGGTTCTGTTGGTGAACCCCGTCATGGGCGACCCAATGCTACCTATGTGATCTACGAAACTGAAACTCAGGTAGTCACCCTACGGGAGATAGAGTACGACTACCAAAAAACTTGTGCGGCAATTATTGAGCAAGGTTTACCCGAGATTTTCGCTTGGCGCTTAGCGCAGGGCCTGGAATATGCTGAGCGGGCAGATGATCCAAGTCATATTTGTGAACGCTAGGAGAGTGATATGGCTTGGGCAATATTAAGCGGAATCGCCGGTAATCTAATGGCCTATGAGGCAGTCCTCGCTGATGTTAGACGACAAAGGTCTGTAATCGATGAAATGTTTATCCTGGGTGATGTGATTGGGCTACAGGGAGACAATCGCGCACTGGTTGAGCGCTTGTCTCATCCTCGTCCGGGAGAACCACGTTTAGCCATTTGTCAGGGCTGGTGGGAAGAGCAGCTACTGATATTGCATGGCTTAGGGCGCACGGGCGAACCGACTGCTTTGATTGAACAGTATGGTGCGGCAATGGCGAAAACGCTATGGGATGCTGTGCCACGCGAATTAGTACGTAAGATTCAATCGTGGGAATTTGGCATTTTTGAGCTGGATTGTCTTTTGGCCCACGGCAGTAGTTTGGGTGTAAATGATGTGTTGACACCAGATATGCCTGTAGTCACCCTGATTGATCGCCTACAACGCATGGAAGCAAACTATCTCTTTTGCGGTCGATCGGGCCTAACGTTTGACTATGAGATCGCCATGGGGCAAATACAGTCAACGGTGCAAACCCTGGACCAGCCAGTCACCAGTCAATCCCGTGAACTCTCTACTAAACACATCATCGGAGTCGGTAATGTCGGAGCGGGTGAACAGGCCACTTACACACTGTTTTACCCAGAATCCGGTCGTATCCAGTTTCAGACTGTACAGTATCGCGCCCGACCCAAAGGATTTGGCCGCTAGATTTGCCACATGACACGGGGAAATATGCTAGGCTACTTTGCAGATGATAATGGTTATCATTCTGAATGCTGAATTTCCCTCCGACCAGTGCAATTCCTATGCCACCAGATCGTGCCCGAGGCGTTCGAAACGTCCCTCGCACTGCCAAAGCGCGGTTTACCCGTCACCATCATCACGGGGTTTCTCGGCAGTGGGAAGACGACTTTACTCAACCAGATTTTGCAGAATCGTCAGGATTTGAAAGTCGCCGTTTTGGTGAATGAGTTTGGCGATATTGACATTGATGGCCAGCTTTTACTGTCGATTGAAGAAGATATGGTACAGCTCAGTAATGGCTGCATCTGCTGCACGATTAATGACAGCTTGGTGGAGACGGTATACCAAGTTTTAGAGCGGAGCGATCGCGTTGATTATTTGGTGATTGAGACAACGGGTGTAGCTGATCCACTGCCGATTATTCTGACGTTTTTAGGTTCGGCATTGCGCGACCTAGCCCGGTTGGACGGGGTTGTGACTTTGGTGGATGCAGAAACCTTCTCAGAAGCACATTTTGACAGTGAGGCTGCACTTCATCAGGTGCTATATGGCGACATTATGCTTCTGAACAAAACGGATTTGGTAACAGCAGCGCAACATTCCCATATAGAAGCCTGTCTGCGGCAGATCAAGCCAGATGCGCGCATTTATCCCACCCGATACGGACAGATTCCGCTGCCATTAATTCTGGATGTGTCGGCACATTCCCCCGCCCTCGTTGAAAATTGCCGACACTTACATCCTGATGATCATCACCACGATCATGCCGATCATGACCACAACCATGCGTCGCATCATCTGGATAATGACGGATTTATGTCAATGTCTTTTACGGCCGATCGGCTGTTTGAGCTAGAGAAGTTTCAGGCATTCCTCGACCAGTTGCCGCCTAATGTATTTCGGGCAAAGGGGTTGTTGCATTTTATCGAAAGCAACCTGACCTATGTTTTTCAGCTCAGTGGTAAACGCTGTCATTTGGATACCGATCGCCGTTTGTTGCCGCCGGATACACCGTTAGTTCAACTGGTCTTGATTGGTCGCGATTTACCCCGTGAAGAAATACGTGCACAGTTGCACGAATGTTTTGCCCCAGCCCCCGCGATCGCTTCAGTGGGCGCTGTTCTCTCGGTTTCTGACAGCTAGCAACATCACTGCTGGTTGCCGGAAAAATGATTTCTACCTTATTCGGTGGAAATCTGTCCTTGAGCTGCTCGAATTCTGCAGCTCAGTTGACTCTTATCCACTCAAAATGAACCCCATGACAGCAAAAATTTCTGCAGAAGCCTTATCCTTAGTAACGGCTAACGAAACACTCGCCCAGATTGCAACTAGTGCGAAACCCCAAATCTCCGATTTAGAAATGCAGCAAGCCGTCCGCACGTTGCTCATTGGCTTGGGGGAAGACCCCGATCGTGAAGGTTTAATCGATACGCCAAAGCGAGTGGTGAAAGCGCTCAAATTCCTGACTTCTGGCTATCACCAATCATTAGATGAATTGCTCAATGGGGCAATTTTCCATGAGGATACGAATGAGATGGTCCTGGTGCGGGATATTGACCTATTTAGTTCCTGTGAACACCATATTCTGCCGATTCTTGGCCGCGCACACATCGCCTATATTCCCAATGGTAAAGTGATTGGTCTTTCGAAGTTGGCGCGTATTGCGGAAATGTATGCGCGGCGGCTGCAGGTACAGGAGCGTTTGACCGCTCAAATCGCTGAAGCGTTGCAGGGTTTACTGCAACCTCAAGGTGTGGCTGTGGTAGTGGAAGCAACACACATGTGCATGGTGATGCGTGGGGTGCAAAAGCCGGGTTCTTGGACTGTGACCAGTGCAATGCGGGGTTGTTTTGCGGAGGATGCACGGACGCGGCAAGAGTTTATGAATTTGATTCGACATACACCCCAGTTTCATTAATTGATCGATCGTTCTACACATTTATAGGAAGAAAGCAATGCTGGAAAGCCTGGATGGAGTTCGCGATCAACGATTGCCTGTCACGATCATCACAGGCTTTCTCGGCAGCGGCAAGACTACTTTGCTGAATCAGATTTTGCAAAACCGTCAGGATTTGAAAGTCGCCGTGCTGGTAAATGAATTCGGCGACATCAACATTGATAGTCAGCTCCTAGTGGCGGTTGAGGAGGATATGGTGGAGCTGAGTAATGGATGCATTTGCTGTACGATTAATGACAGTTTGGTGAATACGGTCTATGACGTATTGGCCCGGCAGGATAAATTAGATTATCTAATTGTTGAAACGACAGGGGTCGCTGACCCCTTGCCGATTGCCATGACGTTCCTCGGCTCCGAGCTGCGCGACCTCACTCATTTAGACAGTATTTTGACCGTTGTGGATGCCGAAAACTTCTCGCTTGATCAAGGAGAAGCGGCCATAAAGCAAATCATTTACGGTGATATTACCTTGTTGAATAAGACGGATTTAGTCATGCCAGAGCAGTTGATCGGGCTCGAAACGACGATTCGTGAAGTGAAGGAAGGGGCTCGAATTTTGCATATGCAGCATGGCGAAATCCCATTACCATTAATTCTAGATGTGAAGCTGGCTCAGTCCAAGAATTATCCACTGGAGACGATCAGGGCGCAACGTCCGCCACAACCCCGGCATCTCCAGAATGATGGCTATCTATCGGTTTCGTTTCAAGCTCAACGCCCGTTTTCGCTCCGCAAATTCCATAATTTTCTTGACCATCAGTTACCCGTAAATATCTACCGGATGAAAGGGATTCTATGGTTTGAGGAAAGTCCCGCACGGCATGTCTTTCAACTTAGCGGTCGGCGGTTTCACCTGGATGATTCAACTTGGGAAGGGCAACCCTCCAATCAACTTGTATGTATTGGCCGTAAGATCAACCCGATCGAAATTCAGCAACATCTGACAAATTGTTTAGTCTAAATTGTCAGCTCTATTTTGGCTTTGCTGTATTCTGAACCGGCTGTCGCCAATTTTGATCAGGTAATCAACACTCGGACATATTGCTAATGCAACGGTAAGACCTTTTCAACGGAGAGAGAGGGATTCGAACCCTCGGTGAAGTTACCCCCACACAGCATTTCCAGTGCTGCGCCTTCAACCACTCGGCCATCTCTCCAATTTTTCCAATCGACGCAAGCAATTGTAAACAATTCGCATCGACGGCAACTTATAGTATCAGAGATTGCGGCATACTGGATAGTGGCAAATGCAAAAGATTTTTAGACCCTCTAAGATGACGCAGTTTCATACCGTTCGCATCCACAACCGTCAGAAAGGCACTCAGCACGAAGTGCAAGTGCCCGACGATCGCTACATCCTACACTGCGTCGAAAACCAAGGGGTTGATTTACCATTCTCCTGCCGCAACGGTGCTTGTACTGCTTGTGCTGTCCGCGTGATCTCGGGCGATCTTGATCAGCACGAAGCCATGGGGCTGTCGCCGGATTTGCGCCGCCAAGGCTATGCTCTACTCTGTGTTAGCTATGCCAAATCGGACTTAGTCGTCGAAACCCAAGACGAAGACGAAGTCTATGAGTTGCAGTTTGGCCGTTATTTCGGTAAAGGTAAGGTGCGGGCTGGGCTGCCGATCGAAGACGATTAGCAGCATCTGGAGTGAAACGTGATTCAATCTCCCCGTCAGACCCCTGCATGATTTTGCCAGGGGTGATTTGTCCCTTCAAGGTTGTTAAAAATGTCGCAATCGCCCGCCGTTCCTTGCTCCGCTGACCAGCTCCAAATCTTCCTCGATATTGCCACGGAAGCAGCGATGGCCGGCGGGGCTCAACTGCAACGTTACTGGGGCAACCTGTCGGATATCCAAGAAAAAGGTCGACCGGGTGATTTGGTCACTGAAGCTGATCGGGCCTCCGAGCAAGCCGTTTTGGCCGTATTGCAGCGGCATTTTCCGAACCATGCGATTCTGGCGGAAGAGTCGGGCCAGCTGGGCCAGCTCGATAGCGAATTTCTGTGGGCGATTGATCCCTTGGATGGGACAACCAATTACGCGCACCAGTATCCGGCTGTAGCCGTATCGATCGGCTTATTAATCAATGGCGTGCCGCACATTGGCGTTGTTTATAACCCGATTCGGGATGAACTGTTCCGAGCTGCCACTGGTCTGGGGGCCAGCCTCAACCGCCGACCGATCCAGGTCTCGAAAACAGCAGAACTACGCCAAAGCCTACTCGTTACTGGATTTGCTTACGATCGGACGCAAACGCCCGATAACAACTATGCGGAGTTCTGCCATTTGACCCAGATTACTCAGGGGGTCAGGCGGGCGGGGTCTGCTGCACTGGATTTAGCTGATGTCGCCTGTGGCCGACTTGATGGCTATTGGGAACGCGGATTGTGCCCGTGGGATTTAGCCGCCGGAGTAGTGCTGGTGCGCGAAGCCGGTGGCATTGTGAGCGCTTATGATCAAACCGAATTTCAGCTTACAGTCGGCCGATTATTGGTCACGAATTCGGCGATTCATGCGGCCCTCAGTCATGAGTTGTTACGGGTCAAGCCCTTAGATAAAATGAGTTGGGACGCCATTCCTTCACTCGGCGAAACGAATTGCGGTTAGATCGATGGCGATTTGGCCATAACTTATTGGGTCATTGCGTTAGTTTAGTGATTGATGGGGCAATTTAGGTTTTTCAGGCGCTGTATTTGCACTACATCTATCAGGCAGGTTGAGTCATGGCAATAGAAGTCGGTAAAGGACTATTCTCTGCAGATTTTATGGATTATTATGCGATCCTGGGCATTCCTCTCGATATTAGTGACCCCAAGGAAATTCGCAAAGCCTATCTGAAGATTGCCCGACGGTTACATCCGGACAGCAGCGCGTTGGCCAGTGAAACCGATCGCCAGCTGGCCGGACAAATCCTCTCAAAGTTGGTGAATCCAGCTTGGGAAGCCCTATCGCAGGAAAAAAACCGCACCGAATATAACCTGTTGATCAAAATGAAGGGCCAGTCAGCCGCCACGCGTCAATCACAACCGATTTACCTCAATGCGATCGCCCAACAGTTGCTAACTGCGCCAAATCCTGACTTTTTCTATCGCTCGGCTATGGGTGACTTAGTCGCGAACCAATTTAGCCAGCTTGATCAGGCGATCGAAATGATTGGCCGTTTGAGTGAGTTGAACTTAGCCTACATAATCCGTAAACAGTCCGCTGGGGAAAATACGATTAGTAGTACAAGGCCGCTTTATACGATCGGCGCAACCTTCTCTGAAACCCCGGCTGAAAATGCACCAGTGCCGGTCCCGGACCCAGAAGCCGAAGCGCCAGTGGTGCGTGAATCGATGGCAGAGCCTTATTTCCGCCGGGCTGAATCCTATTACAAGAAGGGTAACTACATCCAAGTGATTCGGGAACTGCGTGATGGGTTGGCGATCGACCCAAAGCATGCACCAAGTCATAGCATGATCGGCATGTCCTATCTCAATCAAAAGCAGCCCACCATGGCCAAAATTCACTTTAATAAAGCCTTGGAAATTGATCCTGAGAATGAACAGGCAAAGACCGGTAAACAGTCTGCGGCGCAATTGACTGCGGCTAATCAAGGCAAGCAAAGCAAACAAGGTAAGTCAGCCCGCAGTTTTCTCGGAGGGCTGTTTGGACGGAAAAAATAATCGATCGGCAGTGGCACCTGTCCAGTGAAATTAGTTTTCCTCGATGCAACGCCGCTGGAGTACAGTCGCTGGAAAGATTTGGCCTGATGACTGACAACCGCACCATGAACAGGTAATTTATTAAAGCTGAACCCTAGCGATCCAGACACAGTCAGGAAATTATCATGGTGTACCAACCGCCCACCGGGGCAAGAGATTTGCTGCCCTTGGATGTGGCCCAAAAGCGCTGGATTGAACAGCGTTTACAGGCCGTTTTCCATCGCTGGGGATATCATCGCATCATTACATCGACCTTGGAGCGGCTCGATACGCTAATGGCCGGCGGGGCGATCGATCGATCCACGATTCTGGCCCTGCAAGGTACCGACGAGGAAGATTTAGGATTGCGGCCCGAGGTCACGGCCTCAATTGCTCGGGCGGCGGTGACACGCATGGCGGTGGCGCGCTTTCCCCAACGGCTTTATTACAATGCCAATGTGTTTTGTCGACCCACTGAAGATAGTCCTCGTTCACAGCAAGAGTTTTATCAAGCGGGGGTTGAGCTGTTGGGTAGCGGTGGCACGTTGGCTGATGCCGAAGTGCTATTGCTATTAATGGACTGTCTGGAAAATGTGGGCCTGGGAACGGTTCAAGCACCGCAATGGCAAGTGATTGTAGGTGAAGCCGGGCTGACCAAATCGTTGCTATCGGTCTTTCCGGAAAAGCTGCGTCAGCAAGTTCGCCACGCGATCGCCAAGCTGGATCAGACCGGCTTAGAACAGTTGCCACTGGAGGGAAAACTCCGCGATCGGGCATTGCAGCTGTTAGATCTACGCGGCCAACCAGAAACAGTGCTCCAAAAAGTCAGTCAATGGGATCTCGATCAGCCGCAGCGCCAACGCGTCGAACGGTTGAAAACCTTATTTGAGCTGCTGCGGCAGAGTATTGGGGCGGATGTAGCCTTGCCGATCGTCCTGGACTTGAGCCTGATTCGCACCTTCGACTACTACACGGGAATTGTCTTTGAAGTCGCAAGCACAGGCGGTACAGTGCAGCAGGTATTGGCCCAAGGTGGCCGTTATGATGAATTGCTCGGTAGCTATCATCCACAGGGACAAGCGGTACCGGGGATTGGGTTCAGCTTTCAGATTGATCAGTTGCATCCGGTGCTACTGGCGGCCCAACAATTACCACAGGCGGTACCGAACAGTGACTGGCTGGTTGTGGCCCAGTCGGACGCAGCCCATGCGGCGGCGCTGCGCTATGCCCAAACCCTGCGCTCGAAGCATCCGGAGATGCGGATCGAGTTGAATCTTGAGGCAGGACAACCGGCCCAACGGGCGGCGATCGTTGACTATGCAAAAACGCGGGCAATTGCGCAAATTGCCTGGGTTGACCCAGAAGGGATTACGGTAGAACCCGTGACCCAGTAAAATCATAGCGATCCTTGAATATATTTGAGCAACTTGATTTCCTATGGCCCATTCAATCGTAACGGACGTTTGTCAAGGCGTCGCCGACTGCGTCGAAGCCTGCCCTGTCGCTTGTATTGACCAAGGTCCAGGCAAAAATGTCCAAGGCACTGACTGGTACTGGATTGATTTTTCCACTTGTATCGACTGTGGAATTTGTCTACAGGTCTGTCCTGTGGAGGGGGCAATTCTGCCGGAAGAGCGACCGGAATTACAACGTGTGCCACAGTAAGGGATTGGTCCGTTCGCGGCCCCCATGCAGTCGCAAAAATGAATCACTGAGGCCGATCGGACAATATGCCCACTGAAATTAAATCATTTTCCTCATTACCCGCATTATGTCTGAGTTGATTTTGGAAGTTGAAAATGTCCATGCTGGATATATCAAAGGGCTGGATATTCTGCATGGCATTAGTATGCGGGTGGCGGCAGGAGAGTTGGTCACGATTATTGGGCCGAATGGTGCGGGTAAATCAACGTTAGCCAAAGCTGTTTTTGGCTTACTGACACCGCACACCGGCTCAATTCGGTTTAAGGGGGAGAATATTGTGGGCTGTTCGCCCGATCGCATCGTGCAGCGGGGGATGGGCTATGTGCCACAAATTTCAAATGTGTTTAAGTCACTAACAATTGACGAAAATTTGGAAATGGGCGCATTTGTTAAAGATGTACCACTGAAGGCATTGAAGCAAGAAATGTACGATCGCTTCCCCGCCTTAGCCCCCCGGAAAACCCAGCAAGCAGGCACCCTCTCCGGCGGTGAGCGTCAGCAGCTAGCGATGGCCAAGGCCTTGATGCTGAGTCCGGGGCTACTGATTCTAGATGAGCCCTCAGCGGCGCTTTCGCCCATGATGGTAGCGAATGTATTTGAGCAGATCAAGCAGGTGCAAGCCTCAGGTACAGCCATCATGCTGGTTGAACAAAATGCCCGCCAAGCCCTACAGATGTCCGATCGGGGCTACGTGCTCGAAGCGGGGCAAGACAAATATGAAGGACGGGGCACGGATCTACTCAACGATCCCAAAGTTGGCGAACTCTATCTTGGCATTGCTGCACCGTCCTAGGTACGATACTTCGCTAACCACAAATCGCGATCGGTACGATTTCTATCAAGCGCTAATCACTGAAGCACTCTACGTTCAGGGTAAATCCCGGCAGGATGGATTCGCCGGAAAGCTTTGTTGGTAGCGATCGTACTTCTTTGGGTTGACGTTCACGATAAATCTCAACCTGCTGATTCTGCGGGTCAAACAACCAGCCGAGTTTTACCCCACTATCAAGGTACTCTTGCATTTTGTCCTGAAGCCTTTCGAGTAAATCTGTACGCGATCGGAGTTCGATGATGAAGTCGGGGGCGATTGGTGGAAATTTGGCTCTTTCTTCGGGATTTAGCGCATTCCACCGGGATAATTCAATCCAGGCAGCATCCGGGGAACGATCGCCACCGCCGGGAAGTTTGAAAATGGTTGAGGAGCTAAATACCTTGCCCAGTTTGGTTTGACGATTCCATAGATAGAGTTCGCCGCCGAGTTCCATCTCGCGGTTGCCGCTTTCGCCGCCGACTGGGGACATCAGAATCAGTTCTCCTGAGCGCGATCGTTCGACTTGCAGTTCGGGGTTGGCGATGCAGAGTTGGTAGAACTGCTCATCGGTAAATTGAACAGTTTTGAGATTGAGCGTCAGCGGTTCGGACAGCATTGAGTCACCACCTGGATTGGAGAAGACAATCCTCTGCTAAAAATGATAACGCTTGTCTAGTATCCAGGACGATTATGCCTGGAGCGTATTAAGTCTCTAACAAAGGTTGATTTTTGGCAGTGACTATTGTGCGCTCAAATATTGCACAACGACCCGATTAATTGCTTAGACGATTCCGTTTCCTGTTAGTTCACCATTCGCAATGCCTGAAGCTGAGCTTGCGCTTTCTGCAAGGATTCAAGCCATTCATGCTCCGGATCGCTATCGGCCACAATCCCGGCACCAACTTGTCCCCAGACCGTTGCCGTATCAGCATTTGACTCTCGGTGATATAACAACGTCCGAATCAAAATATTCAAATCCAAATTGCCCCGCACGTCCAAATACCCGCAGGAACCATAGAATAAACTCCGACGCACCGGCTCCAACATCTCAATGATCTCCATACAGCGCACCTTCGGGCAACCCGTAATCGTCCCTCCCGGAAACATCGCCCGAACCAAATCCGCACTGTCATATTTTGGGTTTAATCGACCGATGACATTGCTGACCAAGTGCATCACATGGCTGTAGTGCTCGATCACCAACAACTCATCCACTGCAACTGAACCCCACTCACAGACCCGACCCAAATCATTGCGCTCTAGGTCAACCAGCATGATATGTTCGGCTTGCTCTTTGGTATTGGTCCGCAGTTTTGCTTCAAGCGCCTGATCTTGTTCTGGAGTTTTCCCCCGGCGACGGGTACCCGCGATCGGGCGGGTTGACACATGAAACTGCGCATCCTGCCAATGTCCCTCGACCAAACGCTCTGGTGAACAGCTCACGACATCGCCCCAAGGCGTTTTCCAATAACTCGCAAATGGTGATGGATTGATCGTTTGCAAAGCGCGATAAATCGACCAGCTATCGGCTTGGGTTTGGGTCGTAAAGCGTAACGATAAATTCGCCTGAAAAATATCGCCCGCTTTGATGTGTTGCTTGGCTTTCAGAATTGCTGTTTCGTAGTCGAGTTGCGGCGTTTGATAATCGATCGGGAATTTGATTCTCATTCCCCCCCTGATCAAGGGAGGAAATAAAGGATCTTGTGACTGCATCCAACCGATCAACCAATTCATCTAACTGCTCCACTTCCCCCGCTGCCAACCACAGCACCTGCTCCTGGTGGTCTAACACAGCAAAGCATTCTGGCTCATACCAGAACGCTACAGGAAACGGTAAAGGATCAGGATTGATCAATGGTAACTGCTCAATCTCCCAAGCCACATCATAACCGAGCCAACCGAGCCAACCCCCGACAAATGGCAGATCCACAGGTGCTTTCCATAAGTCCGGTACGATCGCTGCTGCAGTGTTTTCAGCATCGATAGAATTTCACCGATCGGCGGTGTCCACTGTTGCACCACTCCATCGACAACCCGTGGAGCGCCAGCACAGATTGAATAGCGCGATAGCTGCGGATAATCGGGTGAGGCCGGATAGGGACTTTCTAATAGTGTAGCGATCTGTATCTGATAAAAATAGTGCGGCAAATATTTGCGAACCAGTGCGCTTTTCCAACGGCAACGATCGCCATTGGCGGATGTAATTGCCTTGGGGCTGACTCATGCCGCCTCGCCACCCCATACAAATCGGATAATCCAGGCAATCCCTAAAACCACCATCGCGATCCAATCCCAACGGCGCAGCTTCAGCTGATGCCATTCCACCCGATGGCGATTGGGGCTGGTAAAGCCACGTACTTGAATCGCCCCCGCAATTTGCTCGGCCCGCAATAGGAGATTTTCTAGCAATCTTTCCGCCACAAGTATCCAAATTTGGCTAGAGCGTCGCCACCCCAATTTTTTCCAATTAATTGCTCGCGTTCGGATCGATCGCACCAAGTTTTGAAACTCTTCTAACACCAGTGGGATAAATCGTAACGCTAACGTTAACGTCAACGCAATTTCGGTCACGGGAACTTTAAACCGACGTAACGGTTCCATCAAATCTTCTAGACCAGCAGTGATTTCTTCTGGAGAAGTCGTGAGGAGAAACAAACTTGTGCTGTAAATCAACGTAAATAATAGCGTCGAAAACCGCAAACTCATATCCAACGATCGTTGCGAAATGGCAAATCGACCTTTTTTAAACAGAAAATACTGATAGTCGGTGGGCTGCGGGAGTGGTTTTGGTGCTTGAATATCTGGGGCGGATTGGGATTGCGGTGCTTGTCCCCAAAATTTCCAGAAGGGTTTTTGCGGCTGGAGTGCAGGTAACTCGGCTGGCTGCTGCGCAAACTGCAGCTCATTCTCGGGCAGACGGCTCTGGTGATTGGCGTTCAGCCCATCGGGAATAAACAGAATCAGTACGCCGACATAAACACAGAGTAACGTCAGCCAGCCAATCTGCTGTTTCCATACCCGCAAGGGAACCTGCGCTGTAATGGTTAACAATACCAGCACAATGACTAGTGCTAAACGCCACTCAACACTCGCCAGAATTGGCGCGAGCAAAAACAGCAGTAGCCAACCCAGCTTGACTCTGGGATCGAGCCGATGCATCCAGGTCACAGGTTCTTCTAAATACAGCCCCAGTGGGAGCGATCGCAACAGATCCATGTCAAGCGGTGACGATAATACCAGCCATTCAGCTTAACAGGGATTTGTAGAATTTGCAGCCGCCTTTACACGCGATTGCCTAGGTTAAAATCGCGCCACCCAGCAAGCGGGTATAGCGATATTCCAACTCCGATCGCATCGCTGGCCACTTTTCTAACGTCGGGTCTTTCTCCATCGCCTTCTCGGCAGCATCCCGCGCCACCTCCAACACTTCCTGATCTTCAACTAGACTGGCCAAGGCAAAATCCGGTAAGCCTGACTGCCGACTGCCCAAAACCTCTCCTGGGCCGCGTAAACGCAAATCCATTTCCGAAATAAAGAAGCCATCCTGGGATTGCTCTAATACCTTGAGCCGCTGCTCCGAGGTTTCACTGCGCGACGAACTCATGAGCAGACAATAAGACTGTGAACCGCCACGTCCCACCCGGCCGCGTAACTGATGCAACTGCGACAGTCCGAACCGCTCCGCATGTTCAATCAACATCACCGTAGCATTCGGTACATCCACACCGACTTCAACCACCGTGGTCGCAACGAGAATTTGGGTTTCGTTATCGCGAAAGGCATTAATCGCCGCATCTTTTTCCGCCGAGGTCATTTTGCCGTGGAGCAGTCCCACCGTGTATTCCGGGAAGACATTGTTTTGCAAATCATCGTGGGCGGTAATGGCCGATTTGAGGTCGAGTTTTTCCGATTCTTCCACCAGCGGTAAGACAACATAAATCTGTCGCCCTTGGGCAATTTCCCGCCGGAAGAGATCGTAAACATCTTGACGTTTCTTGGCGGCGACAATCGTGGTTTTAATCGCTTTCCGTCCGGGTGGGAGTTCGTCAATTTGGCTCACGTCGAGATCGCCGTGTAACGTCAGCGCCATTGTCCGGGGAATCGGGGTTGCGGTCATTGTCAGGACATGGGGATTCTCACCTTTCTGAGTCAGACGCGCCCGTTGTTGTACTCCGAAGCGATGCTGTTCATCAATTACGACTAAACCGAGACGATCGAACTGCACTGGATCTTCAATCAATGCATGGGTGCCGACGAGCAGCGGTAATTCGCCTGATTGTAATTGACTGTGAATTTGCCGCCGTTTGACCGTTTTAGTTGAACCCGTCAGCAATTCAACTGGTAAGTGTAGCTGGTTGAACCAATGCACGAGCTTGCGATAATGCTGCTCGGCCAGCACTTCGGTCGGGGCCATGAGTGCGCCTTGATAGCCCGCCTGGATCGCCGCTAGTAATGCGATCACGGCCACAACGGTCTTACCAGAACCCACGTCACCCTGGACCAGCCGATTCATTGGCACCGTTTTTTGTAGATCACCCAAAATATCTACCACTACCCGTTCTTGTGCGCCCGTTAGGGTAAACGGTAAAACCTGATAAAACTGTGAGAGTAACTCCCCTGTCGGTTCGAGCACGACGCCGGTGCGATGGTCCTGCTGCATGCGCCGCCGGTTCAATAAACCCAGTTGTAAATAGAAAAACTCATCAAATACCAAGCGGCGGCGTGAGGCCTCAAGCACTTCGCTCGTGTCCGGAAAATGAATCCCCGCGATCGCGCTTTGAATCCCCGCTAGCTCATACTGTTTCCGCAGGCCCTCCGGTAGCGTTTCTTGGAGTTGATTGACAGCGCCGAGAGAAGCGACTACTGCGCGGCGTACGAGATCCGCGGGCACCCCTTCAGTGAGTGGATAGATCGGCACAATCTTGCCGATTTTGGAGGATTCGAAATCTTGGTCAGCCGATTCGAGCACTTCCAGCTCAGGATTATCCAGCGTCATGCCATATTTTGATTCTTTGACTAAGCCTGAAGCGGCAACGGTCGAACCTTTGGTAAATTGGCGTTTCTGATTTTCTTGCCAGCCGCGACTGGCAAACCGCGCCCCCATGAAAAATCGACTCAGGCGGATTTGGCCGGAAGCATCGCGCAGAGTGAGATCAAAGATGGTGAGTTTGCTGTTGCGCGGGCTGGTAAAGCAGTTACAACTTTTGATTTGACCGACGATCGTCACGGTTTGTCCGGCCTCCAATTCGCGAATCTTGACCTGTTTGGCGTAGTCGATGTGGTCGCGTGGGTAGTAGTAAAGCACATCCCGCACCGTGAAGAGGTTGAGCTTGGCTAGGCGATCGGCACTTTTAGGGCCAATACCAGGTAGATATTGCACTGGTTGGTCAAGGTCGATCGCGCTTTTAGCAGTGCTGCTGATTGATTTCTTAGCGTCACCGGCTGGCGCTGATACAACCGTTTTCTTGGCTGATGCAGCCGTTTTCTTGACCGTTTTCTGTGCTGTCGCTTTGTTGTTGTGAATGAGCCCTGGAGCTTCGGCAACGATAGGTGTAGCGGGGATGTCGTTGCTATATTTTTTAGTTTGGGCGAGCAGTTGGCGGGCTTCGGCAAGCAGATTGCGCCGATCGGCAAATCCGAGGTGGCGATAGTCGGAAAATTTGCTGCCTAAATCGCGCAATTGCTGACGCCGATCGCGTGGGATATCGGGCGATGGCTGACCAAAGCTAAGGCAGATGAACTCGCTAAAGCGGTACTGGTTTCCCTGCATATCGTTGAAACCATTATCCGCTTCGACTTGGAGCGCTTTTTGTAGCCGATCGAGATCCATCAGTAAGGATGAACTATTCAAAGTGAGCCACTGACATTTTATGGGAGGTTGGGCCGAATGGGCCAAGTTGCTTTCAACTTGACTCAACCTTAGGATCGATAAAAATAGGCAACCCATCCCCACCTGACCCCACTGCAAATTTTGTGCCCGTCGAGGCGATTTACTTGAAGAAACTTGCTATTGTGTTTCAAAAAGTAAGGATAGAGCCTACTGCCATATGATTTGCCCCAAGCTCCCTATAGGCTAAGGACATATTCTGTTTGGATGCAGTGTTCAGTAATACCTATTTACTGAAAAACCTGTTTCCTCAAAAACCTGTTCCCGCCTCATGCCTTCGCATCAGATTGATCGACCAGATACTTTAGTGCCTGAGTAATTTTGTAATTACAGTAATAAAAGATGCTACCCAAGATTCTAAAATCCATCATCGCAACGGTACTTGTAGCCGTTTTCTGGATGGGTACACTACCGACAGAGGCGCTGGCCCAAACCTATGTTGATCTCAACCAGATTGACCGTTCGGTGCTGCCCTTACAGGCTCCGCCCCAAAAGCCGATTACGACTCTGGATGCACGGGATGCCACTCCACCGCCGCTGTTCAACGTGGCAGCCCCAAAAAATGCTCCCAACGTTCTCGTGATCCTCTTGGATGACCTAGGCTTTGGTGGCACCAGTCATTTTGGTGGTCCCATCGCTACGCCAACCTTCGATCGCCTCGCTGACGCTGGTCTGGCCTATAACCAATTCCATTCGACGGCCCTCTGTTCGCCCACGCGCCAGGCAATCAAAACCGGCCGCAACCACCACTCTGCTAACCAGGCCAAGATCTCCGAGGTCGCCACTTCATTCCCCGGTGCCACCGGACAGCTACCGAATGAAGTGGCCAGCATTGGCCAAATGCTTCGCCTTAATGGCTACAGCACCGGTGCCTTTGGTAAGTGGCACGAAACTGCCGTGTGGGAAATTAGCCCCTCTGGCCCGTTCGATCGTTGGCCCGATCTTCAGGGCTTTGATGAGTTCTATGGATTTCTCGGGGGAGAAACCAATCAATGGTCGCCTTCAATTCACCACAATCGCAATATTGTGGAGCCGCCAGATGATCCGAACTATCACTTCATGACCGATATGACCGATCAAGCGATCAACTGGGTCAACTTCCAGCAGTCGCTTACCCCCGACAAGCCTTTCTTCATGTATTTCGCCCCTGGTGCTGTGCATGCGCCGCACCATGTGCCCCAGAAGTACATTGATAAGTACAAAGGTAAGTTTGATGCCGGGTGGGACGTGATTCGAGCACAAATCTATCAGAAGCAACTGGCGAAGGGCTATATTCCGGCAGGCACGAAGCTGGCCCCGAAACCCGATGACATTAAAGACTGGGATGAGTTAACTGATGCTGAGCACAAGCTCTTTGCGCGACAGGCCGAGGTCTTTGCTGGGTATCTGGATATGGCAGATACTGAAATTGGCCGCCTCGTAGATAGCATTGAGGAATTAGGCGACCTGGACAACACCCTGATCTTCTATGTTGCGGGTGACAACGGCACCAGCGCCGAAGGGCTATTTACTGGTCTGTACAACGAAATGACTTACTTCAACGCCGAACCCAAAGGCTCGGATGTTGACTTTATGCTCAAGTACTATGACCAGTGGGGTGATCCAACGACTTATCCCCATATGTCGGCTGGTTGGGCAGTGGCCTTGGACTCTCCCTTTACCTGGACCAAACAGGTGGCGTCTAACTATGGCGGTACCCGTCAGGGACTAGCGGTGCATTGGCCGCAGGGAATTCAGTCAAAAGGTGAATTACGCAACCAATGGCACCACGTGATTGATGTTGTCCCCACGATTTTGGAAGCAGCTGGCTTACCAGAACCCAAATCGGTGAATGGAACGGCTCAACGACCGATCGAAGGGGTGAGCATGCTATATAGCTTTGATGATCCTAAAGCGGCCGATCGTCATACTACCCAATACTTTGAAATGTTTGGCAATCGGGGCGTTTATCACGATGGTTGGTTTGCTGGTACGGTGCATGTTACACCCTGGGGAAATGTGGAAAATCGCTTCCCAGAAGATACCTGGGAGCTTTACCACGTAGCTGATGACTTTAGTATGTCCACCGACTTGGCCAGCCAATTCCCGGACAAGCTAGCGGAACTGCAAGACTTATTCCTGAAGGAAGCCGTTAAATATAAAGTCCTGCCCTTGGACGATCGCCGCCAAGAACTGTTTGACCCCAAATTGGCTAACCGCCCTGACCTAATGTTTGGTCGCACCAGCCTGAGCTTGCGTGAGGGCATGACCGGTCTACTCGAAAATGACTTTATCAACATCAAAAATACGTCCTTCGAGATTGATGCCGATCTTGAGAGTGAAACTCGCAATCCCAATGGAGTGATCTTGTCTCAGGGGGGGCGGTTTGGCGGCTGGAGTTTGTATGTGAAGAACGGCACGCCAACGTTTGTCTACAATTACCTGGGGATTGAGGAGTATAAAGTTACAGGCAAAACCAAATTGCCCGCGGGCAAATCTACAGTGAAGCTGGACTTTGACTATGATGGCGGTCGTGGTGCAGGGGGAACCGCGACACTATATGTCAATAACCAAGTCAGTGGTTCAGGACGGATTGATCAAACAGAAGCCAACATCTTCTCGGCTGACGAAACGGCCAGTGTCGGCACCGATTTGGAAACGGATGTAACGCCCGACTACCGACCGACTGGCAATCAATTCACCGGCAAAATCGACAACGTGACCATCACCTTAAAGGGATAGTCTGGGGTCGCTGCGCGACATCGCTATGAAGTTTGACGCTTTAGAAAACACAGTCCCTCGTAACGGGGGACTGTGTTTTCTCAGTATGCCTGCCTTATAGAACAATGGAAGTCGCAGTGATAATTCCCACTACCGCACAATTCGCTGCGCCAACCCCAACCGTTGCAGACCTAAAATCACCCACCAAGTCATATCAATCTCCCACCAACGCAGACCAGCTTTGGCCACGCGGGGTCTGGCGTGATGATTGTTATGCCAGCCTTCACCATAGGTGAGCAGCGCCGCCCACCAGAGATTGCGCGAACCATCTTCCACGTCAAAGTTCTGATACCCACGCCAATGCGTCGCCGAATTAATCAACCAAGTCGTATGCCACAACACAACCGCTCGAACAAAAATCCCATAAACCACAAATGGACCAGCCACCCAGAAGAAACAACACAATTCCCAACGGAATCTGCAACATTAAGAAATAACGATCGAGCCATCGATAATATGCCTGACGGTGCAAATCGGGAGCATATTTTTTATACAAATCCGGGTTGAAAAATTGCTCTTTCGGAAACAGTAGCCACAACATGTGACTCCACCAAAAACCCCGACTCGCTGCATAGGGATCGCGCTCCTCATCTTCCGTATATGCGTGGTGTATCCGGTGCCCCGCCACCCAAAAGATCGGACCACCTTGCAACGCCATCGCCCCGATCGTCGTCAGCACATACTCTAACCAGCGCGGCACCTTAAAACTGCGATGCGTCAATAGGCGGTGATACGTCAAACAAATGCCAATGCCACCTAGTAACCAATGTAAAAACACCGCCACAGCCAATGCTTTCCAGGAGAAGCACCAAAATCCCAACAAGGCCAATCCATGCACTGCGCCGAAAAATAGCGCATTTGTCCATGAAAAACCCTGCTCCGGCTTCGCCGCAGTTAATGCTCGTGTCATCACGTTTAATTCCTAAAAAATCGAAAGAACTGCCCAACCGGGCAACATAGCACCACTCCGGCACAGATCACTTCAACCCAAACCACGTAACTTGTCGGCTATACTCTTAAACAGATGTAAGTGGCGCTTACATTTATACAATAACAACTTATCTGAGAATGTGCAAGTAGTACTTGCATTTTTGTCTATGGCCACTGCAAAAAAGTCCACCAAAGCACGTCTGATCGACGCGGCGCTCGAACTCTTCATTGATCGTGGCATCACCGAAACCACCACCAAAGCGATCGCCGAACGTGCTGAAGTGAATGAAGTCACCCTCTTTCGCCATTTCGGCAATAAAAATGGCCTGCTGATCGCCATCCTGACGCGACGCCGATCGGCTCCCCCAACTCGGTAAAATTGTCATCGATCAAGCGGGAACGCCAACGACCCTCGACCCAAACTCTCGAAACCTATAGCCGCGCCAGCCTCCAAAACCTCAACCACCTGAAAAACCTGATCCATTCGATCATTGGCGAAGCGCACCAAGCCCCGCCCGAAAACCGTCAAGCCCTCAGCCAAGGACTGAAACAAGCCAAACAGCCGATCGCGCAATATTTCGCCACCGCGATCGCCCAAAATAACCAACAAAGCTACTTTGCGCCTGACACCCTGACGAGTCTGCTCCATAGCCTACTGATCGGCTACTTCATCATTCAAACCACCAGCGACAACCCCACCCCCTGGAAAACCCAAGACGCTTTCCTCGAAAGTCTCACCCAACTTTTCCTGCAAGGCGCCATCGTGCCAACGACCGTCGCACCCGCAATCACCCCCGCAGCGATCGCCGATCTGCCGGCCAGCCTCGTCCGCGACATCCTCCAGCAGGCCAAAAAGATCGGACGTCAAGCATATGCCTTTGCCTACATCCTCTTCGCCGCTGGTCTATCGGCCCAAGAAATCCTCAACCTCGAACGCACGCACTTCATCCCCGAACCGGGACAACACCTGCTCCAAATCAACACTGTCCCCATCCGTCAAGTCCCGCTGAATCAATGGATCGCGGGAAAACGCTACGGCTCTGACAATAGCAATCCCCTTAGCCAATGGCTGAAATCCCGCAAAGATGAGCATGCAGGCATTTTTCTCAACGACCAAATGCAACCGCTGATCGCCATCACCGAGCTGCAGACGCTCTGGGACAAGATCACAGAAAATTTACTCACCCCCCAAGGCAATCCACCGACGATCGAGCAAGCCCGTCAAACTTGGTGCGTCGAAATGCTGATCAAAGGTATCGACCTAGAAAATCTCAGCTTGCTCAGTGGCATGCCCACCGAGCAACTCCAACCTTTTGCCCAACGTGCTAAAGTCAAAGCGGCGATCGACCAAGCCAGCCAGCTTGATCGGCAGATTTAATCCAGCACAGCGGTTATTCACCAAAATTTGGGCTACCGTCGCCCAGAAATGGGGGTGATACGGTTTCAGGGTTAGTTTTTGGGCGGCGACTGTCATTGTGTGATCGCTCCTTTCTTTGACTTTCTTTGACTTTACTCAATCAAGTCCCTGCAAGTACGTATTGAATTATTGCATTGCCTTTGCGGTGCTGGTTTCCCCCATCAGCAGGCAGCGTTTCAGGATCGTCAAATCGAGATCGCACAATCCGGCCAATTCACTGCGATCGATACGCTCATAGCCGTTATTTCGCAGATGATACAGCGCCAAAGTGTCATCTTCCCAGAACCATACCTCTGGAACCCCGATCGCTTGATAGCGGGAAAGTTTACTCACGCCATCGCTACTAAAGACAGTGTTTGTGCATCCCCGTAATATCTGAAGTTTAACTCCAATGATACTCATACCCCGAGTATTGTGATAAAAGTCCAAAACCTTAATCACACTATTTCTTCCTGATGAATAATGAAAAACTCGGGGGACTCATCGATGGGGTTTACGCCATTGCCATGACGATTCTTGCACTTGGCCTGCCTATACCAGAATCAGGACTTGAGTTAGACGGGTTGGGGAGCAAGATTTTGTCGTCACTCGTCGATTACAGTTTCACTTTTATTATGATCTTCGCCTTCTGGTACAACCAGCGGCGCATCAACAATCTGGTAACGCAAGAACACTCTCGAACCACACTTTGGTTGAATGGCATTGCCCTGATGCTGGTGTGCTTATTCCCATATGCAGCTAACTTAGCCTTTAATCTGGGAAATCCCTCAGTGCTGTTGTCGCACCCGAGCCGCACTGCTGCAATCGAATACAGTAACCTCATCGACTGGTTTTTTACGGCTATCTGCCTTGGCGTCGATTTGATTACTCATATGATATTAGGACTAACGTACAGGGCCAATGTTGAAAATCAACCCGCGATCAGGCCACTGATGCATTCGCGGAAGATTGCAACCGCACTGTTGCTCATAGCGATGCTGATTGCCCTAATCATACCTGGCCCTAATCGTCTGACCTTGCTAGTCATACCGCTAATCCTGGTTTGCGAAAAAGAAGTAACTATTGGTGTAGATTGGCTTGTTAAGTTCAAATTCCAGTCTAAAGATTGACCTTGCACCAGCAAGCGTGTCGTTATCCAAGCCTCACTCAAACTCACATCTGTGAGATTTCAAAACTCAAACCGTATAACGATCGGTGATCTTGGCCAGGCATAATCGCCGCAGTATAATCACAAGCGATCAGTTGCTTTGAACTATGAAGTCACCGTCGCCGCAATCGCCACCACCCTGGTTTCTCTATATCATTCGCTGTGCCGACAATTCGCTCTATACCGGAATTACGATCGATTTAGAGCGGCGGTTTGCGGAACATCAAGCACAGGGCACAAAATGTGCCAAATACTTGCGTGGCAAAGCCCCGCTCAAGCTGGTATTTACAACCCCCGTCGGCGACAAATCAGCGGCATCACGTTTAGAACTACGCGTGAAAAAACGCTCTAAGCAAACCAAAGAGCATCTAATCACGGGCAAAACAACCTTAGCTCGGCTGGGCTTGATCGATTGATTAGCTGAAATCAATTACAACGGTTTCGCCACCATCCCAAGTTTGTCGAGTAGCTGGGCATCATGCGATCGGCTCGGATTCGCCGCCGTCAGCAACACATCCCCCGTGAAGATCGAATTCGCCCCCGCGAGAAAACACATCGCCTGCAGCTCATCACTCATTTCCGTCCGCCCCGCCGACAGACGCACCATCGCTTTCGGAAACAGAATCCGGGTGGTGGCGATCATCCGCACGATTTCTAAGGGATCAACAGCGGGCGCATTTTCCAAGGGCGTACCGGCGATCGGAATTAACCGGTTAATCGGAATCGATTCGGGCTGCGGATCAAGGCCAGACAAAATTTGCAGCATTTCCAACCGATCGTCTACCGATTCGCCTAAGCCTAAAATCCCACCGCAGCATACAGAAATCCCCGCATCGCTAACAGATTGAATCGTATCGAGGCGATCGCGGTAAGTTCGCGTCGAAATAATCTTGTCGTAGTGGCTGGGGGAGGTATCAAGATTGTGGTTGTAGGCCGTCAGCCCTGCTTCCTTCAGTTGCGCCGCTTGGTGGGGCTTGAGCATACCCAAAGTACAGCAGACTTCCATATCGAGGCTGGCCACTTGGCGCACCATTTCCAGCACACGATCGAATTGTGCGCCGTCACGGATTTCGCGCCATGCCGCCCCCATACAGAAGCGGGTCGAACCAGCGGCTTTGGCCGCCTTCGCCGCACTCATAACTTGATCAAGCGGCATCAGTGGTTCGGGTTGGATCGAGGCATCGTGGTGAGCACTTTGAGAACAGTAACCACAATCTTCCGCGCAGCCGCCCATTTTAATATTGCCGAGGGTGCAGAGCTGAACAGCCTTAGGATCATGATTGTCCCGATGGATGCGCTGGGCCTCAAACATCAAGTCAGGCAGCGCTTGGGAATAGATCTGACGAATCTTTTCGAAACTGACACCAACAGTTGCAACAGTCATTGACGGGGTATACCGAGAGGTCATTAGTCAGATTAGCACGCCCGCATATCCCCCTCAGCGGTGAAAAAATCCGCTCAGACTAAATGATAGAATGTCTCACTTGGCTGACATGGCTGTAACATGGCACGCAATTCCGGGTGCTATGGGAAAATCGTCATGCTTTCGTTTTTGACTAGGCTACCAAAACTTATTGTGGTGACGTTGACCGAGTTAATGTGGGCGCTGACGGGATTACTGCTGACGATCGGCGGAAATTTTGTGCAGGCGGCGATGATCGGCATTGGCCTCGGTGATTCACCAACTTACCTATTGGGCGTCAGTTATCAAATTGGGGCAGTGCTACTGATTGGCTGCTTAGCTGGTCGAAATGCTGCGGTGATATCGCAGATTGCTTACTTGGCACTCGGTTTGGCCGGGTTTCAGATTTTTTCCCAAGGTGGTGGCATTGATTACCTGGGGCAACCGTCGTTTGGGTATTTGTTGGGGTTTGTGCCGGGGGCTTGGATCTGTGGTTATCTCGCGTTTCGGGCCTTGCCGAAGCTCGAGTGGTTAGCCTGTTGTTGCATGGCCGGGCTGTTAATCATTCATACGACCGGGATTATCTATCTATCAACCATGTATTGGCTGCGGTTGGCACCAGCTAATTCGCCGGGATGGTTAGCGGCGATCGAAATCTATTCGTTACAGCAGTTGCCGGGGCAGCTAGGTGTGATCTGCGCCGTCACAGTGGTGGCATTTTTGCTGCGACGTGTGCTGTTTGATTAAAGCCAGTTGGCGGGGGCAACACCAGATTCTGGAGGTTTATTGTCGGAAATGACTATGAACTAGGGATCGTATCGGCTTATCCTGGAAGATGCGTGGCGTTTGAGCGACGCACGATTGCTTCACTGATCTTGTTTGCTGGTTGATATGCGTAACCGCTTGTTTTGGATTGCTGCTTCGGCGGGGGTGGCCCTCGATCGAATAACCAAGCTCTGGGTACTAACTTCTTTCCCTCTGCAGGATCCTCCGGTCACGATGCCCGTTATCCCTGGGGTGTTTCACTTTACCTATGTCGTCAATACGGGTGCGGCGTTCAGTTCGTTCCAGGGACAGGGCAGCGGTTGGCTACGTTGGCTGTCACTGCTGGTGAGTTTGGGATTAATTGCACTCGCAATATGGAATCCGCGTTTGCCGCGTTGGGAGCAGCTCGGTTACGGACTGATTTTGAGTGGGGCACTGGGCAATGGCATCGATCGCTTTGCCTTTGGCCATGTGATCGATTTTCTGGATGCGCGGTTGATTAATTTTCCGATTTTCAATATCGCGGATGTGATGATCAACCTTGGCCTGATTTGCTTGTTTATCGGACTTTGGCGATCGCCCCGGAGTTCGGTTTGATGTGAATGACACTTGGTTCTCAGTTGGTCATTCGCCCAATTGACAACGCACCTCGCATACGGTTTAAGAATTGGAGTTTAGACAAATTGGGGCTCCTGACACGCCTAAATCATTTCAGGTGCTGATTGACATAAGACGAAGGGGCAATGGCACTGACTTAAGGTCAAAACTGGCATAGTAGACCACGAGTTTTCAGGGGTTTCAGCCGCCAACTTATGCTTAAGTCAGTGACATTGGACGAAGGGGGAATCTTTTGTCCCTCTTTGCGATCAGGGTCTAACGCCATCGCAAATCAAGCCAATATTCGGCTTGTTGCGGCAGCATGAACCACTCCGACATTGTGAGCTGTCCACAGTCCGCGCCCATTAACGGACAGTGCCAACACCGCTACAAAGCTCCCTCATCAACATCGGTGTAGCTGTAGTTATAAAACTCAGTCCCAGTGACCACATTGATGACAACAACACGGCCAGCATCTCGATCGTACATGACGCGTACGCGTCCATCAGCACCGATAAAGCTATTTCCTGCGGCGCGGGTTAATGTGCCGGAATATTTAAACTCACCTTCTGTGATCTGAATATCAATTTGGTTCGCATCTCGGCGGGTTGTATAAGTCACTGGCGTGGGGGATTTACTTGCTGCTGTCGGATTACCACCAGAACCACTTTTGGCTTCTGAGAAAATGTAGTTGTAGAACTCTGTACCAGTAACAGCATTAATTACTACAATACGCCCAGAATCGCGAATCCGTACATCACCCGCACGCGTCCATCTGTAGCGCTGAAGGACGAGCCGTAGGTGCGTCTCAGAATACCATGATAGAAGAACTCGCCTTCTCGAATCTGCACCGAAATTGCTTCAGGGCTTTGCACCGTCATGTAGGTCACAGGTGTTGGCGACTGGGCAAGCAATATGGGTTTGACAATATCATTTGCAATGGATGCGGTTGGGAAGCTGGCTGCGCCGAGGAGCAACACAGCTGCAAAAAGTGTAATCTGAGGTCTCATGCGAATTTCCAAAATTGACTGTAAGACGTGAAATTGAGACTCGCTCTAGAGGCGGCCATCGCTGGGGAAGATAATAAAGTCACTGCGAACCCAGCCAGTTGCCCCGGACTCTAAAAACTGCACCTGACACCAGTTAAAATCACTGCCAGCGGTATCAGTGTCTTGCTGACAGTTCAAAATATTCACCTTGTCACCGGCTAGACCATAGCCAGTCGCGCGCGAGTAGATTGTGGCACTACTCCGAAGATTAATCTGCGAGCCACGCTCATACGCCATCAGAGTGCCGACGCGCATGCCTGAGCTCTGGGCCGGTTGGCTGCCGTAGGAACTGCTCGTATCCCAGTAAACGTAGAGCTTTGAGCCATCAGCCAACTGGAAAATCTGCCCTTTATCGCCAAGGCCACTCTGGCGATAAACCGGATTACTGTGCTGGTCGATGAAATTACCGGGTTGATTGCCAACCGGGTCAAATTCATACCGTATGCCATCCTGGCGTTGCACACCGATATATCCCTGTCGCTGGGAAAAAGTACAAGGCATTGAAAGCGAGGCATATTGGTCGCCACGGGTGTAAATATCGCAATGAGCATTGACGGTATCAGCTTTAGCGACCACGCCAAAACCAAACGAGGTAAGAGCGGTTGCAGTCGCTAGCAGAATCGCTTGAATTTTCATGTTTCAATCTAAGTGTTATCTAATGTCAAGCCCTTTCAATTATTTGCTCAGAACTAAAACACTTTTAGCTCCGAAAGCGTAGGTCAATGCTCATGCTCACAAGGGCTTGTTTTTGGCGATTGTTTGGCGATTACAAGGTTCTATATTCCTGGGTTAGACTAACATATTTCTTGTTTGGTGTCATACGATTTGAACATTGAGCAGCAAAGAGTCATAAACCTTACGCGGTACGCCTCAGGTCCTACCTAAAAGTTATGAGCTTTCCAATCCCAATACGTAGCATTTGAAAGCTCACACC
Organism: uncultured cyanobacterium; assembly: GCA_963704065.1. GTDB lineage: Bacteria > Cyanobacteriota > Cyanobacteriia > Leptolyngbyales > Leptolyngbyaceae > Romeriopsis. Next base: position 52,143 of record CAVPGX010000014.1, on the reverse strand, counting down.
ATATCGCCCAGACGATTGCCGCAACTCCAAGCGACCGATCGAACTACGCTTCATGGACTGCGCATTCCCTATGAATCATTCAGAAGTCGGATTGCGCTATGGATGTCGCACAATTTCCGAAGAAATCAGACATCGACATCGTATCGCACCAAATCAATCAGGTTTGGACTTACCGCTGGCTTTGCGCGTCGTTTTGCGAGTCGTTTTGCCACTAGTCTTGCGAGTCGTTTTGCGCGTCGTTTTGCCACTAGCTGATGCTGTATCGCCAATTTCCTCGCTGGCGGGATCGCTGGCTATGCCACTGATCTTCTCGCTGGCTGGGTCGCTGATTTTTCTCGCTGGCTGGGTCACTGATTTTCTCGCTAGTTGCGTCGCCAATTTCTTCGCTGGCTAGGTCACTGATTTTTTTGCTGGCTGGGTCGCTAACCTTCTCGTTGGCTATGCCAATTTCCGGCGATAGCTCATCCAATATCCGAAACCGAATATGGTTCACCGCCAAATCACCCAGCGAGAAGTCTGCTGGCAAGTCATCGGCTGTCATCTTCTGAAACTTGATCCCCTTACCCAGCTCCGTATGGTACCAAGCTAATCCCATGAAGAAGCGCTCCGGATAAGGTCCCCGGTCCCGCACATCATCAACATTCGACTCCATCGGCACCCAGCCCAGGTCCGGCACATAAAACTCCAACCACACGTGATTGAAATCTGGCGATAGCGGCACATTGCGACGCTCCGGATGGGGTGGGCACTTGTAACGTCCCGACTGTGCGGCAGGGGATGCCATTTAGCCGCGCTAAGGCCATTAACACCCCGACATATTCCCCACAAGAGGCAATTCCTCTTTCCAGTGCAATATCTGGTGTATCAATCTTCGGTCGAATGCCATAGGACAGGCGATCGTAAACATAGTTCCGAATCTTCAACATCTTGCGCATGATCGCCGTTTCGGTCCCGACTGCATCTTCCGCCGCCCGCCGAATCGTCGCCGTATCCATTGCTAAGTCATCATTATCCACCAGGTATAGCTGCTCAAACTCCTCTGGTATGGCGCCTTCCTCGGAAGCATCCCGCGGCGGCAGCGAATATTTCAGACCATACATCTCCACGACTGCTTTCCAGCCAACCAGTCCTGCTTGATCCGGTTGCAGCTGGTCAAATTTGAACACTGCTACTTGCTGACCATCCTGCTCAACGATCGTGCAGGGATGTCCAATCGGTTCAACATGCCGGACTTGCTGACGCAGCGTATTCGAGGGCAAGGCAATCCGCCATTCAACATTATTTAGCGTCAGTGGATCGAGGGGGCGCATTTCCTCAACGTAGGACATCTCCACTAAATAGCCGTTTGAAAGCGTATAAGGCTGCTTGGGATGATGCGAAATATGCAGCGGGTGAATGAACGTGCGATCGCGGAAGGTCAGCTGATGTGGATTTTCCGCATTCGGATCATCGCGGATATAGGCTTGCTCGTCCGCATAAGCCACGTAGCAAATCGGTTCCGAACCATCAGAAGGCGAGTAAAAAGTAATGCCCGTTGGTGAACTAAAAGGAGTTAGCGCACTGTAGCGAATTGCCCCAGTTTTACGATCCAAGCAGTAAACAGTCTGCTCTGTCTGGTCACAAACCCATAGCACCCCGTTCATTACCGTGAGATTTTCTGGACCCACACCGGGTTGCGCAAACCGGTCAATCAGCTTACCGGTATCGCGCTCAAACAGGTGAATGTAGCCTGATTTCTGACAACTGACAAAAACTGTCGAGCCCCAAACGGCTACACCATCAGCCGCATAGGGCAACTCAGCAAAGACTGTTGGTGTTAAATTCAAACGATCGCACCAGAACACCTTTCGCCCCCGGGCAAACCAAAGCGTGTCCTGACGTACGGCCAATCCTGTCACATCAAGCCAGTCTTCGACATGATGGGGATTGAGGATGGTTGTATTATTGGTATAGGGATCGATCTCAAGCAGATAGCCGCGAATGCTATCGACAGCTAGTAGTGCACCATTGCTAATGGCGAGTCCCGATAATGCATAGACCCCGATCGGATAAACGGTCAAATGCTGCAGTGATAAATCAGGTAACACACCCGTAGAATTAGACATAGGACGTCAGATACTGAAGAGAAATCTCCTTAAGTTGGAAAGCTGGTGAGCAGCGATCCAAAACGATATCGCACTCAGCCTAAGCTTTTCATCATCATAGAACAGTTACAGCAAGAATTTTGCAACCGGTATTACTTAAAACTTGCCAAATAATCAATGCATTTCCTGCCCCGGGTTGCTATGCACTAAACAATGATTCAGACAGGTAAGCACCACCGCGTAATCACGCATCTCGGCACCAATATGTCCGTCAATTGAAATAATGCCGTTTCACAGCCAATAAAACAGCCAAGTTTGCGCCTGTTTTTCATATAATCAAACTTAGAGTTTTTTGGCACCAAGACAACTTAATGTTGTTCGATGCCTTAGCACAACTCGGCGAAAGCAAACCGCCACAGCCAAACTAGGTTGATCGACAATCCACGATTCGGATGAAGGGAGTTTTATTTCATGAAAGCTGTATACGACCCGGACAAGGATGTTCTCCAAATCTCCTTCACTGACATTTCGATCGACGAAACAGCCCAAATCGCACCGGGATTGATTTTGGATTACGATGAAGATGGCAATGTGATTGGCATTGAAGTCCGGAAAGCCTCAACCAAAGTGACCAATCCTTACTCCGTTGCTTATGTAGTTGGGACTGCCAATACCGACAAGCCCCAACCAAAAGTCAACGAATAGTCTCGATGGTGAAATGTCAGGAAACCCTGATTTCGTGCGCCATGATTCAATGCAACGATCAATCGTTCATCCAAGACTCAGCACCAACTAGATCAATAATGTTATCTCTGAGCAGATAGTCATTCATATCTAAGAGTCGCTCGATTTCTTGCCATTCACCATAGCCAAAGTACTTCGCTAGATCATAAATATGATTTTGCTGATCCACCGATCCTTTAGCAACCAGTGCCCGCGCTTCATCTTGGATGTCCTGAATACAACAGTGGCGTAGTTTCAACATGATAATTTACCTGGGTAGATGTCAACAAAATCTTATTTACCAAACCAAATAGAGGGGATGCGAACTACGCGTTCACTCCCTGCGTCCCGTCAAATCTGGCGGTGGTCGTCAATCGATAGACCGTCTTAACCTAATGGTCAAGTGTAGCTGACTAAAGTTCTAAACGGTATTTTACAATACTATTTTAAGGATTTGTGCAGTGCCACAACTAAGTCATCATTTCCTGTGATTTGCTTGCATTTTTCGAGAAAAATTTATGCTTTCTCGTGGCTTTAAAAATAACGGGTTCGATCGCTTGGTATCTTGGATGACGTGATTGCTTATGCATCGCAGGATTGATTCGGAACATCCAGCTGATTTTACGAAATCTGGGCACTTGCGTTAGGGACTCAACGATGACTGACTCTGTAAAAATTTTGATGTGTCCGCCTCATCATTATGATGTGGACTATGTGATTAACCCCTGGATGGAAGGGAATGTCCATCGCTCGTCGCGCGATCGGGCCGAAGCGCAGTGGCATCAGCTGCACGAAGTGCTCAAACGCTATGCCACAGTCGAGTTGGTGACACCGCAACCGGGTTGGCCGGATATGGTCTTCACAGCGAATGCGGGCCTAGTGTTGGATAAGACGGCAGTGCTCAGTCGGTTTTTCCATGTCGAACGGCAGGGCGAAGAACCCCATTTCCAAAAGTGGTTTGAAGATAATGGGTTTAAGGTACATACCTTGCCACCGAGTTTACCGTTTGAGGGTGCGGGAGACGCGCTGCTCGATCGGGCTGGACATTGTCTGTGGGCAGGCTATGGATTCCGTTCGGAACTCGATTCCCACCCGTATTTAGCAAAGTGGCTGGATATCGAAGTGCTCTCCCTGCGACTGATCGATTCGCGGTTCTATCACTTGGACACTTGCTTCTGTCCACTGACCGATGGCTACTTGCTATATTACCCAGCGGCATTTGATACTTACTCCAACCATCTAATTGAAAAACGGGTACCCGCCGAAAAGCGGATTGCGATCGATGAAGTAGATGCAATTAATTTTGCCTGTAATACAGTGAATGTCGATCGCATTGTGGTGATGAACCAAGCAAGCGATAGTTTGAAAAAGACCTTAAGCGAGCGGGGATTCACCGTTGTGGAAACGCCATTGACGGAGTTCCTCAAGGCGGGTGGCGCGGCTAAATGTTTGACCCTGAAGACTACAGAACCGCGTCAATCCTCCCTACCCACATCAAGTATTCAAAGCCGTGTGATCCATCTGGAAGGGCATTTATTGGATACGGGTTTAGTCAATCGGGTCCTCGACACGATCGTTTCTGGTGGTGGCAGTTTCCAAGTTTTGAACTTTAACTTGGGGGCGCAGCGCCAAGATCACTCAGCCGCCGAGGTCAAGGTCTCAGCTCCCGATACCACCGTGATGCAGGACATCATGGGCCAGTTAGTTGATTTGGGTGCCGTGAGCATTCCGGAGGAAGCTGTGCCAGCGGTTCTCGAACCGGTCATTCAGGCAGGTGTCGCACCGGATGATTTCTATGTCTCAACAATTTACCCCACGGAAGTGCTGATCGGCGATCGTTGGATCAGGGTTCAAGGTCAGAGGATGGATGGCGCGTTGGCCATTACCCAAACCGCTGAAGGCCCGATCGCACGTTGCAAGTTGCTTCGCGATCTGGAAGTTGGCGAATCGGTGGTGGTCGGGAGTGAGGGCATCCACACACTCCGTAAGGAGGCTTCCTTGAAGAAGGGCACCACGGATGAATTCAGCTTTATGGGAGCGGGTGTTTCCAGTGAGCGCCGCGTCGAACTAGTCGTTGAGCAGATTGCCTGGGATCTGCGCCGTATCCGCGATCAAGGCGGGAAAGTTGTCGTCACTGCCGGTCCGGTGGTGATTCATACGGGCGGTAGCGAGCATCTGAGCCATCTGATTCGAGGCGGTTATGTGCATGCTTTGCTAGGTGGTAACGCGATCGCGGTGCATGACATTGAGCAATCCTTGATGGGGACTTCCTTAGGTGTGGATATGCAGCAGGGCAAGTCCGTGCGCGGTGGCCATCGCCATCACTTGAAGGCGATCAATACAATTCGTCGCTGTGGCAGCATTGCCAATGCCGTTGAGCAAGGCATCCTTACCCGTGGCGTGATGTATGAATGTGTCAAGAATCAGGTGCCATTTTCGCTGGCCGGTTCCATTCGGGATGACGGTCCGTTGCCAGATACCAAGATGGATCTGCTGGAGGCCCAAGCGGAATATGCGCGTTTGATTGAAGGGGCGGATTTGATTTTGATGTTATCCAGTATGTTGCATTCGATCGGCGTCGGCAATATGACGCCAGCGGGTGTGAAGATGGTCTGTGTCGATATTAATCCGGCGGTAGTGACAAAGCTGAGCGATCGTGGTTCCGTCGAATCAACGGGAGTTGTGACGGATGTGGGGCTCTTCCTCAGTCTCTTGGTTAAACAGCTGAACAAACTCACTGGTCAGTATGCCCAGGTGTAATCGGCGTCCAGCCATGGACTAATTGAAATCAAAAGCTGATACCGGCTTCGCGGCATGCCGCGAAGCCGGTATCGATCGTATGAACTGAATACGGCTGGCACAGCACGACTAACGATGCAGCAATAGCGTACATAGCGGTATAAGCGCAAGGGCGATCGTCCAGCCGAGCGGCAGCATAAATGATCGTCGATCTTTCATTTCATTGGAATTCACTTGCAGTAACGCGTCAACCCGCTCATTCAGTCGATCGCGCACCAATGGCTCACTAAAAGCTGCCCCAAAGTCCAGCGACATCGGCGCACTCACGACTGTGAATAAGGCCTCGGCCAGGAGCAGGGGATCAACTTGCTGGGCGGCCCAGCGATCGGCACGCAACTCCCGCAGCAGTAGCAATTCTTGCCATAGGCTATCCGTATGCGGTAACCATCCACCACAGCGGCGTAGGATGCCCAATCCCGCGAACCAAACCGTATCACCATAGTAACGATGGGCCGACTCATGGCACAGCACAGCATCCAAATGTGGATCATCGAGCTGATCAATCAAGCCCTGGCTGACCACTAACTCGGGCTGCCATAGGCCGATCTGGGCAACATAAGGCAATGCTACCGGAACAAGCCGTGCCGTATTCTGGCCGGCGACTGGCAAATTAAACTGACTCGCAACCTGACTCGCTGAAGCGGTCTCTAGCGCAACTTGGTCGTAGCGTTGCAATTGCCAGATTGCTTGATAGCCATTCACGCCTAACCACAAACCACAAATCACCACAGCCACTAGGTAAATTGCCGCCCAACTATACGTGAGCATGCCTTGCCAGCCGTGAATCATCTGATAATGCGCCATATGACAGATCGGCCCCATCCACAGCAGGGCGATCGCCGTACTGAGCAGCAGCAGTGGCGGCAGCACAAAGGCAGTCAACGATCGGTACCAGCGCACTGACCAACTCGCGGTGGATGAATACCACCAGCCCCAGCTCAGTCGCAGTATCAGTGCCAGGCCTAAACTAGCCATCAACATCAGCAAGTGCACCATGCGCTTATCCCTCCTGATTCGTCTGATTTTGCCGTTGCTGCCTGGCCTGAAGCAGTTTCTGGGCGATCTGAATCGAGTTGATCAACGCTCGTTTGATCGAGCTGGTCGGCAAACGCGGCCACAATATCGGGGTTGCCGACAGCCAAAAACTGGTGCAGTTGCTCGTAGGCGAACAGCGCGTTGGCTTCGGCGCGACTGACCAGAGCGCGCCACACAAAACTTTTGTCCTGCCGATCGCAGGCGAGCCAGCCCTTCTTCAGCAGCCGTTGCAGTACGGTCGTCACCGACGTGTAGGCTAATTCCCGATCGGGATCAGCCAAAATCTGCTGATGGATATCGCGTACAGTTGCCTGGCCGAGCGTCCAGAGAATTTCTAGCACTTCACGTTCCAATGGTCCTAGGGACATTTGGCTTGGACGATGCTTTGGCAATTGACCCATCCGCTCAACCTCGAGATGTCACTTTAATTAAACTGATAAATTCAATTTTACTCTGCTTCGCTTTCCACCGTTGCGATGGCGATCGATTCGATTTCGATCCAGCAGAATTATCTATGATTCTTGACCTCAACGATTTGAGTGCGTTATTACATCGAAGCCGATCGCCGCTCTGATTTTGGATAGAGCCAGAAACTTAGTCCCTTGCTTAACCAGGGCATGACTGGGTAAGTCAGCAAGGCGGAAACAAAAGTCACCGAGATCAACATCGCTAATAAGGGTGGTAAGCCTTCTAACAAAGGCCCTAACAATTGATTTGACAGTAAAATCAGCGGGTAAACGGCCAACACACCCAGTATTACTTTTTTGTAATAAGGCGGATGGGATATTCGCAGCTCAGAACGGACCTTTGGCAGCGTAAACCAGAGCTCTAGACCATGCGGTAGATGCTGCTGTGAACGCGTGGCAATCAGCCCATAGGATTTGTCTAGCCATTCGCGGTAGATAGGCGATATCAACCAGTCGCGCAGGTGGTCATAGGTCGCAAACTTCACAATCACCACATACTCTGGATGGTCGTGATCGCGGGGACGAATCACCTCGACTCCCAGAAACCCGTCAAATTGGCTGGCAGCTTGGTTAATACCTTTTGTCCATGCCTCGTAGGCCGGCACTTGTTGCGGATCAACGACTTCTGAAATAACCACGGTGATCGGGCCAGATTGAGACTGAATCGCTTCCATAGGGGCTAGATGCATGAGTCAGACAGAAGTCTCAAGCATAGAGAAAGTCAGGGTATTCCGCTACTCATCTGATACCAACACGTCACGGTGGCGAACAAACGCAAGCCCTCAACCGGCTCAACCGTAACCCTTCCTTCACAAACCACTCGCTCGATGGATGGATGGATGGCTAAATTTTCCCATTTGCCAAGCCAACTGATTGGGCTTGGCAACCAGAGCAGCTAAATCAACGGTCGTTTGCGAGCAGCAAGATGGTTCAAAGCATTTAGTACTATGGCATAGAAGGATAGTAAGTCCTTTTTCTCTGGCTAATCCATCTAGTCACTGCCTCTATCATCGCTCCTATTGATTACCACCTGTAGCAAAATGTCCCCGCCCGCCCATCTGATAAAAATTCTCTCAGGGCCATCCAGGGATCTTTTTTGGATTTTGTTGTTGCCACCTTTTATGTCTCGGAGGAAGAAAGTACAAGGTATTTAGCCGATGGGTTGCTAGTAATCGCAAACGGCAAAATCAAAGCCTTTGGCAACTATGCCGATCGGCAGGCCGAGTATGAGATAATGCCGATCACCGCCTACCCAGGGAAGTTGATCGTACCCATCTGTGAGCAAGTTAAACCGATGATGCAGAAGTCGGTAGTCCACTTAAGTGTGGGTGCTGGAGAAAATGCAGCGGTATGAGCCAGCTTGAGGCGCGATTGCTGGTTGTAGTGGTGAACGAAATTCCAGATTGGGCGTTTACTCGGAAGCACGCAGGCACCGCTCTCCCAATAATCGGTGTAGATGGCTGCACATTGGCGATAGACTCCCGGTAGCAACTGTCCATAAGGCTTCGGCAGACGTTGCACTGCGGTCACCAATATAACGGCCAATTATTTCGCGAGTGTGAGCATCTCAGGCAATCCAAACCCATTGTTTGTTCCCTTTGTGGTCTACGAACGACGTGGTCTACGAACAACCAGAGTCCTCCATCTGGACCTTCAGTGCTGTTTTACCTGCTTCGTCACCGCCACTTTTTGAGGAGTGGTTTTGGCGTTTTACATTGACGTCGGTCTGAATACAGCTCGCAGAGCGCTGCATCACCCGAGCAATGCCCGCGATGGCGAGTCTTTCAAGCAGTAGACGTTCGAGCAATGTGATCGCTCCCCAGCTAAAGGCAATACCCAAGAACTGTCCTCTCTCAAACCCTTGAACATGATCGGTGTGGTGGCGAATGGTGCCGATACGCCAATGCTCGATAGTGCCTATGACTCGGGTGCTGATGTCTTAGTTGCTGATTAAGCCGCGATCGTGTTGAACTTTACGCTGCGATGCTTAAATGCGGTTGTAGCGGCGAGCTTTAAGGCTTCATCGTTAAGCTGACCGAAGGCTTGCAGACCTTGCAATTCTGCCGATTCACCTTAGAATTGATCTGCAAATGCTTGACGCGAGTGGCCTAATTCGATGATTGAGGAGCAGTTCAGCCTGTTTAACGCCGGTGACAGTACACCGCCACCTGGGGACATTGATCCAAACCAAATTCCGACCAGTGCTGAAATTGCAATTCCTCCTGGAACTTATCAGAATATGGCGGAAATCGGTGCAGCTTGTGCACAATGCCATCGTTGTGAACTCGGTGAAACGCGCACCCATGCTGTGATTGGTCGTGGCAATCCGAATGCCAAGCTGATGATTATTGGTGAAGGGCCGGGTGAAAATGAAGATCTAACCGGCAAACCGTTTGTGGGTAAAGCGGGACAATTACTCGATCGAATTCTCGCTTCGGTTAAGCTGACGGAAGAGGATGTGTTCATCTGCAATATTGTTAAATGCCGTCCACCGGGAAATCGTAAGCCAAGTCGATCGGAGATGGATGCTTGCCGTCCTTATCTAATGGAGCAGGTTCGCTTGCTCGATCCGGCCATCATCATGTTAGCTGGGGGCTCGGCGGTCGAGGGATTATTCTCTGAGAAAGCCGTTAAAATTACCAAGCTGCGGGGGCAATGGCGTGACTGGGAGGGGCGGCAATGTATGCCGGTCTTCCACCCGTCCTATTTACTCCGGAATCAATCGAAGGAAAAAGGTAGTCCAAAATGGCTCATGTGGCAGGACATTCAGGAAATCAAGCGGAAACTTGATGAATGCGTTGCTGCGGACGAATTTTAGTGTTCAGTTAAAACGATTTGCGGTCATATAGCGTCAAATATGGCTCTATGTCATAATTGTTGGTCAAACGCTATCGTTCGCTCATCTTAAGGACTTTATCCGTGGCCCCAATGCCCCGATCGTCTCACTCTGATCCGCCAACCCAGCCAGTAAAGCTAACCCCTCGAACGGCATCAAAAGAGCCGTTTTTGAAGGTGATGCGGGCCTTAGCGACAACTTACCAGGCATTTTACAGCCATGATGACAAACACATTCGATCGTTGGGGCTAACGGTGCCACAATTTGATGTGATTGCGACCTTGGGTAACACTGAAGGCATGTTGATGCATGAGCTGGCCGAGAAAACCCTCGTTACTAAAGGCACATTGACGGGCATTGTTGACCGGCTAGAGCAAAAGGATTACGTGCGCCGCGAAATTCCGCCAAATAACCGTCGTTGTTTTCGCGTGGTATTGACCAACCAGGGCAAAGCACTATTTGAACGGGTCTTTCCAGAGCACATCGCGTATGTGAAGCAGCGGTTTGATCAGCTTAGCCAAGCAGAGCTCGATGATATTAAAGCGTCACTCGATCGACTCCGCAGTATTTTCCCAACCAGTTGATTGTTCAGTGCAAAGTGCATGAGCTCCTAGGGCTAATGCATAGAAGTGACCATTAATCACTTCTTAGGGTCAATCCCATGAAAAAGTTTGCATTAGGTTTCCTGCTGCCTGTTCTCGCTGTTGTTTCCAGTACTGTGCCAGTCAAAGCGGCTGATCCGAATTTGATTGTGCCGTATTTGGAAGTTCAGGTTCAGACGGGCGGCGATGATCTGCGCAGTGGCGCAGTGGCTTATGGTCAAATCCAGCTTAAGGATGGTCGTACATTGCCTCAATTCAACTTGAATCGTGGTCAACAGTGGAAAAATAATTCCAACCGTACAATTAAAGTCCCCGCTGGTGTCCGACTCGGTGATCTACAGTCTTTCACCTTGAGTCATGATGGCGCTCCCCGCAATGTTTTTGAATCCTACGATAACTGGAACGTCGATCGATTCACCATCACGACCCCTCAGCTCTGTATGCCAGGTGTGAGTTTGGCCGATCAATCGGGGCGTCCTTTGGTTCGTTTAACGGGCAAACAGACGTTCCAAGATATTCGACTCCAAGTCACTGCCGCGCATCAAAATCGTAGCACCAGCGCAATTAACGTTACCTTCAAAACTGGCGCTGATGATCTACGGAGTGGTGCGGTGGCCTACGGGACAATTCGCTTACGTAATGGTCGGACTTTACCGACAGTGAATTTGAATCGAGGCCGCCGCTGGACAAACAACTCAACCCAGACAGTCACAATGTCACTACCATCGGGCATAAAATTGGGTGATTTAGCCAACTTACGGGTGCAACATGATGGCGCTCCCCGAAATGCTTTGGAAACCTATGACAATTGGAATATCGATCGTGTGTCTGTTGGTTTGCCAAGTCAGTGTTCACCGGGCATAACCTTGACAAAACCCGCGATCGGCCATCCTTTTGTGCGATTCACCGGTAGCAATACGGCTCAGATGTTTCGCCTGCAACCGCAGTAGGTTTCCCACATGTTTATCCAGCCTGGAGTATGTTGTTGCTGTTGATTGAAGCATCGCCAGGCCGGAGACTGCACCCTAGGATTCCGGCACGGTTTTAACGGTCAGTACCTGGGGTGGGGTGGCGTCAGCGGGATAGATCACATCGAACTTGACCAGTCGGCGATCACCAGGGGGCATTCTCAGTGTTACCAGTGGATCGCCTGCCTGTCCGCGCTTTTGTACTAGGTGAAAGTATTGCGTCTGGGGAAGATTGCGATCGTTGTTGTACTTAAACCGCACCGTACCCCGAAAGAACGTATTCTTTGGCAGTGGTTCATAGAAGCGTAGTCCATCTTGGGTATCTTCTCGCTTCAGTGGGGTTTCAAAAGTGAGTTGGACGGTCTGTGTTTGATCGGTTGAATTGACTAATGGTAGTGTCAAGGCATATTGGACCGCATAGTTGCCGTGGGCCTCGTAGGCAGTATCATCGTAGCGATCGAGCATCTTTGCACTTTGATTTTGTCCGGTGCCAAGCGTTCCCCGGTAGAGGGTGGAAATCCCATAGGAAAAGGCTTTTCCGGGTTCAGGAATGTTCAAATCTGGCTGACCTGGATCGGTGACATAGCCATTCCACTGCGATCCTTGAGCCACTCCAGCAACGCGACCGTAGATCAAGCTACCCGGTGCATCGATCGGTGTTGGGACCTTGTCGCGCGGTGCGGAAAGTTTGCCAGTTTGAATTAGATCCAGCCATTCTGACAAGGTTGGTGCTCGCTCTTCTCCGGCTGCGTCGGTTTTTGCAAACAAGGCTAAACTGGCTAAATGAACTGGCCCAGTACTGCGCATCCGCAGGATTGTCGATCGGCCATTAATTGGTGGTTCGAGATCTTTGATGGTGATTGGTAGGTTGAAAATTAAGCGACTTTCACCGGGCGGGATGACAATCGATGCGGGAAAAATGTCCTGTCGCATTCCTCGCAAAATATCGCTAGCACCGCGCGATCCGGGTCCCGCATAGACGTTGCCGCTATTGTTATCCATTGTGGCGGCGGCCAGGTCGATAAATGGTGCATCGGGCTGACTGAGATAACTCGCGCCCTGCAACGTATCGATCGAGACTGGCTGAGAACTAGGGTTATAGGCAACCACTGCGTGATACAGCGTCCGCAAATCGGTGGCGCTCCCCTTGGCAATGTGGTGCGTGAAAATATCAAATCGACCCGAGAACGTCCGTGCTAAATGTGCTTGCGGTGTCTGCTTGCCCGCCGTCGGAAAACTGGAAAGCAAGATTCCTTCTTCTAAGACCAACTCCGGACTATTGCTGTTGAATACCAATACATTATCTAGCTGCCCGGGCAATACCCGCATTTCCTGCGGTCGGAGAATCTCCTGGGGTTTGGGGTCCTCGGCTAACGTTGCTATGGGCACTAGAGTGAGGGCAAAGGTTGTGCTGACCAGACAAAGACGAGACATCATAGGGCAGATACAAGCAGGGCTTTCAGTAATGGAGGTTTAAGGGATTGATTGGAGCGATTTGAGAATTGCCAGAAAATCATCGCCGATCGCGGCACGATTGTCATAATTTAACAGCGGCACATGCACAAAGATGGCTTTTGTCTGGGACTGGCAACTTTCGAGGTAACGCAACACATGATAATAGAGATAGTTGCAAACGAATCCTCCAGCATCATGGCTGATGGTCGTGTCAGTCGTAAAATCGAGCAATTGCGCGAAATCGATCGAGGAAAATTGTAGATCACTCTGAAAGCGACCATTCGACTCTACCGAAAGGCGCGATCGCTGCTCCGCCATACCACAGCAGACGACGGCCGCTGGCGTGAGTTCCGTAATTTTAGCAATCACCGTTGCGGGTGCCCGATGAAAATCGACGGGGATTTGGCGCAGCAAATGACAGTCGTGTGGCAGTTGACGCGTCTCAGCCAAATGCAAGATTAAGTCATCAGAGCTATTAGATGATTGATGGGGTAGCCAGGTTTGGAAAGTGGTGATGAGTAGGCGGGTCATGGGCCTGATCAAATACTCAAAGTGGCTTCTGCGTCGGAATCCCGATTGCCCGTGGATAGGCATTGGCAGTCGGAGCGACTTTTTTCAAATAAACGCAAGATCGCACCCCGTGGGTGAGCGGTGTTTCAAACGTTTCGACCCGATCAAGCTGCCCCCCGAGCTGGACAACGGCCTGTTCACAGGCCTGGGCATCGGCTTCGGTCCATTGGCCACGATACAAAATTGCAGTTCCCCCCACCTTCAGCAGTGCCAAAACATATTCGGCGCAAACCGAGAGTGCGGCAACTGCCCGAATTGTCGCCAGGTCGTACTGCGCCCGATAATACTTGGAATGTCCTAGTTGTTCGGCCCGATCGCTCAGCGCCGTGACCCCTTGTAGATCCATGTCCATTGCCGTCTGCTGGACAAACTTGACTTTCTTGCGGGTTGAATCGACCAGTGTGAGTTGCCAAGTCGGCTGCACAATCGCGATCGGCAAACCGGGGAACCCAGCACCGGTGCCAATATCAATCAACTTGAGGTTTTGCGGATCCGCTGACAGCCAGGGTTTGATCCCCCGTAATGAGTCCCATAGGTGCTTCTCCCAAAAATCCGTCGGTTCAGTAATGCGCGTCAGGTTGATGGATTGATTAGCGGTGACAATCGTTTGATAGAGTTGCGCAAATAACACTTGTTGGGACACTGTTGGCTGCCATCCAAGGGTCGTTTGCCACTGGTCGAGCATTTGAGGTAGCGATGGGGGATTTGTTTCAACCATACCTAAAGCCCTGTTAATACGTTCACTGATCGCCACATGTGGCATAAAAAATCGATCGGCAGATCTCATGGCACTAGTTTCCTAGCCCGGCCCTGACAAAACTTAAGAATTAGGTGTTTGGCTCAGCGGCTTCTGCATTTCGGCTGGCGTCACCGCAGTCATTCTACCGTGGTCGATCGTCCAACAGCGATCGGCAATTTCAATCAGCTCCGATGCATCATGCGAAACTATCAGTAGCGTCCAGTTCTGTTTAAGCTTTGCCAACAGACTGACCAGCTGCCGCCGCATCGACCAATCCAACCCTGCAGTTGGTTCATCCAGCAGCAGTAGATTTGGTTGCCGAATTAATTGTACAGCGAGCGCCAAACGTCGTTGTTGACCTCCACTCAAGGCTGTCGGCGATGTTTGTAACGGGCGTTCTTCGAGCCCTACTTCTGCCAGTGCTGATTGGATGCGATCAGATCCCAACTCTGGGTGCCCTAAGCGCAGCTCTTCTAAAATACTGCCCCCACAAAAATGCCGCTCGGGAAATTGAAATACCAGCCCACAAAGCTGCTGCATGTGTAGCGCAGTTAATTCTTGATCGCGCCAAAACATCCCTCCGCTTGTCGGTTCGGCTAAGCCTGCGAGGATTTCTAGCAGCGTACTCTTGCCCGAACCACTTGGCCCAATGATCACACCAAGTTCTTGAGGGGCAAGTTCGAGGCTGACGTTGTGCAAGATTGGTGACGATACGGCGGTTGGATGGTAGGTTAAGTCGCGCAGGTAAAGCATAGCAACAGAAGCGAAAGGGCTACTTGGCAGAATAACGATCGCCAGCGTATCTAGCCTAACCTTGGGATTGCTTTATCGTTCGGGAACTTTTTCCATACAGTTGCTCTGCTACTGTACTTCACCCAAATAAGAACCCGCTGTATGTAAGATTAAGAACTGTATTTTCTCCGGAAATTATCGGACTGTGGCGAAGTGTAAACAGATGATGTTGAGGCTAACTTATTCCCCCAGTTTGGTTCAGCGCACGCTAGAACAGTAATTAAATCGAAGTTTTATCTTGCGAGTAAACTCCATGGCTGCATTTGTAAATCGACTGCTAACGACCTTCGGAATTAGCGCAATTGTCCTAGGTACGTTAGCCAATCCCGCCTTCGCTGGCGATCCGTTCCGAAGCCAGAATCCGAAGGACATTGGCGACCAAACTGAAGCAGCATTCGAGGCGCTCTTCAAGGAAGGGGACTATCCCAAGGCCAAAGCGTTATTGAGTCAAGCGGTGGTGCAGGAAAGTGACGAGCCGCTAGTGCATGTGCTTCAAGCCGCCGTAGCATTTAATGATGAGGATCTTGATCGCTTCACAGCCGCTGCCGCGGCCACCCGCGAGACTGCCGATAAGCTGGTGGCGAGTGATGCATTGCGCGGCAATCTATACTTGGCCGTCGGCGACTTCTTAGAAGGAGCAGTGATCGTTAAAAGAGATGGTCTTGTGCGTGGCGCTGTTGGCGCTCTCGGTAAGATCCAAGACGCTTTCAGCCGGCTTGATGCAGCCGAAAAAATTGATCCCCAGGATCCCGAATTTAACTTGATTAAAGGCAACATTGATTTGATGCTGGCGGTCAATATCCAATTACCCTTATCTGATTCTGCGAAAGCGATCGAGCGGCTAGAAGCATCGGCTTCGCCACGATATATTGCCGATCGGAGTTTGGCTTGGGGCTATCGCGACATGAAGAAGCCAGATAAGGCCATGATGGCAGTCGATCGTGCCCTCCAACTCAGCGCTGAGAATCCGGAACTAAAGTATCTGAAGGCGCAAATCTTGGTTAAAAAGCAAGACGATCGGGCGGCGGTAGAATGGTTTGATAAAGCACTCACTAAGCGCGATCAACTGCCCAGTAAGCTGGCTGCACAGATTGAGCAAGAGCGCAATCGCGCTGAGGCGAGAGCAGTGGCCGCAAACACGTAAATCGGCGTTTGATCAATTCGATGACTCCAGGCGGTAAACTTGTCTAGCGCAAGCCTACCGCTGTTTTTGGTTCCTTGAGTTATGAAAGTTAGTTTTCGCGAATTTAATCCGTTTAACGTCTGGTTGTGGATCGAATTTCCGCTAATGCCCAGCGATCGAGAGAAACAGTACATTGAGGAAGTGTTTGACTCTTGGTTTTACCTGGGTAAGCTGGGTGGGTTTAATGCGGAAAATCTTCAAGTGCAGGATACAGGGCTCGATATTAGCTACATGACCTATGACATCGATCGACAAGACGATGGCTTGGTCTCTTTGATGCACAATATGGGAGATTTTGAGTATGAGGCCAACTGGGGCCGCTGCTGGTTTGACTTGGGCACAAGTGACGCGATCGCGCTTGATGTCTTGATCAATGCGTTAATGCGTTTGAATCAAGACTTTGTGCAAATTGAGCAATTGATTATTGGTGGCGAAAATGAGGACTGGCGGGTTCCCGAACAAGAGAACCCCGAGTTTGTCCGCGATGAGTGGAATTAGCCTGCCAACATCAATTGTTATCAACATTTCTACTTTGTTGTCGCTAACTGCTCAAACTGCTGCCAGCATAAGTACATTGCCCGCGGCACATGGAAACATCCCTTCCACTTACCACCCTTGAGATTCAACAACACCTCACCCCGGCGATCGAGGTAGCCAAACCACTCGCCATACTCCGGATCGGCAAAGTGTGACCAGGAATAGTCATGCACTTTCTGATACCAGTCCCAACATGCCGATCGACCGGTTAGCCGGTAGCCCATCGCTAGTGCGACTAATGTCTCTAAATGCACCCACCATAGTTTTTGATTCCACTCTAGTTGGTGTGGTGGATGTCCATCGGCATCCATAAAGTAATAAATTCCCCCAAATTCCTGATCCCAGGCAAACTTCAGGATATTCAGCACGACATCGATCGCTTGATTGACCAAGCCTATATCCTGCCGTCGCTGACCAATATCCATCATGAACCACATGGCCTCGATCCCATGCCCCGGATTCAGCAACCGGCCATCGAAGCAATCCAAATGTCCGCCTTCAGGCGTCACATTCTCGTACATTAAGCCCCGATCGACATCATAGAAGTCATGCATCACTTCCTGTACGGTTGCCGTTAATATCTCCTCTAGTGTTGTCTCATCTAATAGCCAAGCCATTTCCAAAGTTAGATTTGCTAAGATCATGGGAATTGCCAGAGATTTTAACGATCGTGTGCCTGGATAGGCTTTGTTGTATTTCCCCTTGGGATTGTCTTTACGTCGTAGATAGTTGTGGTATGCCTGCAGCGCCACTTCCTTCGCCCAATCTTCTCCAGAGGCCAAGGCATACTGACTAAAGGCCATCGCGGCAAAACAGTCAGAGAAAATATTGTAGGGTTGAACGAGGGGCTGACCGGTGCGATCGATCGCAAAATACCAGTTTCCCGCCGCATCGCGTCCATGTGCGGCTAAGAACTTCGCTCCATGTGCGGCAACTTGAAGCCAATTGTCCCGTTTTCCCAGCTGATTACATAGGACTGAGAACATCCACATCTCACGGTTCTGCAACCAGATGAATTTGTCGGTGTCGTAGACTTGGCCGGTGCGATCGATGCAGGTGAAATAACCCCCATATTCATGGTCGAGCGAATACTTTTCCCAAAATGGCAACACATCATTGAAGAGGGCGGTTTTATATTGCTGAGCCAGTTGGGCAAAATCGTCAATCATGATCGTCTGAAGTATGGAGGGTAACCGAAAAGCTGAGACACAGTTTTTCACATGGATGCACCTGGAATGGCAATTAAGTGTCCAGATAACCAACGTCCATAACATACCGTCACAATGGCATCTTTTTTCATCGGAATGTATCCTGTGCGCCAAGGGCAGTGGTAAGTGATTTCAGCAACCTTACCCGAAGTAAATCGATCGATCAATCCTGATTCTTCAAAAAATTGCAGGTAGCAACATTTCATCTAATTCCCCAAAGGACGGCAATCCGCTCCGAAATTGGCGGGTGGAGTCCGCCTGTCGATTGGTTAATCGGTTTACACTAGTGAGTGTTTAATATTTCCAGCTTCAGTAATGCAAAGCCAGAATGCCCGCCGTGTCGGCTCGCTATTTAAAATCCCACTATTCCTTGATCCGAGTTGGTTCTTGATTGTGGTGTGGATTACGGTATCGGACGGACTGCAGTGGCAGGGCCGCTGGGGCGCACCGGTAGCTTTTGGTGCCGGTTTTGCGATGGCTCTACTGCTGTTTACCTCGGTGCTATTGCATGAGTTGGGCCACAGCCTCGTGGCAAAAAAGCAGGGGATCAATGTCAATTCGATCACGTTGTTTCTGTTTGGTGGGATTGCGGCGATCGATGATGAGCCGAAAACTCCGGGGCAAATGTTTCAAGTGGCTGTCGCGGGGCCATTAGTCAGCTTTAGCTTATTTGTGCTGGTGGGAGCGATCGCGCTGTTTGCTCCATTGTCAAGTCAGTCGTTGTTTGGTCAGGTCGCAACGGTGATTTTGGTGCGGATTGCGAGTCTAAATTTGACACTGACAATATTTAACTTAATTCCGGGCTTGCCACTAGACGGCGGCCAAATGCTCAAGGCGTGGATTTGGAAACGATCGAATAGCTATGTCAAGGGCTCCCAAGCCGCGGCCAAAACAGGTAAATGGATCGGGTGGGGCATCATTGGCTTAGGTGCCGCGGATCTGTTGGGGTTGACGCGGGCGCTCAACTTACCTTACATCGGTGGCCTATGGGCAATTCTGATTGGTTCATTCATGCTGCAAAATGCGGAGCGCTATAACCAACTGGCTAATTTGCAAGAGAGTTTGGTCAATCTGAATGCCAGTGATGCGATGACGCGTGATTTCCGGGTGTTGGATGCCAGTCAGTCGCTGCGCGAGTTTGCCGATGCGTACGTTTTGGCGACATCGCATCCTGTGGCTTATTTCGCCGCATCCGATGGGCGCTATCGTGGTCTCGTGGAAATGGATAGTTTGCAGAATGTCGAACGCAGTCTGTGGGAGACGCAGACTTTGCACGATATTGTGAAACCTTTGACGGACATTACGTCGGTGAAAGAAGATACGTCGATGGTCGATTTGCTGCGGTTAATGGATGAACAGTCCTTGGCTAAGGTGACAGTGCTATCGCCTGCGGGTGCCGTCGCTGGCGTGATCGATCGGGGTGATATTCTGCGGGCAGTTGGCAAGCAGATGGGGTTTCAGGTTTCGGATGAAGCCGTGCGTCAGGTGAAGGAAGCGGGTGAGTTTCCGGCGGGATTTCAGCTAGGGGCGATCGCGCAGTCGATTCAGGGGCTGAAATAATCGGGATAATGTGCTGTGACTCCGATCACGATCGGGTCATCGATCGCGGGTCAGCTAGGAAAATATTTGCGTGGTATTGCAAATAGGCATTCCCCTTCGAGTCGGCAAATTCCTGATGTAACTTAGTCAGTCGTTGGAAAAGCAACGCTTTCGCTTCCCCCGTTTGGGGCGTATAAGAACGACTTCTGGCTAGTCCCAGCAATGCTTCGAGGGTCAGCGCCTGTTGGTGAGGAATCGCGATTTCTCGTAGATTCGTGAAGTAAGGATTCACTTGTCGAATCGGTGTTGCGTCGGATAGTCGTCCCAATCCAACCGGTTTGCTGGAGACACTTTGCAGCACTTGGCCATAGCACTTGGTGAATTCATCGGTGCGATCGCGATTATTCCAAACCACGGCCAACCGACCATTGGGCTTGAGAATCCGGTGTAACTCCGGCAAGGCTTCGTCATGTTTGAACCAATGAAATGCTTGAAAGGACGTCACGAGGTCGATCGAGTTGTTGGCTAAACCGGTGTGCTCCGCCGTCCCGGCCCACGGTGTGACATTGGGGTGTGCGCTGCCGGTCGCCCGCATGGCCGCATTCGGTTCGACCGCCCAAACTTTGATGCCACGATCGGCGAGCAGTCGAGTGGAAATTCCCGTCCCGGCACCAATATCCGCAGCGCTTTGCGGGGTGATGTCGGTGAGTATCGCGTCGATCACCGCCGCCGGATAAGTTGGTCGATAGGCGGCGTAGTCTTGGGTCCGATACGAAAACCGATTTGTGGGGTCGAGTTGGTAAAGTGGTGGATTGTCCTGCATATAAGTCCAGCAAAATAGTGGGGATTGATTCTATTCATAGCAGTCGTCAGAGCATTCCTGTAGAATATTAAGGCAAAGTTTTTTAGTACTGAAGTGCCATGATTCTTCCAGGCTCACTGGTTAAAGTTACCAATGTTGACGATATTTACTATGAGTTTGAAGGACTTGTACAGCGGGTAACCGACGGTAAGGTAGCCGTGCTATTCGAAGGTGGGAACTGGGATAAGCTGATCACGTTTCGACTATCGGAGCTAGAACCGGTGCAACCAGTCGCGCGTGGCAAAAAGAAGTAAATCATGCGATTACCTCTGACTCAACTGCCCCGAGCACCGCGATCGAAGGCGCATATTGCTGAAGTGATTGAAACTTCGACAACGGAGTTTTTGGCGCAATGTTTGGAGCCTGATGACTTGAGCTTTCCCGCGATGCCTGCCTTTGGCAGTTGGGTTAGGTCACAGGATGAGGAGTCTGGGAATCAAGTTTATGGGGTGGTGTATTACGCGACGACCAGTCCGATTGATACAGTCCACCGGGCACGGGCATTGGGCATGTCACTGGCGGAGCTTAAAGAAGAGCAGCCGCAGATCTTCGCCATGTTGAAGACTGAGTTTCGGACAGCGATCGTTGGTTATCAGCCAGATCAGAGTCGCAAGGGTTCAGTTTTTCAGTTTCTACAACATTTACCGCCGCGCCCACCGCAGATTCATCAGGCGGTGTATGAATGTACTCCCGATGAAGTGATTGCGTTCACGGAGCAGTTGGATTTTCTGCGCACACTATTGCAGATTAATGGTGCGCCAACCGATGCGCTGGTGGCCGCGACGATGCGGGAGATTTACCAGTTACGCAAAGCCGATCGCGCATGGCTGGTGGAGGCGGGGCGCATGTTGAATCTACTGCTGAAGGATGACTACGATCGGTTGCGCGTGATCCTCAGTCAGATTCATGTTTGACGCTTAGCTGGATGTTTCATCTAGATTTCTCAACCGATCGCGTACTTCCATCAAGGCAAAGCCCAACAAATTCAGTCCTGCCCATTTTCCGGGCTCGCTTGCATGGGGATCAGCTTCAGCTAACCCAATCCCCCAAATCCGATCGACAGGACTCGCCTCGACTAAAACCCGATCGCCAGTCGCCAGCAAGAACTTTTGGAGTGCTGAGTTTTGTGTGAACTTGTAATAGTTTCCTTCGATGACGATCGTACTGCGATGCTGCTCCCAAATTGCGGCATCAAATCCACTCACACTGCGGCCCAGTAACTTTGCATCCTTGGGGGTAGCGGCTTGGATGATTTTTTCGAGCATGATGCGGTCGTCAAACAGCCGCGCCTTCTCCGCCATCATGTAATGCTCTGCTGTGGAGTACACCACGCCATCCGCAAAGAATGGGGAGCGCCACCACTGGCTTAAGCAACCCTTTGTCAGACTGCCATCGCGGGCGGGGTGATGCCCCCAGAAATACAGGTACTTTGGCTTTAAGCCAGCTTGAATTGCGTTGATTAGAGCCGTTTTGGAGTTGAACATAATGCCGTCATGCAGGACATATGTTCGATTTTACCCCCGGGACAAGTCGATCGACTAAGACCCGTAATCGGTGCTACGATCACACCCGCCTTACATCGCTTGCCAATTCTTCGGCAAAAAGTCGTACACTTGTTCTGAAAAGCATCCCAGTCTGCTGCTGCTATGGTCGAGATTCTGTCGGTTACGCTGAAAAATTTCAAAGCACACAGCGATCGCTGTTTTGAATTCCAGCCGGGAACGAACGCGATTTCTGGTGAGAACGGTGCTGGTAAGACAAGTATTCTCGAAGCGATCGCCTGGGTTTTATTCGATCATCGCGGTGAATATAAGGTCGAAGACTTTGTGCGCAACGGTGAAAGCACCGCTCAGGTGACTGTGCGGTTTGTTTCCAGCCGCGACCAGCGCACCTATGAAGTTCAGCGTAATACGCGATCGGGCTATACGATTTATGATCCCCAACTAAACGAAAAGCTTAACCTGTCGCGCAAAGGGGATGAGATTCTACCCTGGTTGCGAGAAAATTTGGGTGTCGCACCCGGGACAGATTTATCAGAACTATTTTCCAGCACGATTGGGGTGCCCCAAGGCACGTTTACGGCGGATTTCCAACTGACGGCAGAGAAGCGCAAAGCCATTTTTGATAAAGTCTTAAAAGTCGAGGAGTACCAGAAGACTTTCAAGGATTTTATTAACTTAGAAAAATACTCGAAGGCGCAGACCGATGGTCTATCACGCGATATTGAACAATATGATGAGCAGTTGCAAGAGTGGGATACGCTGATTCAAACCCAAACCATTCTGCAGCAGGAGATTGAGCAGGGCACAGCCGAGCTGGCCCAATGGCAAGCAAAACTCGCCCAACTCAAAATCGAACAGGACCAGATTCAGGCCCAAGCCACCGAGCTGCAGCAGTTAACCAATCGTCTGACCCAAGCCCAAAGTCAGATTCAAGCCCAAGAGTCAAGCGCTAAAACGCCTAGAAAGTGAGCTAGAGCAAGCCCAAAAATCGGTTGAAATCTGCACTGAGCGTCGCCCGGCTTACCAGACAGTCCTCCAAGCCGAGGCAACCTTGAAGGAGCTCGAACAAGCCCGCCATCAGCAACAAAGGATTGAGCAACAAAAGCAAAAGCTAATCCAGCAGTCCGCCGATCGCGCCACGCAACTGGCAACTCTCAACCATCAGCTAGAGCGTTGTACGGCCGCTCAAACCGAGTTCGATCGGCTCCAGCCCAAACTCGCAGAACAAGTCGAACTGGAAAATCATCTGCAGCATATCCAGCAGCAAATCCAGAACCTCAATAGCTGGCGGCAAACGCTTACCCGCGATGAACAACAGTTGGCGAAATTGCAGCAGCGATCGCAGGCGCTGCATGAGGTAATCACCCAGTTGCAGTCATTTGAGACGATCACCGATCAAATCGCCGCGCTTGAAGCGCAACAGCAACGCTATCAACAACAATTGAGTCGAATTGCGGCGGCAGCCCAATTTGAGCATGATCTCCGTCAGATTCTGGAGCAGGCAAAACATCGGGGTCAGCTGCACGAGCAGGCGATCGCCGTGATAACGGTACAGTTGCAATCGCTGCCAGCCGCCGATGGGATCACCGATCAAGCGATCGCGCCGGCGATCAACGCCTTAGGCAATGGGGCAAAACTGCAAGCTGATTTAGTGGCCGATCTACAGGCGATTCTCGATGACCTATCCGAGCAGATTGTGGCCGAACAGCTTGAGCAAACGATTCAACAAATTCAAACCCAGCTGCATGAATTGCGGCAGCAGCAAGCCCGTTATCTGACATTGGAGGCCAGGCAGAAAGAGCAAACCCAGATGTTTACTGAAATCATGGAGGTCAAGGCCCAGATTAAACAGGCAAAAAGCCATCTAGCAAGTGAGACCGAATGGCAAGCCCAGCTGAGCGCCGTCAACCAGCAGCTGCAGGAAATCGACGATCCTCGTGGCCGGATGCGGTTTCTGCAGAAGGAAATCGACCAGCAGCCAGCCTTAACTCAGCAAAAGCGGCAACTGCAAACTTTGATGGCTGGGACCCAAGAGCAGATTGTCCAGTTTGATCAGCAGATTCAGGCCTTCGGTGATTTAGCTGCAAAATTGGCAGAACAGCAAACATTACGCGATCAGCATCGCCCTGGCTATAATCTCTATCTCGAACATCAAAAATCCGCCAACTGCTACAAACCGCTTAGCCAGGAGTACACCACAACCCAAGCTCAACGGGAAATCCAGCAGCAACAGTTGCAGGAACTGACGCAGCAGCAGCAAGCCTTAGCCGATACGCTGGATCCCCAAGCAGTAGCGGCGTTGCAAGCGGCGTATCAAGCGGCAAACCGCGAAACCATTACGCGCCAAGCCCAACTACCCGAAAAACAAAAGCGTTTAGAAGCGATCGATGTGCGTGTCACGAAGCTCAAGTCAGTCCAAGCAAAACGCGATCAGACTCAGGCGCAGCTCAAACAACAGCAAAAAGTTGATCGGTTTATTAAATTTGCCCGTAAAGCCTATAAGCAAGCCGGGCCGCGGATTACTGAGCGGTATGTCCAGAGCATTGCACGGGAAGCGGATAAGTTATTTCGCGAATTACTTAATCGTCCGAATGTGGCACTGGAATGGACCCGCGACTATGAAATCATCGTTCGAGAAGGTGCTAACGAGCGGCGGTTTATTAATCTATCCGGTGGAGAGCAGATGTGTGCCGCTCTGGCAGTGCGCCTTGCCTTACTGAAAATCTTGGCTGATATCAATATCGCCTTCTTCGACGAGCCGACAACCAACATGGATCGGCCGCGCCGAATTCAGCTGGCGGAAGCAATTTCCAATATTCGTACGTTCCGTCAACTATTTGTGATCAGTCACGATGACACGTTCGAGCAAGTCACCGAGAATGTCATTTTTGTGACAAGAGAGACATCCGCCTAGCCTTTGCTAGTCAGCGGTTAGCCGTGTTTGCGCAAAGTTGAAGGAAAGATGACTTACCAGGCGTTTGCCTGATAGGTGGCTTTGCACGTATTTAATAGGCGCATGTCATTCTGACTGACTTTTGCGAGCTTCTGGAAACCATCGAGCCCCACTTGACCCAGTCCATTCAGGTTATTGGTTGCAACTGTCGCACTGCGATCAAGGGCGATCGAGAAATTGGTTGCGGTGTGGTCGTAGGAGTCGCGCACTTTCAGCGCCAACTGCGCACGTTGAAAATTACCATAGGCGCAGTCAAACGAAGATCCCGGCATGTAGAGTGCACCCAGCACATTCCCCTGATTGACTTCGAATACAAAATAGGCTTGTCCCAATTGGTCCGGCTGATTTGTCTGACCATAGAGATAAACCCCATCAGCGAGCTTCGCCGCCGAGTTAGCCACTTTAGCCGCTTGGGACCCCGCAGAAGGTACTGGGCTGGCCGCTGCAGTCGCATTTGAATGACTGGCGGAGAGGCTCATTGCCGAGAATCCGATCCCGATCGCTGCCACCAAGGCCGATTGGGTGATGTGATTGATACTAACTACTTTTTTAAATGCAAACATAACAGCCCCTCGTCAATAATCAATGCCAAAATGTAGAGCTAACCGTGATCAACTTATGCCAGGGGCAAAAATAAGTTTTATGCCAGGGGCAAAAGTTAAGTTGGATTTGTGTGTGAGGGAGAAAACTAAGCTCAAATCCCGACTAAACCGGACAATTTAATCTTCAATAGAATGAGCTGCAGTAGACCAGTTGAAGCAGAACACAGTGCTAGATAGCTTAAGAACTGGTTAGTTAAGCGCTAGAGCCGCTAGAGCAAGATAGAAAGTCGAACACAAAGGAACTTCGTCTCTATATCACTATCAAATCATATTCCCGCAGCTCGATCACTGTGCAACATGCCAGTAACAAATCTGACCACCTGTAATCAAATTAACAAAGAATGGTTCGCGCTACCATCTTCGTCATCAAAGTGTTGCAAAAGTTCAACCAGCGCCGGTTTGATCCAGCTTTTCGATATTAAATAGTGAAGCTGTGATCGGTGTCACTACGGAGTTGCAGTAATTGTGTAGCGTATGTAAATGGCAAAGTGGACTAAGCTAAGTTGAATCTTTTCATCGCTCTGGAGTGATTGAAAGCGATTCCCTTCAATCTGTCGCTGAAGTGATGCAGCTAGTTTTGGGATGGCTGCCTGTGATGGCTTAACGTTGTGACTTTTGCCACTGTGCGATCAGTTGTTGCGCCTGTTGCGTGTATTTACCCTGATTGCTCGGTACTAATTTGGCCGCGCCAATCGCGCCCTGCAAGTTGCCTTGTTGAGCCCGCTCCTGGGCGATGCTAATGATATCAGCGCACCAACGATTGATTTGCCTTTGGGCTTCTGTGTAGCGTCCATCGGTCGGGGGGATCTGGCTCGCCTGGGCGATCGCCCGCTGTACTTCTGAGGCATTGCGGGGGCGAATCATTGCCCGTGCCGCTTCCAGGATCTTTGTGCTGTCAGTGACTTCGGATCGCGCCTGATTGATTGGCGATACGGTGTCATTAGCTGGATTTGTTTCCGGCGCAGCCGGTGTCTGACTGTCTGACTCGCCTACTGCTAACAGGCTTGGTTGTTCTGGCCCGCGCCATAGATACCTGGCCAGTCCTAAAACACCGATGAGCAGCAGCCCCAGCAGCACAATTTGCAGTAGTACTTTGCGCGACTGTCGATCATCGTCGGTTATGACTGAACCCGACTGGTGCGCCGATTCGGGAGCAGTTTTAGCAGCAGCAGCGGGCTGTGAAACTTCATCAAGGGAAATGGCTGGCGGTGCTACGCTCGTCCCATTGCTTGGCTGATTAATTGATTCCTGTCGCGGCTGGGGATTGACTAAGGGGTTAGCAGGATTGCCGATCGGGCCGGCTGCGGGGTTAGGTACTGCAGCCACGGTGATTTCGCTTAACTGCGGCAGTGTCCATTGCTCTAGCTGTGCCGGTGCAATCATAATCACCGGATCTTGCCGTGGTCGATAGTGATGTTCGCTCAGTTCTGGCAGGCGGATTTGCAGAAACCGTACAAGTTTAATCAGCGGTTGGCCAGCTTTAGCCCGCAGTCCTTCGAGTAATGCGGCTGTGAACAAGCCATGCCCCAGCGTGACCGATTCATGGGAAAACTGCTCGGGTTGGCAAGATAAAATCGTCGAAATCCCAAATTCCTTTGCGTTTTGCATAGTTTGACGACCCAGGAGACTGTCTGATCGTGCCGATTGACTACGACTCATGTCCAGGAACACAAGGATGTTCTGCGTTGGCAGCTGACTCAATATTGTGTAGAGCGATCGCGTCGATAGCCAGGTCTTGGGGGAACATTCGGCTTCCGCATTAATGGGCAGTAAATAGTCCTGTTCATTAATGCACTCGCCATAGCCACTAAAGAAAATCCACAGGTTGTCCTCCGCTTGAATGCCGGCCCGATCGAGGCCACCTAGCCAGGTTTTGAGCGTGTTGGCTGTGGGATAGGTAGCTGCCTCTCCGATGGTCGGTGCGCGATCGCTCAAGAGCACACAGTTGGGACTGGCCATGTCCGCTGCTTCAGTCAAAAAGCGATAAATGGATTGAGCATCATTGTGGGCGCAAAGCAGCGGTTGACGAAACTGATACTGATTAATACCGATTAAAACGGCCCAGTGGCGACTCATGGGGACACTCCGAAAACAAGCGATGACCAATTTACGTACGGGAAAGCACAATAACCAAGTTATTACTTCCCTCTATTAAATACGAAATTCCGCGTCGGACATTTATTTCGCCACTCTGGAATTCATCAGCTAAACTGCAGTGTCTGAGCCATACGGTTGGGGTCGCAATTGATCGCAGTTGAAATGATCGGGGGTGTGTATGAAAACTAAGCCATTACGGATGAAATCTCGACTGAGTATAAGGCGATTGAGTCCAAACCGATTAAGTCCAAAGTTGAGCCATTTGTCGTGGTGCTTCCGGAATTCTCCAACGCATGTGATGGCTATGGGGTTCAGCCTCTTCATGCTGACAGGCAGTATGTGGATGAGTCAGACAGCGCTGCGGCCTCAGGTAGCTCAAGCCTATACCAGTCGCGTTGATGTGCGGCTGGATCAGTTGCAGGATGAAACATATCAATCACTGATTCGCCGTGCCGAAATGGTTGCGCGGGCGGCAGCGCAGCGGAGCTTCGATCGCGATATTTTAATCAGTGAAGTGTCTGTGATGGTGATTGGGGAATCCCAAGGGAGTGAAGCGCCATTGCTATTGTTAGATGTTAGTCGCCAGAACTGGCGTAATCGTCCCGATCCGCGTCGTTGGGCGATTTACTATCGCTCGGCGAAGCAACTGTTGAATCTATCCCCTGTTGCAAAACCGGTGATGCCAAATGAAGTGCCTGAAGAATAATTGCGCTGAATTGATCGCGCCCATAAGACGATCGCTCGTATTGGCCAGTGAGTCCGTTTAAGTTAGTGATTTAAGTTGCATACCCATGAAATTATTATTCGGGACGATCGTGGTCGGGGCGTGTGCGCTGTTTGGCAATCTCAGTGGGACGATTGTGAGCGCTGCAGAACCAGCCCCATCAGTAGAATCGAGTTCCCAGAATGTGGAGCGGTTGCTCAAGACTAACCAATGTCCACTCTGCAATTTGCAGGGGGCTGACCTCGAAGCGGCGAATTTATACGGGGCCAATTTGGTGGGTGCGGATTTGACCGGTGCAAATTTACGCCGGGCTAACTTAGGGGCAGTGAATCTGTCCGATGCGAACTTGACGAACGCCAATCTCGAACGGGCTTACCTGCATGAAGTCACCTTTGAAGATGCCAACTTTCAGGGGGCAAATTTGTCCAATGCTTATCTCAAAAGTGCGGACCTTACCCGCGTTAATCTGTCCGGTGCAAAACTGCAAAGCGCGAATCTGAGTCGGGCCAATTTAGTTGGAAGTCGTCTGGAAAATGCCAATTTGGAGCAGGCCAATTTAGCCGGTGCTTTGTTGACCGGCGTCACCTTGCCACCTGACTTTGGGCGTTTGGGGCAAGTACCAGGCCAAATTCGCACATCGCTTTGTGAACGCGATACGCAACCGACGGAACAAGAACTTGCCAGTGCGCAAGAAGCCGGATTTGAGTTGAGTTTTGCCGAATTGGCGGGGGTGAATTTGCGTGGGGCTAACCTGCGTGGTGCCGTTTTGGTGTCGGGGAATTTACGTCAAGCCGATCTACGGGATGCTGATTTGACCGATGCTTGTCTCAATTTGGCTGATTTAACCGGAGCGCAACTCGATCGCGCCAATCTCCAAGGTACAAAATTGCAAGCCGCGCTATTAGAAGGTGCAAGTTTACAGGCACTGCAAAATGCCGACTTGAGTACGGCCTATCGGAGTGCCGCTGATGCAAAAAGAGTGCCGATCGAAAATCAAGTTCAACGTGTGACTGCCACACTGACCAGGGCGCAGCAAGCATTTTACTTGAAGCAAGTGAAGTTCGCGGAGAATATCGCCGAATTAGGGATACCGACGAGCAGTTTTGGTCAGGAATATGACTATAAGATCGTGCCTGACGGTGCTAAACCCGATCAGGTGATGATCATTGCGCAGCCGAAGTCGTCAGGCTATCGGCTATTCTTTGGGCTGGTGGCGGTCGTGGTTAATCCTGAAACCCAGGGAGCGAGCCCGAGTGCTGTGTTATGCGTGAGTGAAATGGCAACTACCACTCCTCCTAGCTTTACTAAATTAAAATTAGGTGAAAATCCGACTTGCCCTGCTGGTTATCAATCGGTTAATCGCTAACGAATCTCGGCAAGGCGACTGGCCTGCGGTGTTCTGAAGTCTATACGAATGGTGGCGATCGAGTACAACGATTCCGTCATCGCTGATCCATCGCCACCCAGCTTAGCTCTTCACCTTCACCGCCTTGTTGGGGCCGCGCTCCATTTCGCGGATCTTCTTACCACGCCAGAGAATCCGAATCGGTGTGCCTTTAAAGCCTAGCGACTCGCGAATTTTCCGCTCAATATAACGACGATAGGTGTCCCCAAATCGATCGGGACTATTCACAAATAGGGCAATGGTTGGCGGTTTCGCGGTAACTTGAGTGCCGTAGTAAATCCGCCCTTGCTTGCCACCCTTGAGGGTAGGAGGGCTATACCAACTCACCGCATCTTCGAGGATTTCATTGATCACGGAAGTGCTGACCCGTCGCCGGTGCTGTTCGGCAGCCGGGGCAATCATATCGAAGATTTTCTCGACCCGCTGTCCACTCACCGCGCTGGTAAACACGACATCAGCCCACTCCGTAAAGTGCAGCCTTGCCTTGACCGACTTCATGTGCTCCAGAATCGTGTAGGTGTCTTTTTCTTCGACCGCATCCCACTTGTTCATCACGACAATACAAGCCCGCCCCTCTTCCAGGACACGCCCGGCCAGTTTTTGGTCTTGGTCGGTCACACCTTCCACTGCATCGAGTACGAGCAGTACCACATCGGCTCGGTCGATCGCCTTAAACGCCCGATTGATGCCAAAAAACTCCGGGCCATATTCGACGTATTTCTTCCGGCGAATCCCTGCCGTATCGACCAAACGATAGCGCACTCCATCGCGTTCCACTAGCAAATCAATCGCATCACGGGTGGTCCCAGAAATCGGACTGACGATCGAGCGATTTTCGCCGGCGATGGCATTCAGCAAGCTCGACTTACCAACATTGGGGCGACCGACGATCGCAACGCGGATCTCTTCCTCCTCGGCTTCATCGTTGGGTGCTGGGAAGTGCGACAGCACCTCATCTAAGGCTTCTGCTAAGCCATTACCGTGAATCCCCGAAACCGGATAGGCTTCCCAGCCCAGCTCGTAAAATTCCGCCGCTTGGGCATAGCCTTGGGTCAGCGATTCACACTTATTGACCGCCATAATTACTGGCACTTGTTGCCGATGTAACCAATCGGATATCTCACGATCGGCTTCCATTAAACCTTCCTGTCCATCCACGACGAAGATGGCAGCACAGGCTTCTGAAAGTGCCATCAGCGCCTGCTCACGAATCATCGGTAAAAATTCTGTCTCATCGTCAAAGACTAGACCACCGGTATCGACGATCATAAAATCGCGATCGCGCCAGAATGCGGTTTTGTAAGTTCTGTCTCTAGTCACCCCGGGCTCGTCATAGACGATCGCCTCCTGCACCTTCGCCAAGCGATTGACGATTGTGGATTTGCCAACATTCGGTCGGCCAATAATCGCGACAACAGGTAAAGGCATAGAATCTAGAGAAAGCGATACAAACAATCATCCTAGCAAATAATGGTGCATCAGTGAGAGATGAGTTGTGGATTGTCTGAAGAGTGTGAAGCTGGGCGATTTTGTTAAATCGGCTACATTTCCGCCATGCTGCTTGCGCAATAATCCGGATCATTAGGCACATCAGCAATATTCTCTTCAGTGTTTACTACATGCTGTTTTGCATGGTTTTCACTGTCAGATTGCTATGTGTGATTTCAGGCTCGGAAGAAAATTTATGGCCTCTAGGGTTCCGACGTTTGCCTCCATTGGCTCAGGCGTGACTGGTCCGAGAGAGGCAAGCCAGCGTTGATCGAAGATGATTTGATGTTGGTTACACGGCGGGAGAAAAGCCCGGGAGATTTTGGTTCTGGAGTTTTGTCGCTCTGGGCCATGACTTCCGGGCTTTGCTGGTTTAATTCTCATCTGGGTGCCGAATATGAGCGAAAATCCCCTGTTTCAAACGCCGGGCCAGAATGGTCCAGAAGCCGCCCATGGCTTAGAACGCGAAGCCCAACTGCCGCTGACTGGTTGGCAGCAGGAAGTTTCCAAAGGGCTCGAATACGGGTTAGAAGCGGCGGACAGTATCCGTGATCGCACGATTTCCACCTTTTCTCGTGGTGAACTTCCCCACTATGCTGGGATTAACACATTTTTGAAAGCCCCCTATCTCGAAGACGTGCGCCAAGTGGGCGAATATGACGTAGCGATCGTCGGGGTGCCGCATGATTCCGGTACCACCTATCGACCGGGTACACGCTTTGGCCCCCAGGGGATTCGGCGAATTTCTGCCCTCTATACGCCGTACAACTTTGAGATGGGTGTGGACCTGCGGGAGCAAATAACCCTATGTGATGTCGGGGATATTTTTACAATTCCGGGGAATAACGAGAAATCTTTCGACCAAATATCGAAGGGGATTGCCCATATTTTTAGTTCCGGCGCATTTCCGATTATCTTGGGCGGCGATCATTCGATTGGTTTTCCGACCATCCGCGGCGTTTGTCGGCATTTAGGCGATAAAAAAGTCGGCATTATCCACTTCGATCGGCATGTGGATACCCAGGAAACGGATTTAGATGAGCGGATGCACACCTGTCCTTGGTTCCATGCTACCAATATGGCTAATGCCCCGGCCAAAAATCTGGTGCAGTTGGGAATTGGCGGCTGGCAAGTGCCGCGTCAGGGCGTGAAAGTTTGCCGTGAACGCGCGACCAATATTTTGACGGTCACTGACATCACCGAAATGGGGATTGATGCGGCGGTGGAATTTGCCCTCGATCGGGCTTTAGATGGCACGGATTGTGTCTATATCAGTTTTGATATCGACTGTATTGATGCCGGATTTGTCCCCGGAACGGGCTGGCCGGAACCTGGGGGCTTGCTCCCGCGCGAAGCGCTCGCGCTGCTCGGCAAAATTATCCAACGCGCCCCCGTTTGTGGTCTGGAAGTGGTCGAAGTTTCCCCGCCCTATGACGTTAGCGACATGACCTCACTGATGGCGACGCGGGTGATTTGTGACGCGATGGGGCACTTGGTGTTGTCCGGCCAACTACCGCGTCAAAGACCCGACTACATCCATGCGGAAGCCAATATGGCGGTCGATGAACCTTGGAGGTAGTCCCATGCATGAAACCGATATGACTAAGGCATTAATCGTGACGATTCGCGACTGGTGGGAAGCACAACCCGATCGGCCGACGATCGAAAAAGTGCATTTGATTGTGGGCCGATTTACCTGTGTTGAGCCGGTGAGTTTGCAGTTTGCCTTTGAAGTGCAAACCCGCCAAACATTCCTCGAAGGGGCGGAGCTAGTGATTCAGGAAACGCCATTAATTGCCTACTGTCACCCCTGCCAGCAGGAATATCAACCGGAATATGGCTTGCAATATGCTTGCCCCACCTGTCAAGCGCCAATGGATGAAATTCGCTCCGGGCGCGAATTGAAAATCGATCGGCTCGAATGCAGTGCGCAAACCGTGGCACTATGAGCGATCGACAGTAGCGATCGACATTGAGTCAGACCTTGAATCCTGTTCAGCTATCAACCACTATCCTAATTTTCCGATGCATCAAACCTTTGACGCTGCCCTTGGCATTAACTTACTTCACGTAAATCAAGAAGGTGCCGATCATAATCGAACCCATTTTGATCAGTGGGGAATTACTTGTTGCAACTTGATGAGTAGTCCGGGTGCGGGCAAAACGGTCCTGCTAGAAAAAACCCTCGCGGCCCTCACCAGCGAATACAAAATTGCCGTGATTGAAGGCGATATGACCACCGAACTCGATGCCGATCGCCTCCGCCAGTATGACGTCCCGGTGATTGCGATCAATACCGGTCGATCGTGCCATCTTGATTCCAAAATGGTGGCGGGTGGCATTCATCGCCTTGAGCATGACTACGATCCAACCATATTTGATTTAGTCCTGGTCGAAAACGTCGGTAACTTGGTCTGCCCCGCCGAGTTTGAAGTGGGAGAACATGCAAAAGTTGCCCTGCTCAGTATCACCGAGGGAGAGGATAAACCATTGAAATACCCGGTGATGTTCCAAGAGGCAGACTGTCTCTTAATTACCAAAATGGATCTCGCTCCCTATTTAGAGGTTGATGTCGATCGGATTATCGCTAACGTCCGTCAAATGAATCCCCATGTCACAGTGATTCCGGTTTCGGCCAAGACGGGGAATGGATTAGATCTTTGGTTTGACTGGGTCAGAGCCCAGATTCAGCCAAAAGCAGCGGTCGATCAAACCTTGACCGTTGCCGTTGCCCATTAATCCATGCATTGGCTGGACGTGCGCCAACTCCGTATCCGGCCTCTGAATATAGCGCACCTGTTGATCACTCCATCATGAGTCAGTTTTTATGAAAGGCTACTTCTCAAAATTCAAACAGCAGGCAACGCTGTTGAGCTATTGCTTTCTGTTTTGTGCAACATTAATATTTGCGGTTAGCTGTAGTAATCCTGCCACTCAAGCGCCAACCGCCAGTTCTCCTATGGCCAATAATGGCGCATTGGTCCGTCTGGGATTTAGTGCTTGGCCGGGTTGGTTCCCGTGGCAAGTCTCGCAAGATCAAAAAATCTTCGATGCGAATAATGTGCAGGTTGATTTGAAATGGTTCGATGGCTATCTTGAATCCATTAATACGCTGAACGTCGGACAGCTGGATGCCAATTCCCAAACCCTGAACGATACGATTAGCTCTGTTGCGGGTGGGGCAGACCAAGTTGTGGTTTTGGTGAACGACAACTCAACTGGGAATGACAAAATTATTGTCCGCGAAGGCATTAATTCGATCGAGGATTTGAAGGGTAAAAAAGTTGCGGCGGAAGAGGGAACCGTCGATCATTTCCTGCTCCTTCTCGGCATGGAAAAAGCGGGCCTGAAGCCATCCGATATTGAATTTGTGCCTTTAGAAACAGGCCAAGCGGCAACGGCCTTTGTGTCGGGGCAGGTCGATGCAGTGGGTGTATTTGCGCCATTTACAACCCAAGCGCTCAAGCGTGAAGGCAGCAAAGAACTGTTTAGCTCGAAGGAATTTCCGGGCGCAATTCCGGATCATCTCGTGTTTGCGCGGACATTTGTCGAAGCCAATCCCGACCAAGTTCAAGCCATGGTGGATGCCTGGTTTGCGACGTTAGATTACATCAAAGCCAACCCCGACGAAGCGATCGCAATTCAGGCGCAACGAGCTGGTGTTAGCGTTGACGAATATAAAGCATACGCCGATGGCACCCGGATTTTCACCAGTTGAAGATAATCTCAAAGCCTTTCAGCCAGGCAATGA
Organism: uncultured cyanobacterium; assembly: GCA_963704065.1. GTDB lineage: Bacteria > Cyanobacteriota > Cyanobacteriia > Leptolyngbyales > Leptolyngbyaceae > Romeriopsis. The sequence goes on along the minus strand of CAVPGX010000014.1, from coordinate 17,222 downwards.
CATGACTTCGCTGCCATTCGCGGCAGAGCAAATGTCGGAGTTCCTGACCAAAGTGGGATTGGCGGAAACCAAGCCGGATCTAAGTAACTTATTTGACGATCGGTTTGTTAAAGCCTATGCGGCGAAGCAGAACGCCTAACTCCCTTTGCTATGGGCAAAAATCATGAGCTACCCCAAAGGACCGCGATCAATTCGTCCATTAATCCGAGCCAATACCCTACGGCCCACGGTGTTTTGGCGACTGGCGGAAGATATTCCCAAGCCGCTGAACACGATATTGATGCTGATGTCGATCGTGCTGCCGTTACTGATTTGGTTTCTGGTGACGGCCTTTGGCAACATTGACCCGAAGTTTTTGCCGTCGCCAGCAGCTGTACTTCAGGCGTTTGGCCAGTTGTGGGGCTCTGGCGAATTGCCGCGTGATATTGTTGCGAGTCTGTGGCGGGTGGGCATGGGCTTTCTGTTAGCTGCTACTTGTTCGATTCCGATCGGCATTCTGATGGGGAGTTTCCCGAGTATTCGGGCGTTGTGTGAGCCGGCCTTTGGCCTGATGCGTTATATGCCGGCTCCAGCATTTATCCCGCTGCTGATTCTTTATTTAGGCATTGGGGAAGAACCAAAAATCATGCTGATTTTTATTGGGGTGTTTTTCTTTAATGCGTTGATGGTGATGGATACTGTCAAATTTGTGCCGAAGGACTTAATTGAAGCGACCTATATGCTAGGTGGTAGTCGTTGGAATGCACTGACAGAGGTGATTCTTCCCCATGTTTTGCCGGGGATTATTGATGCTTGTCGGATTAACTTGGCCGCCGCTTGGCAGCTAGTGATTGTTTCCGAGTTGATTGCGGCGACTGAAGGTTTAGGGCGGCGAATTAGTGTCGCGGGGCGCTTTTTGCGTACCGATGAAATTTTTGTTGGCTTAATTGTGATTGGTGTGATTGGCTTACTGTTTGATTTGTCATTGCAGTTTGCCTTGCGTGTCACTTGCAAATGGGCTGATCAAAAGTCGTAAATCAGACTGATTTAGGTACATTTCCGTTCAGCCAACTGACATTAATTAAGAGGTTTCTGATGTTTCTACAAGTCGATCGATTACACAAGCATTTTCAGACAAAAAATGGTCGGCTTGTGGTTCTGCAAGATATTAATATGACGATTGAGGCCGGTGAATTCATTTGTGCGGTGGGGGCATCTGGCTCCGGAAAATCAACCCTGCTACGCCAGATTGCAGGACTCGATCGACCCACGCGGGGGGAAGTCCGCATTGATGGTCAGCCTGTTACTGGCCCTGGTGCCGATCGGGGTATGGTGTTTCAACATTACACACTGTATCCCTGGATGACGGTGCAGCAAAATGCGGAATTTGGTCTGAAGTTGCGAGGGGTACCGAAAAAACACCGTCGCGAGCAGGCGAGCTACTACCTGAATATCGTGGGTTTAAGTAAATTTGCTAACTTATTGCCCAAAGAGTTGTCCGGTGGTATGAAGCAGCGCGTGGCGATCGCCCGGGCGTTGGCTTCCGAACCGAAGATTTTGTTGATGGATGAGCCATTTGGCGCACTGGATGTGCATACCCGAGAATCAATGCACGAATTTATGATTGACCTCTGGCAGCGGACGCAGATTACCGTCTTTATGATCACGCATGATGTAGAGGAAGCAGTTTTCCTCGCTAATCGGATCTATGCTTTAGGCGCTTGTCCGGGCACTGTCCGTAAAGAACTAACCATTAATTTGCCCACGCGTTCCCATGCAGTGAAGCGCTATGCTGTATTCCATGACTATCGGGATGAGTTGATGGAATTGCTGCGCCAACATGGTCGTGAGGCTGTATTAGCATTGGCCGCTTGAGGTGAGCCAGTTGGGTAATGCACAGCCTGAAAACTTAAAATAATTGCATGATTCGCCCTGGTTGATGATGGTGTTGGACTAAGTTTTTAGATACCTACAGGCGCAAAATTTAGTTGGCTTCCATCGCCTGTAGATGGGTTGACCGCACATTCCAAAGTATATTCGATTCAACGTTGCAACGATTTGAGGTTCAGATGAAATTCCATAATGTTCGCAGTGCATTCCTATTTTGTAGCACGATCGGCTTCACAGTTCTGCTGCCAACCATCGCGCAGGCGCACCCCGGCCATCCTCAGGGTGATTTGGGCTTCTGGGCTGGATTTGTCCATCCATTGAGTGGGCTGGACCATATTTTGGCGATGGTTGCCGTGGGGCTTTGGGCAGTACAACTGGGCAAGATGGCGTTGGTGGCCCTGCCCCTGACCTTTGTCGGGACAATGGTGATCGGTGGTCTATTCGGTGGCCTAAATCTGCCGTTGCCGCTGGTTGAGCCAGGGATTCTTGCTTCTGGCATTATTCTGGGTGGCCTGGTTTTTGCCGCATTGCGCTTACCGTTATTCCTGAGTATGGGCTTGGTTGCATTTTTTGCGATATTTCATGGCTACGCCCATGGGGCTGAAATGCCGCAGGGTGCTTCAGCGCTTGCCTATGGTTTGGGTTTTGTCACCGCTACGGCGGTGTTGCACCTAGTGGGAATGGGTAGTGCCCGGTTGGGTGAAAAGTTGATGCAGGCAAAAGCCGTACGTTGGACTGGTGGTGCAGTTGCGCTCGGTGGTTGCTATGCGTTGGTCAATGCTTTGATTGCTGGATAATCGCATGAGCCGATATGTATGACTGGTTGGCACTCCCGATCGGCAGTAACATAGTCAGCACTCTATTCAAAGCTCTATTCAAAACAGGGGGCAGTTCTACAGAACTGCCCCCTGTTTGTTAAATCGTCTAATCCGTCAGATTCCGATGCGAGATTTACTTCTTACCAACGGCCTTTTTTTTCGTGAGCTTCCGCAGACGAATTGACTCGGGTGTAATCTCCAGCAACTCATCGGGCCCAATATACTCTAGTGCCCGCTCGAGGCTCATCTCTTCGGGGGCTTTCAGCTGCACCAGTTCATCGCCACTGGCAGCTCGGTGATTTGTCAGGGCCTTGGCTTTACAGATATTGAGGTCAAGATCCTGGGGGCGATTGTGCTCGCCGATGATCATCCCCTTGTAGACTTTCGTGCCAGGCTTGATGAAGAACAACCCGCGATCTTCAGCATTTTGCAATGCATAGAATGTCGCAGTACCTTCCTCAAAGGCAATAATCACACCGTTATAGCGCGACTGGATTTCACCCACCATCGCGCGGTAATCGAGGAAGCTATGGTTCATGATGCCTTCACCACGAGTGAGACGGATAAACTCACCGCGGAAACCAATCAAGCCCCGCGCCGGTACCACAAACTCTAGCTGCGTGCGTCCGTTGCCATTGGCTTCCATATTTTGCATTTCGGCTTTTCGGCTACCGAGTTTCTCAATACAAGCACCGACGGCTTCATCCGGAACATCGAGCGCCAAGGTTTCAAACGGCTCACACGGTTGACCGTTGACTTCACGGTAAATCACCTGCGGCTGCGAAACTTGGAATTCGTAACCTTCACGGCGCATGGTCTCAATCAAAATGCCCAAGTGCAACTCACCCCGGCCGGAAACGGAAAAACGATCGGGGGAATCGGTTTCCTCAACCCGCAGTGCGACGTTTGTCTCAAGTTCGCGCATCAGACGATCGCGCACCTGACGCGAAGTCACAAATTTGCCTTCCTTCCCAGCAAAGGGCGAGTCATTCACGATGAAGGTCATCTGCAAGGTCGGCTCATCGACCTTGATTAGCGGCAGCGCCTGCGGATTATCCGGGTCAGTAATGGTTTCACCAATATTTGCATCCGCAAAACCGGCAACTGCGACCAAGTTGCCCGCCGTCGCTTCGGGAATTTCAACGCGCTTCAAGCCTTCAAAGCCCAGCAGCTTAGTAATTTTTGTTTTGACGGTCTTACCATTATCCTTAACCAAAGCCGCTTGCTGACCTGCCTTAATTGTGCCGTTATGGACCCGCCCAATGACGATTCGCCCCAGGTAGTCAGAGTAATCGAGCGTCGTCACCTGCAACTGCAACGGCTTCTCTGGATCACCGATTGGTGGTGGAACGTGGCGCAAAATCGCATTAAACAAGGGCTCCATGTTATCTGACTCTGCCGTGGGGTCGGCTTTGGCAAAGCCTCCGAGACCAGAACCAAACAGATAGGGGAAGTCACACTGATCGTCGTCGGCCCCGAGCTCGATGAACAGATCCAGTACCTTATCGACGGCAACATGTGGGTCTTGGCGGACCCGATCGATTTTATTGACGAAGACGATCGGACGGAGGCCCTTTTCGAGCGCTTTCTTCAGCACAAAGCGTGTCTGCGGCATGGGACCTTCATTGGCATCCACGATGAGGAGACAGCCGTCGACCATACCGAGTACCCGTTCAACCTCACCGCCGAAGTCAGCGTGTCCTGGGGTGTCAACAATATTGATTAGCGTATCTTTATAGGTTACGGCGGTGTTCTTAGACAAAATGGTGATACCACGCTCCCGTTCGAGATCGTTGGAATCCATCACACAATCAGGGACTTCTTCATTTTCGCGGAAGGTTCCAGATTGTTTCAATAGCGCGTCAACCAGGGTGGTTTTACCGTGGTCAACGTGGGCAACGATGGCAACGTTCCGAATCGGAAGAGACATGATAGTTCACTAAATGAAGGAATTGTTTTTGCTCCTTGGTTCAAGAAAGTCGCTAACTCCCATATTAAGAAGCGTTAACAATTTTAGCTTAACGCGACAACAATCGGCGCAAGAGATAGTCATGTCCCCATGAAATCCCTTGGATTAATCGCCTCAACGCCTGGTTAACTCATTTGCTTGGAATGACTACGTTGACGCAGGATGCGGAAATTCAAACCGGCCTAGCTGCAATATCCGGTTTGCGACATCATCGGTCACTGGAATGACCGAAAGCCGACTGCCACGTTTGACCAACAGCAATTCATCGGGAGTGAATTGTTCACGTAATGTATCGAGGGCAATGAGTTCGGGGATTGCTTCGAGAAATTGCACTTTTACGGTGTGCCAGCGCGGCTGCTCCACCGTCGATTTTGGGTCGTAGTAATCGCCCTTGGCATCAAACTGTGTTGGATCCACAACCATTTCCTCAACAACTTTGACCAAACCGGCAATGCCCGGCGGCTTGGTATTGGAGTGATAAAAGAAAGCTAAATCGCCACACTTCATGGATTTGAGGAAGTTTCGGGCTTGGTAGTTGCGCACACCATCCCAGATGCCGATGTGCTCTTGACGCATTGCTTCAATGCTGTAAACGTCGGGTTCTGATTTGATTAACCAAAATGCCATGAATTGCCTCTGATCGCCTTTGAACGTCTGCTCTTGGACGTAGCGCCCGCGAAAATCTTAGGGCAAATTTGACAACAATTAATGACCTAGAGCAAAAAGATGGGACCTTTGCCGAATTGTTTCTGAACCAGTGCATTTGAGCTATTCAGTAAACTATTCGGAAAACTGTTCAGAAAAACCTTGTCATGAATTGTGCTTGAGGCTTTACTCTAAGGAGAAACTTATGACCATCGATTTAACGTCATCGATATTAAGCGTCGATCGACCAAGGTTTAGATACTGGTTACACGGATGAGGAGTGAGAATTGGCATGAGCCATGATGCCTTGAATGTTCTGAAGGAAACGAGTCGTACCTTCTATATCCCCATTAGCCGATTACCGAAGGGATTACGCGAAGCTGTAACTTCTGGCTACTTATGTATGAGGGCGATCGATGAAGTTGAGGATGATCCGAATTTACCAGGCGCGGTAAAAGCGCATATTCTAGTGGAGATCAGCCAAGTGCTGCAATCCGGGACGGCGAAGTTTACAAATGAAGATTTTGCGCGGGCTTTTGGTGACTATTATCATCAGCTGCCAGAGGTTTCTTTGCGCATTGGCGAGTGGGCATCCTACGCACCGCCGAGCATTGGCCCCCGGATTTGGGAGGCAACAGCGGCGATGAGCGATCGCATGGCCTATTGGTCACTGCGGAACTGGGAGATTCAGACCGAATATGATTTTGATCGCTATACCTTTAGTGTTGCCGGATCCGTTGGTTTGCTACTGTCGGATCTGTGGGCTTGGTATGACGGCACACAAACCGATCGTATAGAAGCAATTGGGTTTGGCCGCGGATTACAGTCCGTGAATATTCTGCGGAATCATCAGGAAGATTTACAGCGCGGCGTCAACTTTTATCCGGCGGGTTGGACGGACGAAGACATTGAACAGTATGCCCGGCGGAATCTGGCTTTAGCGGATGCCTATACAGCTGCCTTACCGAAGGGACCGGCCCAAGATTTTTGTAAGCTGCCGCTAGCGCTGGCCCACGCAACTTTAGATGCGATGGCGGCGGGGCACAGTAAGTTGAGTCGCCTACAAGTGATGAGCGTTGTGGCGCAGGTGACAGGATTGACTGCCTAAATGACGGTGCTAATCGAAGTGGCAGCCGAAACTGCGGCTGATCGGCTCGATGCTTACTTGGCCGAGCAACTAGCTGATTTGTCGCGATCGCGCTTGCAAAAGCTGATCAGTGAGGGCAACGTCTGTGTGAATGGTGCAGTTTGTACCTCTAAGAAGGCGGCTGTTGAACTCGGAGATCTGATTCAAATTACGATTCCAGATGCCGCACCTTTAGCCCTGATTCCCGAGTCAATTCCCCTGGATATTCTCTATGAAGATGCCCATTTAATTGTGGTAAATAAGCGGGCGGGAATGGTTGTACATCCATCCGTTGGGCATTACTCGGGCACATTGGTAAACGCGTTGTTGGCCTATTGTGCTGCACGAGGAGAAACCCTACCGGGAATCAACGGTCTGCAGCGTCCTGGGATCGTGCACCGATTGGACAAAGACACCACTGGCGCGATCGTGGTGGCGAAAACAGAACAGGCATTCGTCAACTTACAGGCGCAGTTTCGCGTTAAATCCGCCCGGCGTACCTATCTGGCGGTGGTCTATGGCATTCCCCAGGAAAATACAGGAACGGTTGATGCTCCGATCGGCCGACATTCGATCGATCGCCAAAAGATGGCTGTGGTGGATGCGGCGAAAGGTCGTAATGCGGTGACCCACTGGTCAGTGCAGGAGCGCTTAGGCAATTACGCACTCTTGCAGTTTGAGCTAGACACTGGTCGGACGCATCAGATTCGGGTACATGCGGCACATATTGGTTTTCCGATCGTCGGTGACCCAACCTATACTTCGGGCCGGAAATCGCTGAAGGTCAATTTGCCCGGTCAGGTATTGCACGCCTGGCGTCTGCGGTTGACGCATCCGGTGAGTGGTGAACCAATTGAGGCAATCGCGCCACTACCAGAGTCAATGCTGAAATTATTGAACGTTCTGCGCCAGCGCCTGTGATGCGCGCGCATCACAGGCGGTTGAGCGAGCTATTTTTGGGCGAAGCGTTGCTCGAGTTCCTCGATCGAGACCGCACCAGAGAATAACTGACCGTTCATGATGAAGGTGGGAGTGCCACGCAGATCGAGCGAAGCCGCTAATGCCATATCCTGCTTGATCGCGGTTTTGGCGGCTTCACTGGATCGATCTTGATTGAACTTGGCCAGGTCGAAGCCCAGTTGCTTTGCGGTGGTTTGGTAGAATTCATCGCCCAGTTTGTCCTGGTGTTCAAATAACGCATCGTGAAACTCCCAGAATTTGCCTTGTTGTTGCGCGGCCCAGGCGGCTTGGGCCGCCGGTAGCGCTTCCGGGTGGATTTGCGCGAGCGGCAAATGTTTATAAACGAGCGTGATTTCTCCCGATCGTTGAGCCATAAATTGCTTGAGATTGGCCTGAGCCTGTGCGCAGAATGGACATTGGAAGTCCGAGAACTCAATTAATATCGTCTTGCCTTGGCCAAGTTGGGGAGAATCGCCAATAATCGTCTCTGGTTTGCGAATAATCTCCTCGCGGGCCTTGGCCTGCTGCGCTTGTTGCTCCTGTTGGTATTTGGCGACCGATTCTAAAATCACTGCCGGATTTTTACGAATAATTTCGAGCACCTGCTTTTCTAGGTCCCCGCTCGGCTGATCGCCAGCATTGACAGGGGGAGAACAACTAGTCAGGGCGACAGCCACCAAGAGTAATCCCAGAAAAGATTTTCTCGCTGTTGTTTGCGCGAGTCGTTGCAAGAAACTCATGCGTGGGAACTCCTGAGTGAGATGAAATTAAAATCTAAGCCAATGGCATTAAATTGCCTCAATCATTCTAATGAACTCTGGCACTAGAACATCAGCAAAAACTTGCCGCCGATTCGGCAACCTCTACCTTGGAGGGCCTGTTGAGCAATCACACCAGCGATTAAACTAGTGACTAGATACTTAGTGATTCAATAGTCAATGCGCGCTTCCACTATTTCTGCTTACCATCATGGCTTCTGAGTCTGTCCGCTACAGCAATGTGATCAATCAGCTTGTGCTTAACCGCAGCACGATGGATGAATTTGGCCGAGTTGAGGTTTTATGGGAGTACCCGCAAGCGCATCGGGTACTCGGCTTTATTTGTAAATCAGGGCCATTCGATCGGGTGAAACTGGCCTTCAATCTTGATCAGCTTGAGACGATTGGTGAAAATGGCATCTTTGTCAATGCTGACCCGGTGGAAACGGATGCGCAGCGTGTGCAACAGATTGAGTCGTTGATTGGCAGTGAGATCTGGACTGATATTGGTAATCGGCTGGGCCGCATTCATGATCATGTGTTTGATCTGAAAACCGGCATGGTGAAGTATTACCTATTCAGCCCGGGTGGATTGAAGCGTTTGGCGGGTCCGGTCTATGCGCTTTATCCGACGCAAGTTTTGGGTTGGGGCAAACGTCGAGTCGTCGTGTCGGCTGGCATTGCTGATCAGCTAGAGGTATATGAACCAGGGGTTCAAGACCGGATTTCCCGGTTGACTGAGACACTCAACGAAGAGTCATCTCATGCTAGTCAAGGATTACAATCCGTTGTCGAACGAGCCAAGCAGAAAGCCAAACGGGCCCGCAGCAAAGCGCAGATTTTAGCTGAACAGGCGCGAGAACGGGCTCAGGAACTCAGTTATGAACTATTAGAATCGGCTGAAGTCGCCCGCGATCGGGCCCGCGATTTACGCGATGAGTTGTTTGAAGGGGACTATGACCATGACGATCGCCCATTAACACCCACCGATCGCGACCACTATCGCCGCGGTCGAGTGAATGATTACGACGAATATGACGATTTTGACTTCGAAGCCTCCTGGGACGAGGTCTCGTCAGAGGCAGTGCCACCGCAGACGGCGGCGCCTCGAACCCCACTCAATCTTGAGCCAAAGCGGCGTGGTCCGGATGCAGCCCCACCGCCGATTCGGCGGCCCCGCGAGACGACGCCGGATGATTTTGATCCGTGGGAGGAGGATTGGGGTTGAAGCCTGATTTTCCTGCGAATGCGATTTTTTATGCGCTGACATATTGGGCGAAATATGTTGGCCAAACTTACTTGAGCGCATTCACTTAGTTAGCCTTGATCACGCGCTGCCGTCGATGGGGGACAGATGAAGACCTGTAACAAAAGGGGACGAACCCTCGAGCTTCAAAGAATAATAGAACTATGGGGCCGCGCTTCTTCGACCGTCCCTTGGTCACAAGCAGCCAACTGGCTGATTTTACCGCTGCGTTATGCTTCACGGATGTAGGAGGCTTTATGAATAAACTGGTTAGTGAGGTCATGACCCGCGACCCAATCGTCGTTCATCTTGAAACGGCAATTTCGGAAGTTGTTAAAACGTTGGCCGAAAAACATATCAGTAGTTTGCCAGTGGTCGATGCGCAGGGCCAATTAATTGGGATTGTCTCGGAGAGCGATCTCATGTGGCAAGAGACGGGGGTAACGCCCCCGGCTTACATTATGTTGCTCGATAGTGTGATCTATCTGCAAGATCCGACGAAGTATGAGCGATCGCTGCACAAAGCTCTCGGCCAGACTGTTGCGGATGTGATGACCCAAAAACCAGTGACGATCGCCGCGACTGAACGCTTACCCATCGCTGCTCGTCGGATGAATGAGCTGAAGGTGCATAGTTTGCCGGTTCTTGACAATGATGATCATTTAATCGGCATTTTGACACGGGGTGATATTATTCGAGCAATGGCTGAGTCAATGCAGCCAGCCTAAATGCTTCCCGCTAAAGTGTATTGAGTCAGAGGACAGATAGAGTGGGAAAATAGGCAGCATGCCTTGACGGCATATTCCATGAATCAATCAATAAACCTGTCCCTGATAATTAATCAATCTGTCATTAGAAAATGAGCATTACTCCAGACTCTGCTAAAGCGCTCTTGAGCTCTGAGGACTTTGGCGATCGGCTTCAAGGCATTAATCATTTGCGTCCCATCAAGGCTGAGGAAGCGTTTGAGTTGTTGCAGCCAGTTTTACGCGACTCGAATGCGCGTGTGCGCTATGCGGCGATGAGCCTATTGGGCACAGTCGGGCGCGTTGACTTAGACCGATCACTGCAATTGCTGCGTGTCGGTTTAAAAGATTCAGAATCAGATGTAGTTGCGGCAGCTGCGGATGCGATCGCGGGGTTGAAGCTGCGGGAAGGCTACGAAGATCTGCTGGAACTTTACCAAGCGACATCCGATTGGATTGTCCGCTTCAGTATTGTGGCTGCATTGGGAGAGTTGGGTGATCCACGCGGGTTTGAAATTCTGGAGCATGCGATCCAATCGACTGATCCATTGCTGGTACCAGCAGCGATCGGGGCCCTTGGGGAGCTAGGGGATCCAAGGGCGATTGCGCTGATTTTGCCCCATGTCCATGATGAAGATTGGCAAGTGCGGCACCGCGTTTTGCAAGCGCTATTACACTTTGATACACCGGAAACTAAGGCGGCACTTCAGACCTTAGCGGCGGATTCGGAATCGCTCATCGCGGAGCAGGCAAAGCAAGTATTGGCATAATTGGCGTTGGCTGCTGCGAGTCGAGGTATTCAGTCAGCTGCTGTAGAATCGATCGCCAGAGTGCAATCTGTTTGTCAGTTTTAGTTGTACTTAGAGTTAGTTGTACCTAAAATTGAGTGCGCATAAATTGAAAGTATCGGTTGTGCCCATCTAGTGTTGGGCCGTTCATGTGTCGTTGCTTTTAGCACGTGCCATGATTGTGTGCCCGATCGCTCTGTAGATAATGGTTCAGGTAAGTTGACGATGGATGCTTATTACAAGTCAGAACATTTGCCGAACTTTGGCAAAATCAGCGAAGGGAGTCCCGAACTGTCGGAGAAGTTTTTTGCCTACTATGGAGCGGTGTTTGAAGAAGGGGCACTATCGAAGCGGGAAAAAGCATTAATCGCCTTAGCTGTGGCACATGCTGTGCAATGTCCCTACTGTATTGATGCTTATACGAAGGAAAGTTTGCAGCAAGGATCGGATGTGGAGCAAATGACAGAAGCAATCCATGTGGCAACTGCGATTCGTGGTGGGGCTTCGTTGATTCACGGTTTGCAGATGCTGGATCAAGTTGATCGATTGTCGATGTGAGTCAGTCCGGTAAACGATCGCGCTAAGTAAACCTGCTAAGTCAGCCTCAGAAAGTCCATGTCTCCATTTGATTCAAACGATTCGCGAACTGTGCCCCAGCCCGCGCAAACGCTCTCTCGGCGTCGTTCGCCCTTAGCGTCAGCGGCTTATCAACAGCAGATTTTGGCGACGTTAGATCTGTCGCAACTGACCCATAACGGTGACTTTGATCCAACGATCGCGGCTCATGGCTGGTCACAGCTAAAACCCACCGCCCTCGAAATCTTTCAAATCAATATCGGCAAGTTGTGTAATATGACCTGTCAGCATTGCCATGTCGATGCGGGGCCCGATCGCACCAAAGAAAATATGGATCGCGAGACGATTGATTTATGCCTCGCGGCGTTGGATCAGACTAACGCGCATACTGTCGATATCACGGGCGGTGCGCCGGAACTGAATCCGCATTTTCGCTACTTGGTGGATGAATGCGTGCGGCGGGGTAAGCAGGTGATCGATCGCTGCAATTTGACCGTATTGCTGTTACCGGGGAAACAGGATTTGCCGCAATGGTTGGCTGAGCGTGGCGTCGAGATTGTTTGTTCGTTGCCGCACTATCGTCGGATCAATACCGATAAGCAGCGCGGTCAGGGCACCTATGAACAGTCGATCGCCGTCCTAAAACAGCTCAACATGGTCGGTTATGGGCAGGGCGACCCACAGCGACAACTCACCCTAGTCAGTAATCCGGTTGGGGCTTTTCTGGCGAGTGGACAGGCAAAACTCGAGCAAGAATGGAAGGCGGGTCTGCTGAAGCATCAAGGTGTGACGTTTGACCGATTGATCACGCTAAATAATATGCCAATCTCACGCTATTTGGAATGGCTCGAGCAATCCGGTAATCTCCAAGATTATATGGAATTGCTGGTGAATTCGTTTAATTCTGGGACGATAGCCGGTCTGATGTGTCGCAATACAATTTCGATCGGTTGGGACGGTTCTATCTATGACTGTGACTTTAACCAAATGTTGGAGATACCGGTGGCGCCAAAAATGCATATTCGGGATTTTGATCCAGATCAATTAGCGCAACGACAAATCGCCACACAACGGCATTGCTTTGGTTGTACGGCTGGGGCAGGCAGTTCTTGCGGTGGGGCGATCGCCGATGCTTAAGCCTTGATTGTTAGGCGATTTTCGGGAAAACGCGATCGACAGCCGGTAGTTAGTTAAGCACTCCTTGTTTCAACCATTAGCCCATGCAAGTTTATTCTTCGATTTTGGCGATAGGCGTGATTGCCGCGTCCAGTTTAGGGATCACAATGTTAGTTGCTCAAGCTGCTCCCGATGACCGGACAATGTTGGTTCAAGCGAGTGGGACTGAGCCATTTTGGGGGGTGCAGATTACCCGCCAAGGCATTGAGTATTCCAGCCTGGGCCAGGATTCGATTCGTTTTCCCTATATGGAGCCATTAAAAGCGGAAGGGCGTCCGGCCAGTGCGGCACGGGTGTATTACCTGAAGAATCAATCGGTCGATGGTCTACTGGTGATCAACAAAACTTCAACCGGATTTTGCAATGATGGCATGTCGGATAATCAGTATCCCTTTACGTCGATGCTGATGCTCAAGAACAAAATTTATGTGGGCTGTGCGAGCACGGCGGAAGATCCGATGGTACCCGGCGAGACGCAGTAATTTGGTCGCCGGTTGAAATATCTGCTATTGCTTTTGTATGTATTTAGCGTGTCGGTACGGAAATCAACAACTTTAATATCAATGGTTGAACTTAGGCTAGCAGCAACCCTATATGCTGCATTCGTTTCTAATTTGGTTTGAGTTTTTCGAAGTTACCGATATCCTAGGGACGAAATGGTAGATGTTGGGAAATAGTCGGTCTATCCTGCCAATAGGAAAGATAGGCGGAAAGATTCTTGTTTTACCCTAGGGGGATATGCTGAACTTTTCTGCCTATCACCCCAGATTTAGGTGAATAGGCGGAAAATTTCCACCTACTAATTGTTAGCCTGCTAGGTTACTGGTGGGAGAATGCTTGAAGCCTGGCTGATTGTTAGCTTGCCAAGGGGACATTAGACTTACTAAGCTATCATTGGAGTATTCTTGAAATCTAGGCAGAGTGGGGAGTATGTCGGCTTTTTCAGAAACAACATGAGTTTTGTATAATCGGAGTATCCATCCCAAATTAGGGAGTGTGTTGACATGACCACCGACGAAAAAAATGAACCTCTTATAACCTCTGACAATACTGATTCTAACCCGCGTTCACCTATTAAAGTTATCTATCGCTTTCTTGGTGGTGCTTTACTTGGCATTCTTGTACTGCTTATCCCCGTTACATATGGGGAATTTAATAACTTTGGACTAGTTCAAGTAGGTGTTGCATTCGTGTTAATTATATCTTGTGGTTTACTGTCAATTCTTTGGGGGGAAAAGTTTATTGACACGATAACGCGAATGTTGAATAGCACTGGTCTATAAGCAAGTAACCCATACTTCTTTTGCAAGAAAGATCCTCGTTAGATAAACTCTTGTCTCTTACAAAAGTTGCATAAAGTACAACACAGGCTAACAATTCGGGTGCAGCGGATTGACCAAAGTCACTTGGATTGGATGCAAAAAACATGACAACCGCTGACCCAAACCGTTATCTTGACTTAATGCTCACGAAATACTTTCATCTTGACAATGGCTCCCAAAAATCGAACGAGATCGCATGAGCATCAGAAATCCCTAGAGTTCTGAGCATGATTTTCGCGATCGCCCCAGCGTCGATCGTCATCCCGGTATAAGAAAGACGACTTATCAGCACAGCGAATGATTCGCAAAATCTAGCCGATCGTCATCTCCTGGGTCGCGGCCCACTGCGCCAAATCCCGCCGGGCGATCGCCGCTGCCATCAGGTCGGGAAAAGATCCGGCGTACAGCTAAACGTCGGTATCCCCATCGCGGCAAACGCCTGCGAATTGCGGTGATCATAGCAAGGCGTGCCATCATCATTCAGCGCCAATAGCGCAATCACCTGCACTCCACTGCCCACCAGCGACACGACCCGCTTCAGCATCGCCGCATTATTACCCCCCTCATACAAATCACTAATCAACACCAAAATCGTATCCTGCGGTTGCCGCACCAAGCCTTGGCAATAGGACAATGCCCGATTAATATCAGTGCCGCCGCCCAACTGCGTCCCAAACAACACATCCACCGGGTCTTGCAGCAGATCGCTCAGATCCACCACCGCCGTATCAAACACCACCATCTTTGTGGCCACCGCTGGCAATGATGCCAACACCGCACTGAAAATACTCGCATAGACCACCGAAGTCGCCATCGACCCGCTCTGATCAACGCACAGAATAATATCCCGCAGCGACGACTGCTTCCGCCCAAACCCAATCCGCGTCTCCGGAATGATGGTCTTGTACTGCGGCTGATAATGCTTCAGATTCGCCCGAATCGTGCGGTTCCAGTCAATCTCACTATGGCGCGGACGACGATTGCGAATCGATCGATTCAGGCTACCCATCACCGCCTGCCGCATCGGTTGTTCGAGCTGGCGCTGCAACTCCTCCACAACCCGACGCACCACAATCCGGGCCGTTTCCTTCGTCTGACTCGGCATCACCTGACTCAGCGACACCAAATTCGCCACCATATGGATATCCGGCTCGATCGCCTCCAGCATCTCCGGCTCCAGCAACATCTGCTGCAAATTCAGCCGTTCTAGGGCATCCTGTTGCATCACCCGCACCACCGCGCTGGGGAAATACCGACGAATATCGCCCAACCAGCGCGCCACCTTCGGCGCCGAATGGCCCAATCCCCCCGAACGATCGCGATTGTAAAGCGCCTCTAACGCCGCATCGATCGCCCGATCGTCCGCACTCAAGCCACCGCCACCTGCGCCATAACCCCCACCCACACCACCGCAACCAATGCCATCAGCCGCCCCACCCCCCAGAATCAGCCGCCACCGCCGCAGCCTTTCATTTTCCGCAATTTCCGAATTCATACTCACTCCACCAACTCCACAATTAAACCCCTGTACGGGCACGTATCCCGCACCCCAATCCCCGCAACTAATCTTTAATCTCCCCGCCAATCCCCGCTTCAACCCCCGGTTTAACCCCCAGAATCTGCCCCAAAATCGGCAACATCCCATTCGATCGGGCCACATCGACATCCAGCGCCCTCGCCTCCACCAACGCCACGCTGCCCAAACCCTGGCGTACCTGCTGGCCCATCTGCCGCCGCTCCGCCGCCGGAAACTCCGAAAACGATCGGCGCAATAAGGGCAACACCTGCGGAAACGCATCCACTGACAGCCCACAAACCCAATCATCCATAATCTGCCACAGCACCGCATTGTGCAGTAGCAACAGCCCACTCCCCTTCAATAGCCCACTCACCCAAGCCGCCGCCTGCGCCGGTTCATTCGCGATCGACAAAGCCAAACTAAATCGCTGCGCCACTGCCGCCGCCGTCATCACCCCCGCATCCAGCAACAATCGACAGCATCGCCCCGCAATCAATCCGGTCAAATTGGTCTGTCCCGTCAGACGCAGCAACGCCCCCTGCCATTCCTCACTCAACTCCGGCAACTGCAACAAACTCACCGCACTATTCACCGCCAACAAATGCTCATCCATCTGCATCGCCGCGTCCTCATCCAAGTTCCCACAGGCCAGCGGCAAACTAATACAAATCCGCGTCAGCAGTCCCCGCACGATCGGCAACAACGTATCCGCATTAAACGATCGCACATTGCCATAGCGCATCACCTGCGCCAACGGTGGCACCGCCCCCATCAAATGCGAAATATCTTGGGCGATCGCCGCTTCCGACTGAATTCGCTGCATCAATGGCTCAATTGTCGCCAGCAAATCCGCTAATAAGGCACGATCGAGCAATTCCGTTAATGCCGGTAAGTTATCTGCCGTCTGCGCCAGATGCCCGACATACGCCGCTGTCGCCACTTCGACCGTATTGCCCCACGTGCCCATCTCAATCAACCGCACCTCAAAAGTCGGCTGCCAAGTGATGACCCAGCCTTCTTTGAACGTGCCTTTACCCCGTGTGGTCTGGGGTTGGCCCCAGTTAATCCCCAGCAGATTCAAACGATGCAACAACTGCGATCGGGCCAAATCATTTTCCTGCCGCAGATCGAGGATCAGTTCCTTCGCATCGGGACTTGGCTGCAGCCGTAGGCGTTTTTGCCACCGTTGCAAATCCTGTTGCAATGGCACCATCGGCGCATCACTCGGCACTTGGCCTAAACGATCGTTAATAATCAGCTTTTCGTGAATCACTTGCATTGGCAAGTTATCCCCAAAGCAGAGCACGGTTTGAGTCGCTTCATTCAGTTCCGCCAGCCCGGGCAATGGGTACTGTCGTAGCGCCGCTAAGGATTCTGCTAACCGCACTGACTCAATCACACTGGCGGAAGAGGCATCGATCCCCTGCCGCCGCAATAACCGCGCCACATGCGTCATCCAGCGAGTACTAATCAACGCCTTCGCATCGGTATCGGCAAACCGTTGCTGATGTCGGCCACTATAGGCCTGCCACAAATGCTGATACCAACCCGGCGAGGCAATCCCCGCCCCATAGCCCGTGCGCAAAGCCAGTCGTCCCTGCGTCCAAGGAATCCAAGTGGCCTTAATTTTCGTTTTCTGCAATCCCTTGAGAATGGTCTGATCCGCCTTTGCCGCTGGCATATCAACTAACGCCGGTGCATGCC
>CAVPGX010000013.1:0-67860 GCA_963704065.1 uncultured cyanobacterium | reverse complement strand
AATTAGGTAAGCTCGGTGACTTGGTAGAAGTCGCCCCCGGTTATGCTCGCAACTATCTGATGCCTAAAGGTATCGGTCTAGAAGTGACTGCCGGTGTACTGAAGCAAGTCGAGCGGCGCAAAGAGCTAGAACGTCAGCGGCTTGAAGAGCTGAAACAGGAAGCAGTCAAGCAGCAAGCCGCGATCGCAAAAGCTGGCAAACTGTCGATCGAGAAAAATGCGGGTGAAGATGATGCCATCTTCGGTACCGTCACCAACCAGGAAATCGCCGATGCGATCAAGTCGTTGGCCAGCGTTGAAGTTGATAAGCGCAACGTCACTGTGCCCAGCGTCAGCAAGCTCGGCGATTACACCGCTCAGGTTGAGCTCCATCCGGAGATTACAGTTGAAGTTGAGTTTGCAGTGGTTGCCGCCGAGTAATTGGCAATCGATACGCTTTGAGCAAAAGGGACATCATCAGGTGTCCCTTTTTTTCGTGAGTCATCGCAAATCGGCAATAGGGCGATCGATCTGACCCGATCAATACAAAGGCACTATAATAATAGGCCTGCTGAGACGGGGAGCTTGAGAACCAAAATCTCCGCTATAGTAATCAGCATCCAACCCTGCTAGCCCCGGATAGAATCGTATGGTGCAAGAAGCGAGCCGCAAAGAATTTCAATCCCTCAGCGATCGTCTCCCACCCCAAAATATTGATGCAGAGGAAGCGATTCTCGGTGGGGTTTTAATGGATCCAGAAGCGATCGGTCGGATCACCGACATCCTGCGGCCCGAAGCATTTTATCTCAGTGCTCACCGTCAGATTTACGAAGCCGCACTAGAATTGCACGTTCAAGGTAAGCCCACCGACTTAATGAATGTGGCAACTTATCTCCAAGACAAAGACCTGCTAGAAAAAATTGGTGGCCAGGGCAAGCTCGCGGAACTGTTCGATCGTACCCCCAGTGCCGTGAATATTGACCAGTACGCCACGCTGGTGATGGAGAAGCATTTACGGCGACGACTGATTCGCACGGGACAAGAGATTTCGGAACTTGGGCATGATACCGGCCAAGACTTTGAAGAAGTGCTGAACAGTGCGGAGCAGAAAGTCTTTAATATCACCCAAACCCGTCCACAAGATGGTTTAGTCTCTACGGCCGATGTTTTGACCCAGACATTTTCCGAGATTGAGAATCGATCGGTCGGCTTGTCTGTACCGGGACTGGCCTGCGGGTTCTATGATCTTGATGCCATGACCCAGGGCTTTCAGCGCAGCGACTTAATTATTGTTGCTGGGCGTCCGGCGATGGGCAAAACCAGTCTCGTCTTAAATATTGCGCGCAACATTGCCTCGTACCATAAACTCCCGGTGGCGGTGTTCAGTTTGGAAATGTCAAAAGAGCAACTCGTCCAGCGATTGCTCTCTGCCGAAGTACGGATTGAAAGTAACCGGCTGCGGGCTGGTCGGATTACTGCCCAGGAATGGGAGCCATTGGGGCACTCGATCAGTACCCTATCGCAAATGCCAATTTTCATTGATGATACGCCTAATATCAGCGTTTCTGAAATGCGATCGCGTATCCGCCGCCTCCAAGCCGAGCAAGGCGGGAAACTGGGACTTGTCCTGATTGACTATCTTCAGCTGATGGAAGGTAAAGGCAACGATAACCGGGTACAAGCGCTTTCAAATATCACACGTGGACTGAAGGGGCTAGCACGTGAACTATCCGTACCCGTAATTGCCCTGTCGCAGCTGAGTCGTGGGGTCGAGTCAAGAACCGACAAACGGCCAATGATGTCCGACCTAAGAGAATCGGGTGCGATCGAGCAGGACGCCGATCTGATCATGATGCTGTATCGCGATGAGTACTACAATCCCGACTCGCCCGATCGTGGTATTGCAGAAGTAATTATTAGCAAACACCGTAATGGCCCGGTGGGTTCGGTTAAACTATTGTTTGAGCCACAGTTCACCCAGTTTCGTAACCTCGCAGCGCCCAATCGTGAGTACTGAACCTATACGCGTTTGAATCGAGAATTCACATGCCTCCCCTTGAGCAACTTGAATATACGGTGCGCGAAAGTCAACGGGCCAAACATGTCAACCTCCGTCTGACGCGAACCGGTGAGCTCGAAGTCGTGATTCCCCATGGGTTTGACCGAGCCGAAATTCCCAATATTATTGTCAAACACAAACGCTGGTTAGCTCGGGCCAGCGCGCGCCTGGCCGAGCGTCAACCGACAGCTCCACATCTCACGACCGAATCCCTTCCCGATCGGATTGAACTGCGATCCCTGCAGCAGGAGTGGTTGGTCGAGTATACGCCTGCCCCCGTCACCCAAATTCGCATGAGTGAACTGGACGAATCGGTGTTGATTCTCTGGGGCAATACACCCAACGAAGCCCTGTGCAAAACGGCCATGACCAAATGGCTCACCCGCAAGGCCCATCAACATTTCACACCCTGGATACGCCGCCTCAGTGAAGACATTAATCTGCCCTTCAATCGAGTCAGCTTTCGGGGCCAGAAAACCCGGTGGGGCAGTTGTTCCTCCCAGAAAAACATTAGCCTCAACTACAAGCTACTGTTTCTACCAGCACCACTAGTCAACTACGTCTTCATCCATGAGCTGGCCCACACCATCCACATGAACCACTCCGAAAACTTCTGGCAACTCGTTGGCCAACACGAACCCGACTACTACCGCCTTGACAAGGATCTAAATGATGCGATGCAATACATTCCCCGTTGGCTCGAAACCTGGTTGGCACAACGATAGGCTGCACCCAGCAAATGGCCATCGCTTTGGTGATCAACTTATCAGGTCATGATTTCTGTCCGATCGCCCATTTCATCTGCCGAATTATCCCCCGCAACATTGCCACATCGATTGCGTTTGGCTGACTGCGTCGGAGTAAGTCCCGCAACTTCGCCAGCCGCGCTGCAGCTGTATGCTCATGCAAATAACCAATCTCTAGGAGCAATGCCCCTAAGTCCTGAAAGTAGCCTTCAATCTGAGCCAGATCAGCTGCTGGTGCTGCATCTTGACTAACTTCTGTCGGCATACCTGCCTCAGATATGGCCAACTGCAACTCATAGGCGATGATTCCGACTGCCTGTGCCAGATTTAACGACGGATAAGCCGCACCTGTCGGAATTGACAGATAAATCTGCGCTTGAGCTAATTCGCGATTATTCAAACCATGATCTTCCCGCCCAAAAATAATTGCGCCGGATAATTCATTCCTTACCTGAGCCACCGTTGCCAACAGTTTTCCCATCGCCGCACGCGGCGGCAAAATCACCCGATCGCTATCCCGGCCAATCGTAGCCACGGCCAAACAGCATCCCGACAACGCCTCTGGTAACGATTGACAAATTTGTGCCGCCTCTAACAAATCCGCAGCATGGACCGCCATATGTCTTGATTCATCGATCCGGACATCACATTGAGGATTCACAATCCAAAGCTGGGATAGTCCCATATTTTTCATCACCCGCGCGATCGAGCCGACATTCCGGGCGCCGGCCGGTTCGACCAACACAATGCGGATACGATCAAGCAATGCCAGCATAGACCCCTAACTACCAGATCCCCAAAGTGTAGTAATTTGAAATAGCGTAATCCTGGCAAAACTTTACAGCGAATATGGCCCGTCAGCGTAAGAAATCCGATTTGCCCACCAAAGTTTGTCTCGTATGCCAGCGTCCCTTCACCTGGCGCAAGAAATGGGAAAAGTGCTGGGACGAAGTGAAATACTGCTCCGATCGTTGTCGGCGGCGGCGCAGCGCAACTGATCCGGAATCCTAACCGATCGCAAACTGGGTGCACCACCCACGCTTAAGATGATGATGATCGCCCCAGCTCGGCCAGCCGATTCCTAAGCAAGTTAATTTACCAGTTCCTGCCCCAATAGTTGCAAAATACCAAACAAGAGCTTGAGTCCTTTATTGGTCTGCTGGGGTTGTGGGGCTGCGGCTTCCGGTTCAGCCACTGGCGGCATCAGTCGCTTCGGGTACTTCTGCAACCTCGGGGAACGTTGCTTCCGGTTCAGTCATAGCAGGCGGAAAATCCGTTTCAGTGGGCTCGGTCATATCGGCCACTGGCTCCTCGATCTTGGTTCCTCGGGCAACATGTCAGTCATGGGTTCCTCAGAGGTCATATCCGTCGATTCCACGCTGGTTTCGATCGGCGACTTCGATCTGATCTTTCGGCTCGAACTAAGCTGGGGCTTGCAAACTACCAAAGAACATCAGACCAAAAATGACGCCGCCAAGTGTTGCTTTATTCGTGAAAAGTTTCATGAGTTGACCTAACAGTGTGTGCTTAACGTGTTTTTGGGTGGGCACTTGACTCACCTGTGTAGTCAATACATTTCAACAAACGAGAAGTTATGCAGCACAATTGCGGAGCTTCAACCCACACGCCCCCGATCAACTCTGCCCAGGCACTAAGTTAAATACGTATGTAGGTACGGATGGCTGCGGCTTTTTCTAATATCACCTGGCACCGAGTGATTCCGCCGTCACGTTCCCAGTATCGCCGCAATGATTGCCCCGCAATGCTCGCTCAACTTGACTCAGGCGATCATCTCAACCGTTCCGCAGCCAAGATTATATTGCGCCCCAACCACCTTCAATCGGTTGTGCAGCAACAACTTGGTAACGGGGGCGGCCGATTTCAACTGCTCTACCACGAGTTTGACATTTGCCCGGACGGCGTTATCAAGCAGGTTTCCTGATTCGGCTTTGGCACTGTCTACAGCTGGTTGAATCGCATTGATCAACGTGCTGATGTGCCCTGACACTGCCGCATGTTTGATCGTTGCCGCAACAGCGCCACAGCCTTCGTGTCCCAATACTAAGACCAGCGCTGTCCCCAATTCCTCTACGGCATACTCAATGCTGCCCAAAACAGCAGCATCGAGGATATTCCCCGCGACTCGAATCACAAATAAATCGCCCAAGCCTTGATCAAAGATAATCTCGGGTGGCACTCGCGAATCAGCACAACCCAAGATGATTGCAAAGGGGTGCTGTCCGATCGCGATTGCCCGCATCCGACTCCCGGACTGGTGATGATGAACCAGTTGGCCACTAACATAGCGCTGGTTGCCCGCCTGAAGCTTTTCGAGAGCATGATCTGCATTCATGGATGTTGAGCGCAACGCTGATTTGGTCGTCGTCAGCCTAACATCGTGTTCTACGCCAAATTGAATGCGATCTGACACTTTTCCGCTTTTGTCAAAACAAGTTTGTGCCCATCCCTTACTGGCGTCAACTTAGAAAATCTGATTCAGTACCGCTTCCAACTTGTCCGTTGCCCGATCGACATCCTTCAACTTATCCAACCCAAACAACCCAATCCGAAACGTCTGGAAATCTTCCGGTTCACCACAGCGCAGCGGCACCCCCGCCGCAATCTGGACGCCCGCCAGCATAAACTTCTTACCCGACTTAATCTCCGGATTATCGGTATAGCTCACCACTACCCCCGGCGCTTCAAACCCCGGTGCGGCAACACTCTTCACCCCCTTCTCGTGCAAAATCGCCCGTACCCGATCGCCCAGCGTCTGCTGCGCCTTGTGCGCCTGCGCAAACCCAAACGCATCCGTTTCATTAATCACATTCCGAAACGCCGTCAGCGCATCGGTTGGCATCGTCGCATGGTATGCATGACCGCCCTGCTCGTACGCTTGCATAATCTGCAACCACTTCTTCAGATCGCAAGCAAAACTCGTACTTGTGGTTGACTCAAGCCGGGCCAATGCCCGATCGCCTAGCATCACCAAACCGGCACAAGGTGGACCACTCCATCCCTTCTGCGGCGCACTGATCAGCACATCCACGCCACAAGCCTGCATATCCACCCAAATTGTCCCCGAGGCAATGCAGTCCAGCACAAAAATGCCACCAACGGAGTGTACAGCTTCCGTTACCGCCTTGATGTAGTCATCCGGCAAAATAATCCCCGCCGATGTCTCGACATGGGGCGCAAACACAACATCCGGTCGCTCCGCCTGGATCGCGGCGACAACTTCCGCGATCGGGGGTGGGGCAAATGCCGACTGCGGACCATCAGCGATCGGGCGGGCGGTAATCACAGTTGATTTTGCCGGAATACTACCCATCTCAAAGATCTGGCTCCAGCGGAAGCTAAACCAGCCATTGCGAATCACCAGACAATTCTTGCCTGTGGCAAACTGCCGCGCCACCGCCTCCATCGCAAACGTTCCACTCCCAGGAACAATCACCACCGCAGCCGCATGATAAACCTGCTTTAAAGATTGCGAAATGTCATTCATCACAGTTTGAAACGACTGCGACATATGATTCAGAGAACGATCGGTATAAACAACCGAATATTCCAATAATCCATCCGGATCGACATGTGGGAGTAAGCCAGCCATAGTTGCCTCTTATCTAACAGCGCCCAATACTTGTATTCGCGGACAATCCGCGCGACTAAAACCAGGAGTGACAATGAGATAGTCGTTATATGCAGATTAGCGTATTCTGGGGGCAGCTTAGGACGGTTTTCGCCATCAAGAAGAAAGTCTGATTTTGTTCAATATATCGCACCCGGCGCTGCTTTATTCCGCAGGATCAATCCGCTGATCGCGTTAAACCTGTCGTTACATAAGTGGATGATACCCCGGTGCATTCTCCCATTCCTCTGCTATTTTTGAAGTACTACTTGCTTTGGATCACTGTATGAAAGTTCTTGCCGCCGTTGACGCATCTGAATCTAGCCACAAAGCGCTCACACAAGCGCTCCGTTTCATCACGCATCAGGATACAACCTTCGTTCTCCTCGGGGTTGAAGCGCCCATCGTGGTTCCTCCAACTGCGCCAATCCCAGGTGTGCTGGGCGACGATGCACAGATTGCCTTGCAGGAAGAAGCGACGTTTTCCCAAATGGAGCGGGCGCGCACGGCAAACGCCATACAATGGGCCGAAAATCTTTGCCAACAAGCGGGGATGCCGTTCACCAGTTGTTCCGAGTTTGGTGATCCCAAGCATGTGATTTGCGATATGGCGAAACAGGCGCAATGCGATCTGATCGTCGTGGGTTCGCATGGATATGGCATGTTCGATCGCATGCTGATGGGCAGTGTGAGTGATTATGTCGTGCATCATGCACACTGTGCCGTAATGGTTGTGCGGGAAGGGGAAAGTTAATCCGGCAATCAATCCGGCCCGGCATCAAGCGATTCGATGATTTGCATAGTAGCAATTACAATTGCCTCATTTAGGCCCTCAAAATATCCTCAAACCAAGCCTCTACCCGATCGGCCATTGCCGCCAACGAATATTCCGCCTCTGCCTGCTTGCGACAAGCGGCCCGATCGATACGATCGATATCCCGAATCCCCTGCACCAATCCGGCTAAGTCATCCGGCTCCGCCAACCAGCCCGTCTCCCCATGGCGCACAATTTCTGCCGGGCCACCCCGCGCATAGGCTACCACCGGCACGCCACAGGCTAAGGCCTCGATCGCCACATTGCCAAACGCCTCCACCCAATGCGGCGTCATCAGTAAGCCGCGTGCCTGCCGCAACTCTGACTGTAACTGCGCCGTTTCGATAAAGCCACAATATTCGATGATCGCAGCGGGATAATTCGCCTGGATTTGCTGCCAATACTCCGGGTCCTGCACCACGCCAAAAATCTTTAGCTTTACCCCCACTTGCTGCACCGCCGCCACTGCATCCTGCAATCCCTTCTCCGGTGCAATTCGGCCCACCCAGGCGAAATAATCACTGGCTTCCGCACAAAAGTCATACTGCGACAGATCAAACCCATTCTGGAGATTATGGGCACAGCTCGCCCAGCTAAAGGTAGCCGCCTGCGCCCGGCTATGCACACCTAGCGTTTGGGGATAATCCGCCGCCACCTGCTCAATCACAATATCCATCGCATCTGACAACGACCCCATACTAACCAAATGGGCGATCGGGGTCTGGAAAAATGGCGTCAAATAAAACGGCAACCAGTCATAGGCAAAGTTCACCAGCAAATCATAATCTGACTGATATTGCCGGGCATAATCCCACATATGGCCCAAAACTGCATCACTCGGCAGCGTAATCAATGCCTCACGGGTTTGACTTTGCGCCGTCACCTGTAAATTTCCCGGAGCTTCAACTAGCGCAAACCCCGGCAAAACTGAACCTTGTGGGGCCACGATCGTCATTTGATGCCCCTGTTGCAACAGCGCAGTTGCCAGGTTTTTCAGCGTTAATTCAACCCCTCCACCTAACCCCGAACCCAAAGGCCCAACTGGTGTAGACAGCAACAGCAAACGCAACGGACGGTCAAAACGCGACACAGGGGCTGAACCAGCAAACGTCAACTTGTATCCTACACTGTCCCCTCAATGAAATTACGCATCACCCAATGGTGACCGATCCGACAACTCACCAGACTGATCGGCGAATCGAACTACATGGCTTCAGGGCGTTTGCTCCTGATTATTGACGGTTTCAGGCGATAATTGCAGCGAGTCAGTTGTGGGTTGGGGCGGACGCGTTACTAAGACATCGCGCTGATTGATTAAATAAATACTGACTAACGTCAGGAGCACTCCGATCGATTGCACCGTAGTCAGGGTTTCTGACAAAAATAGATTGCCAAACAGTAGCGCAAACACGGGCGTCAGGAAGGTCAGCGCACTCAGACTGGTCAAGCTACCACTCGCGGCGAAATAAAAGAATAGGCCATAGGCGATCGCGCTACCAAAGATCGTCGAATACGCCAATGCCGCCCAATCGCCCGACTGCAGATGGTTCCACTGCTGCGTTTCCAAGCTGCCCGACAGTAGGAACATCGGAATGCCACCCAAAATCATGTGCCAACCCGTCGCCACGACCGCATCAACATGCCGACTCACATAGCGCGATAACACGGTCCCCACGGCCATCGATAGCGATGCCAACAGCATTAACCATTGCCCATTGTCAAATAACGCCGCGATCGCCGTTTGCAGATCCAAGTTCCAATCCGCCAGGGAGAACGCGCCCGTACTCAAATTTAGCCACAGACTATCTGGCAGGCCTAACAAGCTAATTCCACTCACCCCCACCAGCAGACCCAACCAACCAATCCAACCAATCCGTTCGCCAAACAGCCAAGCCGCCAACAACGCCACCGCGAGTGGCTGTGAGTCAATCATCACCGAGCCTAGTCCCGCATCCGTTCGGACCAACCCCTGGGCCAGAAAGCCTTGGAACAACGCACCATCAACCAGCGCAAACAAGGCGATCCACCCCCAGGCTTTCCGAGTTTGCGGTTGCGCGCGGCCTGTGAGGGCGGCCCAAGCTAAAACTAGCAGACCGGCCGGGAGCAAACGGACTCCGGCCAGGAAAAATGGCGTGGTGTGTCCGATCGTCCCCTTCATCGCCACCATTGCCGTACCCCACAAGAAAAACGGTGCAATCAGCAGGAGTGAAAATCCAGCTTTAGAAGATGCGGTGGAAGAGGTCGGCATAAAATTGCTTGAGTAATATTTCCTGGGCGGTAAATGTCAAGAATGTCAACAAGGTTCTAATATGATGGTAAGGCAATTATATTGAGTTCTGTTAAGCAAACAGAGAATTTTGTTTAAGCAACTACCGTGATTAGCCATGAGTGATCGCTGCTGATCGAACTTTTTCAAAGCTGCTGAAACACCCGTGCTCAAACAGCCTGACGATATTTAGGATGAAGTGCCCACATGATCTGGTTTATCAAGCGCAAAAAAAGCAAACAAATTGCCCGGATCGAAGTTAAAGGGGCAATCGCCCAAGGCACTCGAAAACGCGTCTTAGAAGCGCTGAAGCAGGTCGAGGAAAGGCAGTTTCCCGCTTTACTCTTAAGGATTGATAGTCCTGGCGGCACTGTCGGGGACTCCCACGAAATCTACTGTGCGCTCAAACAGCTCCAGGACAAGGTGAAAATTGTTGCCAGCTTCGGCAATATCTCTGCTTCCGGTGGGGTTTACATTAGTATGGGAGCGCATCATATCGTGAGTAACCCAGGCACCATCACTGGCAGTATCGGCGTGATTTTGCGCGGCAATAATTTGGAAAAGCTGCTCGATCGCATCGGGGTTTCGTTCAAGGTAATCAAGTCGGGGCCTTACAAAGATATTTTGTCCTTCGATCGGGAGCTATCGGGTGAGGAGCAGGGGATTCTGCAAGCCATGATCGATACCAGCTATAAGCAGTTTGCGACGGTGGTTGCCGAAAATCGCAATATTCCTTTAGATACGGTGAAGACCTTTGCTGATGGCCGCATTTTTACCGGTGAGCAAGCACTGGAACTGGGTACGGTCGATCGCCTGGGGACGGAGGAAGATGCACGGCGTTGGCTAGCGGAGCTGGTTGATCTCGATCCGGAGAAAACCAAAACCTACACCTTCGAAGAGCCGAAGTCGTTGCTGAATCGGGTTTCGTCGTCGAGTCAGTTGGAACTTAATGGCGCGATCGGACAAGCGCTACAATCACCAGGAGTACAGGCAGGGATTAATTGGCTGGCGTTTGAGCTGGAAACGAGCGGTCTGCCCCTATGGCTCTACCGACCATAGCAAGTTAGATTGACGGGTGGCCGAATTGGCAACGGCTGATACAATGCAACAGTTCAGTTTCGTCACGGGGACTATAGAGTGTGGGTTGGCAAGTTCGGGCAATTCGAGGCGCAACAACCGTCGCAGCCAATACAGTCGATGAGATTGCTGCAGCGGTGACAGAATTATTGGATCAAGTCGAACACCACAATGTCCTCGACTTAGATGAGATTGTCAGTGTGACGTTTTCTGTCACCAAGGATTTGGATGTGATTTTTCCAGCCGCGATCGCCCGGCGGCGGCCTGGTTGGGAAAATGTACCGCTGTTGGATGTACAGCAAATGTATGTGACCGGCAGTTTGCCGCGCTGTATTCGCCTATTGATTCACTTCAATGCTCCCGATCCGAATGTCAAGATTCATCATGCTTACCTGCGCGGTGCGCAAGTCTTACGGCCAGATTTGGTGATGGTGCAGCCGCAGTCGTAATGGCGCGATCGACGAAATATCGGCTACAGTTGTTACAAACCGTAATTTATCGACGCGTAACGCCATGCAATCCACTGTCAGCCTCACCCGTGCGACTGCCTACGATTTAGAAACGCTACGCCCCAAACTCGAAGAAATTCTTGCGCCTTTCGGTGGGATGGCCGCCTTCGTCAAACCGGGCGATCGCGTACTGCTCAAACCAAATCTGCTGACTGGGGCCAGGCCAAGCAAAGAGTGCGTCACCCGGCCCGAGGTGGTGCATTGCGTTGCCAAGATGGTGCAAGCGGCTGGCGGTAAGCCTTTTCTGGGTGACGGTCCGGCCTTTGGCAGTGCTCGAGGTGTTGCGAAAGCGAATGGCTACTTACCCCTGATCGAAGCGTTGGATCTGCCGATCGTCGAATTTAAGGGCAAGCGCTATGAGACAGTCAGTCAGGAATTTAACCACTTGCTGCTTTCGAAAGAAACGATGGAAGCGGATGTGGTGATCAACTTGCCCAAGGTCAAGTCCCATATGCAGCTGACCATGACCCTCGGGGTGAAAAATCTATTTGGCTGTGTTCCCGGTAAGATGAAAGCCTGGTGGCACATGGAGGCCGGTAAGGATGCCGATCGATTTGGCACAATGCTGGTGGAAACGGCCCGCGCCATCAGCCCAGACCTGACCATTCTCGATGGGATTATTGGCCATGAAGGTAATGGTCCTAGCGCTGGCGAACCGCGTGATTTAGGGGTACTGGCAGCCACAAACGATGTCTTTGCCTTGGATCAGGCCATGCTAGCGATTCTGCAGGTTGACCCCGCCAAAGTCCCCACAATGCGGGCCGCCCAGCGTCTCGGACTCTGCGGCGAACTGGCTGACCTGAACTTTCCGTTGATGCATCCCGACGGGCTCAAAATTGATGGCTGGCAATTGCCGGAAAAAATGATGCCGATCGACTTCGGCGCACCGCGTGTGATCAAATCGACCTTTAGACACCTCTACATTCGCTTTATCAAAGAGCCGATGACTGCCTATGCGGGCCGGTAAGTAAGTTGTCAGCAATGAGGTAGTGAGGCGATCGGGGTTGGTTAGACTACACCGCATGACTGATCCAGTGGGCTTGTGTACTTCAGCGTTGAGTTGTTTCCCTAGGGCGATCGGGACTAAAGTCCTAGATGCTTAAAGCCAGAGTTAGGACGTTTGACTCACGCAGGATGCCTTGGAAATTTCCTACTATGGAGATATCACACGAGTTTGCGACTCACTTCACTCAACTGAGAAGGATTTGCTCAATCATGAAACGTCAGATTATCGCATTAGCGGCTGGTGCTGCATTGATCGCCGCTCCCCTAATGACAAACATGGCCACCGCTGATATGCCTGGTGGTCGCCGCGGCAACAAAATGGAGAAAATGGCAACAGAG
The DNA here is from genome assembly GCA_963704065.1 of uncultured cyanobacterium. Lineage (GTDB taxonomy): Bacteria > Cyanobacteriota > Cyanobacteriia > Leptolyngbyales > Leptolyngbyaceae > Romeriopsis. The sequence goes on along the minus strand of CAVPGX010000013.1, from coordinate 55,439 downwards.
CTTAACCTCAGCCCTCAGCAAAAAGAGGAGATGCAAGCGATTTGGGAAGCTGCACGCGAAGACATGAAAGCAATTCGTCAAAAAGCTGATGCGGACATGAAAAGCGTCTTAGATCCTGAACAACAGCAAAAGTTTGATGAAATGAAACAGCAGCGTCAGGCGAAACGTGAGGCGAAGCGTCAACAGTGGAAAAATAAGCAGGACGCAGTAACACCGCAATAGGATTCAAGCAAGCATTTAAAAAAATTTAGGTGAACTGGGGCCGACAATAATCGGCCCTTTTTTGATAGGTCCGGTTTAGCGATTGCGGCTCTAATTGTCAGATTCAGTCGGCGCTGCGATCGCTTCTGAAGCCGATAGTTGCATGACTTTATCAACCAATAATTCCGGTTGTGCCAGCATCTGCGTCAGGTAATCATCGGCACCAATATCCGGGTAATCGGCGGGTGACTTACCCTCCGGAACAACTGCTAAGCACTTCGCTAGACAGTCCTTGATCGCCTGTCGGAAAGCCGCGACGGTTTCAACTGACTCGAATTGACTGCAGTTGACAATCACAATGTTGGGCTGAGTTGCTTCAATCTGATACAGGGCCATCTCCACATCCGTGATCGCGATGACTTGGCAATCCGCTGCCGTGAGCAGGTCACAGACTAAGGTTGCTTGTTCCTCGACGGCTTCTACCAGTAGAATTCGGAGATAACCTGTGATTGCGGCTTGCTTATCCGCAGGTTCTAGCGCCTCAATCTTGGTTTGGGGCAACGTTACCGTAAAGATAGACCCCACATTAACTTGGGAGGCAAATTCAATCTTGCCGCCATGTAGTTCAACCAGTTGCTTGGTCAAAGCCAGCCCTAGGCCAGTGCCCTCATAGTGACGCTGGTAAGACGAATCTAATTGTTGGAACTTTTGGAAAATCAACGGCTGTTGCTCCGGCGCAATGCCGATACCAGTATCTTGCACTTGGAACATCACACCTTGTGGCACAATCCGGATGCGCAAAGTGACATTACCCCCCGCCGGTGTGAATTTGACCGCGTTACTCAAAAGATTCAGCAAAATTTGCCGCACGCGCTGTGGATCAGCATAGAAAGCATCGTTTTCCGACAAATTCGCTAGAATATCCAAATTCAGACTAATTTGCTTCTCGCGGGCATTTTCATCAAGTTCCCGTAGAGTTTGTTGCGCTAACTGCGTCAGCGAAAAACTGCGAATCGTGAGACTAGTTCGACCGGCTTCAATATTCGCCAGATCCAAAATGTCATTGATCAGTGTGAGTAAGGCTTCGCCCCGATCGTGGATAATTTGGAGGTGGGACTGACGACGTTGCACGGATAGTCCATCATCCGCAGCGTAGCGCATTAACGTGGCCGACATGCCAATCACACAGGTTAACGGGGTGCGGAGTTCATGACTCATCGTGGCCAAGAACTCCGACTTGGCCACGTCAGCGGCTTGCGCGGCCATTAAAGCATCGCGTAATTCCTGGGTACGGGCCGTCACCTTTTGCTCCAAAGTTACCGTTTGCTCTTGGAGTTTTGCGAACAATTGTGCTTGGTAAATTGCGATCGATAAATGATCAACGATCTGTTGCAAAAAGACGTTGGTCGGCCTGTTCCCATTGACGTTCATAGTCACATTGATGCGCGATCAATAAGCCCCATAAGTTTCCCTGCACTAAAATTGGTGTCGTCAGCTCGGATTTGACCTGGGCGATGGTGGGGAACTGCAGCACTTCTGCTAAGTCAGGTATCCCATCGATATGGGTTTTAGAAATGACTAACCCCGACTGGTACTTTTGGCGTAACTGTCGCGATGCCTTCACCCAGTGATCACTCATCTGATGTAATACAGAAGGAATATCATCCCGCGCGCATGACTCATAGGTGACACGATCGACTGGTGTTGGTTCAATATGATTGGCGTCAGCTGCACGAATACACATTGGTGCAGGAATATCAAACTGATGAATCAGTAATCGATCGACTTGCAAAAATTGCCGGACCCGATCCACCGCCGTCTCCAAAATATCGTTCAGATCAAGGCTTTGGCCGATCGCCTTCGTCACTTGATGCAATAACGCTGATTGTTCAATGAGCTTTTGTGCGGTCACTGGCGGCGCCGTTGGCGCGGGTATCGCATCAAGCAATAGATACATCAATTGATTGGTAAATTCGGTCTGGCGGCGAGGCGAATTTGGCTGCAGCTCAGTGATTGTAGGCGTGTCGGCTAACGTCGCTAAAAACTGCATAATCGCGACGGGTTCAAAACTCAAATGCAGCTGACATTCCCTTAGCTCACACTCCGCTTGCAATAACACACTAAAGTCTGGTGCGATCAACACAGCATAGACCGGCTGTTGCGGGGGTTTTGGCAGCACAAAACGTGGCGGATGCATCCGCTCCGCATCAATGCCTGGGACTGCGGTCTGAGGCATGGTTGGACAAGATTAGAACCAAAGAAGCCTTGGCGATCAGCAAACTCTTGTACGAGTGCAACAATGTCGCCCAGTAGCAACGGCGATACCTTGATCAAGCGGGGCAAAGCTGGCGAACTGGACATAATGAGTATGAAGCAGACAAGCCGCAAGACCACTCATATACATAAATCAGATATACATATCAGAGTGGACTAGCAGGAAACATGCGGCAAAACGCAAATTGACCACGCAAGATAGCACACAGAAAAATCCGATCGCGCTCTAAGCAAGTGCTGTATCGCTCGCGGGCCATACATACCTTGGTCGTCAAAAAGCAAAAGACAATTGCCGCTATAGGAATTTTCTAAAATTTGAATTCATTGCAACACATTGTAAAGCCGCACCTCATCGAATCAAGGGATTCTTAATCTAGTCTTTGTGTTGCATGGATCACTCCAACGGATACACCATTTGCTGGGAATCGCGGCAGATTGTGAATCCTGAAATATACGGCAAAATTTGCACCGAAAATCGCCCAAATGCTCAATCCAACCATTAATGGGCCTTGACGCATACATGCTACATATACTACAAAGGGTATATGCCGTGATGCCCTACCTTTATGTCCCGCGGCCAATGGAGCAATCATGACTTACGAACCACTTTCGCTTTCAACCGCCACACCTGTCCTATCCTGGGCCAATCACGACTTAAGTCATGATGAATACAGAATGGCGAAAAATGTTGCCAGCCTGCCGTTTGTGTTTAAGCATGTGGCCTTAATGCCCGACGTGCATTTGGGCAAAGGGGCCTTAGTCGGCTCAGTGATCGCAACTAAAGAGGCCTTGATTCCAGCAGCGATCGGCGTCGATATTGGCTGCGGCATGTGTGCAATTCAGATGCCATTTCAAGCCGAGCAACTCGATGGCAAGCTTAAGCAAATCCGCCAAGAGATTGAGTCCGCCATTCCTGTGGGCTTTAATCAGAACAAAGAAGTGGACAAGCAAGTGCTCAATTGGCAAGGCTGGCAGGACTTCAAGCACCTGCACGCAGGCGTCAGCCACCTAGAAGGGAAGGCAATGCGCCAAATGGGGTCGCTGGGCGGGGGAAATCATTTCATCGAAGTCTGCCTTGACGAGAACGATGCCGTTTGGCTGATGCTTCACTCGGGTTCCCGCAACATTGGTAATATGCTGGCCCAAAAGCACATTGCGACTGGTCGTGAACTCGCCCGCATGGCCGGGGAGAAATTGCCCGATCCAGATCTGGCCTACTTTGTTGAAGGCACAGAAGCGTTTGCCGCTTACTGGCGTGATCTGCAGTGGGCCCAAGCCTATGCCAAGTACAACCGCGATGTGATGATGGCACGATTTAAGGCGATCGTCGAACGCTATGCGACGGGTGGCAAACCCACGAAGCCATTGCTGTCAGTCAATTGCCACCACAACTATGCAGAGAAAGAAGTGCACTACGGAGAGCATGTCTACGTGACCCGCAAGGGAGCGGTGCGGGCTCAATCGCGTGACTACGGCATTATTCCTGGCTCAATGGGGGCGAAGTCTTACATTGTTAAAGGCAAGGGTTGCGCCGCAAGCTACTGTTCCTGTTCCCACGGAGCGGGACGTTTGCTTTCCCGATCGAAGGCAAAGAAAACCTATACCCTAGATGATTTGGTACAGCAAACCGCAGGGATTGAGTGCCGCAAAGATGAAGGCATCCTGGATGAGATTCCCGCTGCTTACAAGCCAATCGAGCAGGTGATGGAAAATCAGAATGACTTAGTGGAAGTGGTGGCAACGCTGAAACAAGTTGTTTGTGTGAAAGGTTAAGCGATATGGGGGTATCGGCAATGAAAACCGTATCCCCAGACAGGGTGCAGCAAATTCGATTGCAGTCACGATTGACAGAAGCGGCTCTCTGTTGTCATAATTGAAGACTGTGTTTATTTCTGCTCGGACCAGGTTTTTCTAAGTGCTGTGGGTTTCTCGCTCCGGCCACCTGTACGGCATCATTCGAGGAAATTATGGCATACGCAATCATTGAGACTGGCGGTAAGCAGATGCGGGTAGAGCCGGGTCGCTTCTATGATGTTGAGCGCCTTGCAGGTGAGGCTGATACAGCAGTCACCATCGACAAGGTCCTGTTCGTCAACAACGACGGTGAGATCACGATCGGGCAACCCAACATTGACGGCGCAACGGTCAGCGGCAAGATCTTGAAGCAGTTTCGCGGCAAGAAAGTGATCGTATATAAGATGCAGCCGAAGAAAAAGACGCGCAAAAAGCGTGGTCACCGTCAAGAGCAAACGCGTTTCTTGGTGGAGTCGATCAAAGTTGGTGGTCAGGAAATTAACGCCTAGGTGATGGTGATTGATCGTACAGTGCTAGCCATTGCTACACTGACGGTGCCGGCCTCACTCGCACCAAACTTAACTCGCATGTTTCGTCAACAGGAGAACTAATCATGGCTTCAAAGAAAGGTACTGGTAGTACAAGGAATGGCCGCGACTCAAACGCCAAACGCCTCGGTGTCAAGCGTTATGGTGGTCAGGCGGTCAAGGCTGGTAACATTTTGATCCGGCAACGTGGCACGAAGTTTCACCCTGGCAACAACGTTGGTCGGGGCAAAGACGATACCCTGTTTGCGTTAATTGAAGGTGTTGTTACCTTTGAGCGCTACGGTAAGAGCAAGAAAAAAATCAGCGTTTATCCTGTACAGGCGTAAATCGACTGACCAGCTCAATTTGCATTAGACGATCGGGCTAAAGCTCGGTCGTCTTTTTGCGATATCAATGTAGTTGTCTTAGTTACCCGGAGAACCGTTGGCCGACCGTGTAGATTGGTTCAAAGTGTAGATTGGTTCAAATAGTGTAGATTTATATCGGCAACTGCTGCGTTACCGCATCCACCTAACTCACATACTATTCATGGCAAGGCTCTCAGTCGAATTAGAAAAGTTCTTTTTTCAGGACGATCGTTGGCCCGACGTGGCTGCCATGACGGTCAAAGCGGATAAGTTGCAATTGCCTAAGGTAACCCTAGCGAACCTTTTAGACCTAGCGGGCGAACGCACCTTTGGTTTTTTGTTTGTTTTGTTATCTTTCCCCTCGGCTTTACCGGTTCCAGCACCAGGCTATTCAATCCCCTTTGGCATTGCCATGCTATTACTGGCCGGACAACTGGTTCTCGGTCGCGACGAACCCTGGTTTCCCCAAAGCTGGCGGCAACACGGATTTGAAATTACGCAGATCCGACAAGTTTTGAAGGCAGGATTGCCTTGGCTACGACGGATTGAGGCCATCTCGCGGCCCCGTTTAACCAACGTCTGTACCAGCTTACCGGGGCGGATTACGATCGGCAGTGCGATCGCACTGATGTCAATTTCGATGATGATTCCGATTCCAGGGACAAATACCCTACCGGCCATTGGCATCTTTGTCACTGGCTTTGGACTATTGGATGACGATGGCGCAATCAGCTTGGCCGGTCTCGTCCTATGTGTTTGTGGGTTCATTATCTCAACCTCGATTATCGTGGCGATCGCCTTTGGCGGTAGTAGCTTAATCGACATGCTGAAATCAGCATTAGGCCGATAGTTCAGCCAAATGGCCGAGGTCCAGGTCAGCGATGGCCAACAAACAATCCAACAAACCGATGGCATGACTCACTGCCAGTTGCACAACGACCCGGTATCAGTTTTAGACAACATCGATAAAGTCCGCTTGGGAGATGAATTTACCCCCCTACTTCAAGCGGGTAAGCAACTCACCGACAACATCAACATCCAGCAAATTACTCGCTGGGGCAGTATTTATACCTCAAGCATGCAAGTCAACCAAGCCGTTGATCGTGTCACCTTCCCCAAGGTGCAGTATTTCTTCGAAGACGCCGCTCAAGCACCTCTAAATTAATTGAGTCGCCTAAGTGAGTAATACTAAGTGAGTAGAGTAAGCCTAAGTGACTGAGTAGCCTCGCTGTTGCTGACGCTCGCGAATATGACTAAGTTCACCGAGCGGAATTGAGGCAATCAATTTCTTCGTATATTCCTGTTGCGGACGACAGTAAATATTCTCAGCCGTATCAATTTCCTCTAAACGTCCTTTATTCATCACCATAATCCGATCGCTCATGAACTTGACCACGCTTAGATCATGGGAAATAAAGATGTAAGTCAAGTCAAACTCCGATTGCAATTCCTTCAGTAAGTTCAATACCTGCGCCTGCACCGAAACATCCAACGCCGAAACCGACTCATCACAAATAATAAACTTGGGATTGAGCGCCAGCGATCGCGCGATACAGACTCGCTGGCGCTGACCACCCGAAAACTCGTGAGGAAAACGCTTGGCCCAATCCGGATTCAGCCCCACGCGGTCTAAAAGATAGAACACCCGATCACGACTTGCCTGCGTATCCGTTTTGCCGAAAATTCGCAGCGGCTCCATGATGGCCTCCCCGATCGAAATACGCGGATCAAGCGCACTAAACGGATTTTGAAAAATAATCTGCATTTCCCGGCGCAGATTCCGCAACTCTCCCGATGACAGCGCAAAGATATCCTTGCCATTGAAAATCGCTTTTCCTTGTTTCGGTTCAATTAATCGCAACAAGGTGCGCGATAGGGTCGTCTTCCCACAGCCAGACTCACCCACTAACCCGAGGGTTTCGCCTGGGAAAACATCAAAAGAGACACGGTTGACCGCCATCATATAGCGCTTGACGCGGCCGAATACGCCCTTGATTGGGAACGCCACCGACAAATCTCGCACCGACAGGAGTGGCTGCTTTGTCTGTAATGCGGCATTTCGTTGCTGCAACTGCGCCTCGCTAATGACCGGTAACGACTGCAACACCTGCTGTACATCCGCGGCCACGGGTTCAATCAAGACTTCGCCTGATGCTAGCTCCGTGACATTCATAAAATCTGCCACCGTCGGCAACACCTTGAGGCGCAAGTCGGGCTGCGGCCGGCAAGTCAGCAAACCTTTCGTATAGGGATGCTGTGGATGCGCAAAGATTTGCCAAAGGGAGCCGGACTCGACAATCTCACCGCGATACATCACCGCAACTTCATCCGCAATTTCGGCAATTAACCCCAGATCATGGGTAATAAATACAATTGCCATGCCCCGCCGATCGCGCAGCTCACGCAGTAGGTCAATAATTGCCGCTTGTACCGTCACATCTAGCGCTGTTGTGGGTTCATCGGCAATCAGGAGTTGGGGATTACAGGAAATAGCCATGGCAATCATCACCCGCTGCAACTGTCCACCGGACAACTCGTGGGGATAACGATCGAGGATGGCGCGCTTGCGGCGGTTCACTTCCTGATTCAACGCTGTTGGTTGGGTGATTTGGGGACTATCATGCTGCACCTGCTCACACAACGTCGCATCATCCGGCAACACGCGGACTTCTTGCAACAACTCAATCGCCCGGTGGCGCACTGCCACTTCTGACATCCGCTCATGCTGCGTGATCGCCTCCAGTAGCTGAAACCCGACCGTATACACGGGATTCAGGGAACTCATAGGCTCCTGAAAAATCATCGCCATACGCGAACCGCGCAGATTTTGCAGATCCCGGCGGGAAATCCGCAGCAAATCCACCGGCTGACCATCCGCATCGGGGCGAAACCAAATTTCACCACTCGTCACTTTACCGGGCGGGTCCGGAATCAATCCCATCACGGCCAACGAACTCACCGACTTACCTGAACCGGATTCGCCCACAATCCCGAGGGTTTGACCAGGCCGAACTTGAAAAGAAATATCTTTAACAGCTTCCATGACACGATCACCGGTCTGAAATTGCACCCGGAGATTGCGGACGTCCAACATCGGTTCAGTCATAGTTAGCCTGTGTGATCTTTGAGAAAGTAATGGCCGCTACAAACTCGATCAAGTTTCTTGATCAAGCCGTTTAATCACAGCCATTGCCCAACATTTCAATGGAATTGTAACCCGTCTGCCTCAAAATCTATACGATCATCTCCAGGCTTAAAGCATGACTAATTCCCCATGGACATCCAGTCGGGTAAATTTACTCAGCTGAATAAATCGATCGGCCAGTTGATCAGCCACTTCCGAACTAATCCAGCCCAGTTGCTTCAGCGCATGAATGGTTGCCGCAAATTTCGCCCGCTTCGAGCCATCTACCACTTTGATCGCCAGCCCCATCGACTCACCCACGCGCCCAACGCACTGGATGCCCTCGGCACCAGTTTTACTGACCAGCTCTCCCTGCGTCAGCTGCATCAGCTCTGTATCAAACTGTCCAACACCGGCAACCAATTCTGGATGATGGGTCATGGCCCGCATCGTCCGCTCCAGCTCTAGCCGCTCGCCTGCCGCCAAATGCGCGTACAGATAGGCCATATGACTAAGTTGCATCAGGTAAGTCGGTGCTCCACAGTCATCCCGCGCCCCAATAAGCTCCGCCGCCGGTACGCGCAATAATTCTGCGACTTGGCTCAGAATCAACATCTGAACTGGATGGTTGCGGTTGAGATAGGTTGCAGTCGGTACATTCAACTGCCGACAAGCGGCGAGCATACCGGCATGTTTTCCCGAGCAATTATGCTGCAAGTTGGTTTTGGCGGTCGCAGGGGTCGGACATTGCAAGGCACTCGGCTCGATGTCAGCCCGCCAGAGAATATTAAAGGCTTGGCGCGACTGGACCGGGGTCCCTTGGTGCGAAGCACACATGATGGCCAAATCACGATCGCCCAAGCCAAACTTACCTAAAGTACCGGTGGTGGTTGCGCAGAGGGCCTGAAAGGGCTTCAATGACGAGCGCACGAATGTATTGTAGTCCGGCGTCCCCGCACTGAATAGAATCCGCCCGTGATCGTCGCAAACAACCGCATGGGCATAGTGAATTGACTCAACAATGCCTTCGCGTAAGAGTTGAATCTTCAGTTCAGATGCCGGCGCTTTGCGTAATGTCATATATTCTCAGTCGTACTGGCCTTAACCAATTAATTTCAACTCAAATTGTGCAGATTTGCTGGAACTCACGCGCTGCCGTGTGCTAGTGAAAGGCATGCCAGGCGATCGCCAGACCTACGCTCAACATGCAGAACAGCGCTAAGCCGCCAATCGTAATCTGCATGCGCAGCAACAGTGGCTGCACTTCATACAAGGCAATTAGGCGCTCTTGATCGAGCATTTCAGGATGCTTTTCCCAAACTTGACCATCGTACCAACCGGATTCTTCGTAGAGCACTTTGGTGGCAAAGAGTCGTCGCTGAATATAGGACCACCCCAGATACAACCGCGTCATCAACAGGATTGGTAGAATACATGCGCCACCTGCCGCCCAGCCGAGGAACTCGATCGGATGTTGGCGGGGAAGAAAGCTCGCCGCCGCGACGGGCCCCGCAATCACCCAACTGAACCCCCAGATCAAACTCAATGGTTTGAGATAATCACCCAACTCAAAAGTTCCCCATCGGAAAAACCAAGATTCAGCGAGCGTGCGATATTCATTAATCGGTTGCTGTTCCTGCGGCACAGGACAGGCGTAGGATGAAGAAGATTTCATACTGTTTTACTGCGGGGCGCAATACCGCTGTGATCGATACGGCGACGACTGCACTTCAGTATAACGGCATCAGCCGCACAAGTCGTATCCGAACCAAGCGGGATGTTCAAGTAACGCGCCTGCGCGCGCACTGTCGATGTCAGCCGGATTTAGACGTCGTCATCATCATCCACAGACAGACCCTGCGCAATGCGGGATAAATCCATGCGCTCATCGACACTCACACGGGTCGGAGAACCACTAATAATGCGTTCAAAGTTTTGGAAGGAGTCCTTAATGTCGGGACCACTGGCGCTGATTGTATATTCCCGAATCCCCTTATCGTGCCAAGAACCACGCATCTTGAAAACATTGAGAGCGCGAGCCATTTCACCCCGGATCTCAACATACTGCAGCATCAAAATCGTGTCCGTAATCGTTGAAATATGGGAGTCTGTGATTGAATGGGCACCCATAAACTGATCGCTCGTATTTGTGAAGAACCCGGTGATTTCTTCCTGCTTCGCAAACCCAGTGGCGCCAATCACAAATTGTCGGAAGGCATTATTACTCACCCCCCGCGCTAACGCTGAGAGCGAATCGATCGCAATCCGCGCCGGTTTAAAGTCGGCAATTTCCGACTTAATACTCTGCAAATGGTCCTCAAGCCCTGCCGACTCGGGGTAAGCACAAATAATCTTCAGCAGACCCCGCTGCTCGAGATCTTCAAAATCAATGCCCCAGGAGAAAGCGTTACGGGATAGCTGGGCCCGCGATTCTTCATAGGCAAATAAAATTGCGCGTTCACCCGCATTACAAGCCTGTTCCAAAAACTTACTGACCAACAACGTCTTACCAGTACCGGTTGCACCCGTTGCCAAGATGATTGAGTCTTTGAAAAAGCCGCCACCACACATGGTATCGAGGGTGGGAATGCCGGACGAAACGCGCGTATTCGACGATCGCTGCGTGAGGCGCATCGCCCCCAATGGGAAAATATTAATTCCCTGATTCGTAATCGTGAACGGGTACTCACCTTTCATATGAGTCGTACCCCGCAACTTCAGAATCTCAACCGTGCGGCGACGGCGCTCCCCTTCTAGAACGTTCCGCACAATCACCACATTGTCCGCGACAAATTCCTCGACACCAAACCGCGCTACCGGGCCATATTCATCGAGCCGTTCGGTGGTAATCACCGTTGTCACCTCAATCAACTTCAGCCGCGTTGTGAGGCGGAGGATCTCACGCCGCACAACTGAGGCCGAGTCATACTGCTGGAAGAGCGCCGTGACAGAATCGACCGATACCCGTTTGGCCTTATATTTCTGAATTGCGTACTGGATGCGCTCAATCAGTGCCGAGAAGTCAAAATTACCCACGACCTCTTGGCCTTCTGGATCAGGGGAGGCATCGAGGATAAATAGCTTGCCATCATCAATCAACTGCTGCAGGTCCCAGCCAAAACTCACCGCATTTTTGATGATATCGGCGGCGGTTTCTTCGAATGTGACAAAAATCCCGGGTTCATCGAAATTCAGAATCCCGTTGTAGAGAAATTGAATCGCCAAGAGGGTTTTGCCTGTCCCGGAAGTACCACTGACTAACGTTGTGCGCCCGGCTGGCAGACCCCCATGACTGATGTCATCGAAGCCTTCAATGACCGTACGCACTTTCTGAACACCCAGGGCACGTGCTTCTAACTTACTCTTCGATTCCATATCAAACGTTATTTCAAAGGATTAGACACAAGACCTAATCCGAAAGATTATTTTATGCAGGTAATACCGTGTACAAACTTCTAGCACAAATCGCGCCACCGCCATCAAACAGTCCGGCTAGCAAACCTTAAAAAATATTTGGATTTGATCAATCGATGAGCGGACGGTACAGTCCTAATCGTAATCGCTAGTCTTACCTTACGACAGTTCCCTGTGATCGCCCCTAAATGGCCTGATTGAAAGCCAGCGAAACCAAAGCTAATTTCGCCAGGTAACGACGACTAACACCCCCTTATTTTGCCATGGATTGGCGTCTACTGTGCTCAACTAGGCTTCATAAGGGGTCAGTCCGGAACCGATCCACTACCTTCCTGGAGTTCTTCATAGAGTAAATCTAGTCCCACCAGCACGCGCTCACGATCGGATAAGTCACCAATAATTTTTCGCACTGGTGGCGGCAAAACCTTCGACAGGGTGGGGGTTGCCAAAATCTTATCTTCTTCAGCGAGCTGCGGATTTTTCAGCACATCAATTACCTTCAACGCATAGACACCATGGAATTCTTCTTCCAAGATTGTCTTGAGCGTTTTCAGCGCTCGAACTGAGTTTGGTGTATTCCCCGCTACATAGAGCTTGAGGATATAGGTCTTTTTCGCAGTTTTCATGTAGCTCACTTTTTGATCCGGTAGCCGACATTAAGCGAATCGCTCAATCGCGATCGTGACTGTGGGCATTACCGATGGTCAACGGCAGGCAGATATGGCAGCGGAACACAGGTCACCGTTCGCCCGGAATTTCTCGTGGGACAGAACGACGGTACATCTCACACAGGTGTGCAAGGGTATCAATTAACGTTAAACGATAGTCCAAGAGAATCTCATCACTCCTCCCTTCCAATTTTAGTTGCTTCGAAAACTCATCAATCAAATCCATATGAATTTCTACAACTTTGGCCACGGGTAAGTCGGCAAAAAACACCGCATTTACAAATGCGTCAAGCCGATCGTTGTTTCTGGCGTCATCCAGAAAATAGGTGACGAGAATTTCTCGATAGTCGGTTTTCAAGGTTTTGAAGAGCTGTTTTCGATCCTCCAGTGGCATCGATCGGGCAAACAGTTCCGGATCCCGCTTATAGTACACACCTAAATATCCCAGACGCTCCTTCAGTTTTTTTGCCAACCGCTCTTGCTGATCGCGCATCAAGTTTTGAGCCGAAAGCTTTGCCGTCTCCGTTGGCGGCTCAAGTGGATCATGATGATGCTCAACTGCACAGGCTGGCGATAAGCTCAAAAAAGCGGTTAGAGAGTGATCGATCGCTGAACGGAGTTGGGCAATTTCGGCGATCGGCAAATATATTTCAGCCGCATGATAATGATGGCTTGGGGCAGCTGTCGTTTCATCGGACGATTCATGCAGAATCAATGCCGGTAAGAACAGCGCCTGCTCCTGGAGTATGTGAACAATGGTTGGCAACTGCGCCTCTTCATACAAAACTAAACAGTCAATATGCTGACGCTCGCGCTGGACAGCGGCCAAAAAGTCGGATTGTGAGTGAAACAGCATAAAGTTGTAGCGCTGCTGATCCAAGTAGCCCTGCACGATGTGCGCTACTTCATCCGTACTGATGAATACACAAACCAATAAACTTCGATGCAAGGAAGTAGGGAGGGAGGGGACAGCCACAAATAATTAGGAAATACAGAATGAAATAACCGGATGTCTTCAGATCCCGCCAACCCGTAAGCAAGCTGAATATATTATAACGAGTTGACGTCTACGCTAAGATTTTCCCCCATAATAATACCAGCGACCACTGCCGATGACAGCGAGGCTCTACATGGCTGCATCCACAGTCTATTTGCAAGCATTTCAAGAAGTTGTATCGATCGGGCACGACACGGATACGGTGGAAGTGATCGCGCAGAAATTTTGTACGACACTGAGCCATCGTCTGCTGTTATTAAATCGGCAGCAACAAACGATCGGCTTTGTTTATCTGCCGAAACTGCTGACCTATCTCCTGAGCAATCAGTCGCAGCAGGTGCCAATTAATCAGGTGCGTCCAAACTTAATTGACCCCCTACCGCTGGAAACAGCACCACCGCCGCCGGTCAATCCAACCATAGCGGCCGAATTGGTCGCTCGCAATGCGGATTTGACCCAGTTAAATCGCCTCAAGGATGAATTTCTGGCCTGCGTTACCCACGAACTTCGCAGTCCTCTCACAGCCATTCTCGGTCTTTCCACGTTACTCAAGGATCAATCAATCGGGCCGCTCAACGAGCGTCAACTGCGCTATGCTCACTTGATTTATAACAGTGGTCGCAATTTGATCAGCTTGGTCAATGACATGCTGGATTTAACTCGAATTGAAACCAACCAGTTAGAGCTGCATCTGAGTCCAGTCGATATTGCTCAAGTCTGCCTCGGTGCGTTTGAACAAGCACGACAACTGCGCGACCTCGAAGGACACCACCACAGCAACCACACGAGTGCTTCACGCGCTGCAGCAGCTGACGCAACTAGTGCACCCAAATTCGACTTGGACATCGCACCCGGTTTGGTCCGGCTGGTCGCCGATGAAAATCGCTTGCGCCAAATGCTCGTCAACTTACTATCGAATGCCCTTAAATTTACCGAAGACGGCGGCAGCATTGGCCTCAAGGTGAATCGTTGGGAAGGCTGGATTGCTTTTACAGTATGGGACACAGGCATTGGTATCCCCCCGGAAAAACACCATCTGATTTTCCAGAAATTCCAGCAGTTAGAAAGTCCGATGACACGCCAGTTCGAAGGTACAGGTTTAGGTCTAGTGCTGACAAGACGTTTGGCGCATCTGCATGGCGGTGACATCACCTTCACCTCCGAAGAACATCATGGCAGTCAGTTCACCCTTTTACTCCCGCCAGAACCGCCCCAATCCGTGGCTCAAACCGAAACCCATGATTCGCCACCCGCTTCACTGCGATCGGAAAGTCTGGCGACCGCAACGCCCGCTCGCCTAGCGTTGGTGGTTGAAGCTAGTCCGCATAACCTAAATGACCTCAGCATGCACCTGACGGAGCTGGGCTATCGGATCGCCGTTGCCCGCTCCGGACCAGACGCGCTAGAAAAGGCGCGACAACTGCAGCCCCGCGTGATTTTGCTCAATCCAGTCTTACCTGTGCTGTCCGGCTGGGACGTTTTGACATTACTCAAAGCCCGTGATGATACACGTAATATTCCAGTTGTAATTACCGCTTCAAAGCTCGAACCCGATCACCCCCAAAGGTCTCAGGCAGATGCCTGCTTAGGTCTACCAATCTTACACCAGTCATTAGAGTCAACCCTAGCGAAGCTACACGCGCTTAACCGATCAGAGCCCCCGGCTCGCAGTCATGTGGTGATTGTCTACCTCAATCCAGTGGAAGCCGAAATCACTAACACGCGGACTTTGCAGGTGAATCACCTACTACACGAATACAACTTCCGCGTGCTGGAGTCAGATAATCTGGAACAAGCCGAACTACTCGCCAAAGTCTGGAAAGCCCAAGTCGTGGTCCTCAATCAAACCCCCGCCGACCCGGCCAGTTACCTGAGTCAATTTGTCCAGTGTCCTTACCTCGCATCATTACCCTTGATCACGTTAGATACGGCAACCACTCAAGCGGCTAATCAAATGCCTGATTTAGCGGTATTTCCCTGTCTGATGGAGTTGCCGAATCGCCAGACTCCGGCGGCCGTTGGTCTGACCGCCGAAATCTTCACGGAAAATCTGCTGAAGGCCGTTGAAGTAGCGATCGGATTTACTGGTCGCCCGCTAATTCTAGCCACCGATATCGAGCAGTGGCAGACTTCTCCGACACCGGATCATCGTCACGATTGGTTGAATGCAATTGCCCAATATATTCAGGCCGCCGGACTGCGCTGTAGCATCGGTCAATCATTGAGTAACATTCTGAATACGCTGCAAACCCATAGTATTGATTTGCTTCTGCTCCATTGGGATCAGAAAAATCTACTTCCCCTGCGGCAAACGATCAAACGGCTGAAGTCACTCCAGAAAAATTCTCAGATTGCGCCCGTCAAAATTTTAATTTGTTCCGGGGAAAGTCCCTGTCAATTCAAACCGGCCATGCAGCGCGACCTGCATGAGCTGAATATTCAGCTCGTTCATTCCAATCAGTCGATGGATGAGTTATTGCACCAAATTCGGCATGAGCTAGGTATTGCCAAATAAAAGGTTGCAAACTCAGCCCGAAAACCGAGGGATCCAACTGAGCCTGTACAAGCCACAAACTGCCCGATGCGGGTTTTACACCGTTCGAGTTGAAGTATATTAGATCACCCTTTGCTGCTCCTACTGGCTATGCTTCTCCCTCCTACCAATACCCCTCGAAATCCGTTTACCGTTGGTCGACCGGTTGATCCCGATCGCTTCATCGGCCGTACCAGCGAAATTGCGACAGCGCTCGATCAAGTCATCAGCCGGGCTCATTTGGCCCTTTGGGGTGGGCCCGGCGTCGGCAAAACCTCGCTGCTCAACCTGCTGCGCCAATCCCGCGAATGGCAAGTTCGAGGCTACGATCCCAGTGGCGCAGTCTTTGTCCACTTCAGTTGCCTTGGCATCACTCCCTTCCGCGCCAGTGAATTCTGGCGGGAGATTTTGCGCCAGTTAGAGGATTGGGTGGCACCCGATATCCAAACGATGATTCGCCCGATGATCGCGGCGGAAACGCCCAGTAAAGAAGACCTGCGATCAGTACTCAGACAACTTGGACGCAACAATCAATACCTCGTGCTGTTAGTCGATGACTACGATGCCGCACTCCAACCGGGGCCGCAATACAGTGAACTTGAAATGACAACACTGGTCAGCGACTGCCGTAATCTCTGCTCTCACTCCATGGAGCGGGCTTATTTAGCTATGGTCGTCACTTCTCTGCGGCGGCTGAATGAGTTGGGTCCGACCCTCCGACCCGGTAGTTCGCCTTGGTACAATCATTATCTGTTTCTGCCCCTGCGCCCCTTTAAACCCACGGATGTCATGGCATTGATGGCAGGAATCCCCATTACACCCGCACTGCGCGATGGGATTCGAGAAATGTGTAATGGCCATCCCACATTGTTGCAAAATGCTGGCCACCTGCTGTATCGGGAACTGCGATCGGGCAATGTTCCAGATATCATCTCCTTCGCGCAAGATTTCCAAACCGCCACAAGTCATGTATTTGAGGCGCAATGGCAACTGGCCAATGAAGTTGAGCAGACACTCCTAATGCTGATCGCCTTAATGAATTTACGGGGCCGACTCCAGGGTAAGGTTTACGATATGGGTGATCTACCGGTGGTATTTAGCCAAAAAGAGCGGGAACTACTAAACTTAGTCGATCAAGGTGTCTTGCTTTACCGTGGTCGATCGGGGGAAATGCCCTATGCTTTTGCCTCATCGATGTTGGAGTGGTGGGTCGTAGAAGAGTTAGAAAACACCAATGAAGATTGGCTAACCGCGCGCCAGCGGATCTTCCTCAATTTAATGAGTCATCGTCAAGCCAAAATTGCAACCAATGCGATTCATTGGCTCTGGGAAAACAAACACGAGTTGCCCTCAATTTTAGAATGGTTAGCGAAGGTTTCTTCCGCCTTCCCAAAGGGTCTGATACCCTAGAGATATAACAATGATCGAAGTTATGCTGGCCGAGGACATCGGTCATCTTCTCCGCGTCTGGGAGCTTCACTAAAATTATGGTGGTGATCGCAAGTCGCAATAACCCTTACATTATCGGGCGTCCGGTGAGTGAAGCCGAACGATTTTTCGATCGGGAAAATCTGTTTGACTTCTTGCGCGACAGCTTGCCGCAGGCCCAAGTTATTTTACTCCACGGGCAACGTCGAATTGGCAAATCATCGGTGATTGCGCAGATTCCAGCAAAGCTCACCACCGAACCGTACAAATTCGTGATGCTGTCACTGGAGGGCAAAAGCCAAAAGCCATTGGCAACGGTGCTGCACGATCTGGCCCGTGACATTAGCGAAGACTTAGATTTGCCGATCGCCGTGCCCACAGAGGCGACCCTCAAGGATGACCCCGATGAATTCATTGACCGTTTCCTAGTCGAGGCCCAACATCATATCCAAACCGGCGACGGGGAGCGGGGCATCGTATTGATCTTCGATGAGTTTGATACTTTGGGCAACTATCATCCCGATGCAGCGGCGACACATCTGTTTCCCTATCTCAACGAAGCAATCACGCGGCACGATTTCCTGCGAATTATTCCAGTCATTGGGCGGCGGTTAGACGACTTGCCGACATTACTAGGACTCTTCCGGAATGCCCCCACGTTTGAAATTGGCCGACTCAGTCAGCGCGACACGTATGAGTTGATTACACAGCCCACCAGCGGCATGATGTTCTATGAAGATGCGGCGTTAGCCAAAATCTGGGACTTAGCCGCCGGTCACCCTTACTTTACCCAAGTTCTGTGTTTTGCCCTATTTTCCCAAGCCCGCGAAGATAATTGGTGGCAGATTACAGCGGATGACGTGGGCCGCGTGGTTGAGCGGGCGATCGAATTGGGCGAAGGCGGACTCGCGTGGTTCTGGGATGGGTTGCCGATCCCAGAACGGGTATTTTTCTCCGCCGCGGCCGCCGTCGCGGAAATCAAGCTACACGATAGCCAAAGCGTCGAGATTAAAGAAGGCGATCCCTTAGTATTGCTCGAAGATCTGGGTATTGTCTTAACCGACTGTCTCCACAAGGCCCAGCAGCATCTGCTCGACTGGAAATACCTGCGACAGATCAAGCAGGCTGCTGCCATTAACACGATTGACCGCAGTAGCTACCAAATTACGATCGAGCTAGTCCGGCGTTGGCTGATTCGCCGCCACGGGATCAAACAGGAAATATGGGAGTTGGAAGAGCTCGATCCATCGGTTAAATCAGACTATGAGCGGGGTCGCGAGCTGCGCCAGCAAGGCGCGTTCCACCAAGCGATTCGATGCTACGAAACCGTCTTGGCCAGTAACCCAAATCACATTAGCGCCCTGTTTGAACTTGGGGAATGCCTACTCGCGACTCAGGGCTACAGCCGCGCCATTGAGGTGTTTGAGCGGGCAGCTCAGATTGATCAGCTACGGGCCGCCGATGGCTTGACCCGCGCCTATCTAGGCTATGCCAAAATCCTGATCGATCGCGATCAACTCGTCGAAGCTGAGCCGATACTTGAGGCGGCTACAGCAATTGACGCAGAGGATGAAGGAATTCACAGACTGCGCCAAGCGATCGCGGCAAAGCGGACAGCGGCGAAACCCGACAGTAAATCTTGGGGGCGCTTCATCAGTGACTGGCGGTGGAATCTCTTGGGCCGCCCCGCCCAATCGAACACTCAGGATCAACGCCCCTCAACCAATCCCAACGATGCAAACTAGCGCGTCCGCATGATTAGTCTGGCCGCGTCGATCGCACTTGGGTCAGCTGGAAATATATTTTTTTCGACACACATCAACTCAAAATTAGTCTAAGTATTTATACTGATGACAATATTGACAACTGAGCCGATTCCAGACTTGCCAAATCAGGCTCAAATGCATTAACCTGAGTTGGTTAGCTAACTCTGCTCGAAGCTTTCTGTTGACCAATCTAAAAGTTATGTCTGATTTTGTGATCGGTGCTCCGAGAATTAGCTTTCCTCTCTTTTTCGCTTTTGGAGCAATCTATGTCGATTTATGTGGGTAATCTTGCTTACTCCATCACGGAAGCAGATTTGACGGAAACCTTCAGTGACTATGGCTCGGTAAAACGGGTTCAAGTACCGACTGATCGTGAAACCGGCCGCCCCCGAGGATTTGCCTTTGTGGAAATGAGCAATGACTCGGAAGAAGACGCAGCAATTGAAGCATTGAACGGTGCCGAATGGATGGGACGCGACCTGCGCGTGAATAAAGCTCGCCCTAAAGAGGATCGGAGTAGTCGTTCAGCGAGTAGTTGGGAAAACCGCGCCCGTAATTAATTGCCAGATTATTGGTTGTCCCTGCCGCTGATATTTCAGCTGCAGATGCTTGCCGCCTTGAATTTATTTATTGTTTAATATCTAGGGACGGCATTTTGCTATGTTGGCTTTCTTGACATGTTGACTTTAAGGAGGTAGCACTAAGTGGCTCAGGTAGTTATTCGCGAGAATGAGGGGATTGAGTCGGCAATTCGGCGCTTTAAGCGTGAGGTATCACGTGCTGGGATTCTCCAGGATGTACGCCGAAATCGACACTTTGAGACACCCTTAGAAAAAGCGCGTCGGAAAGCGAGTACGCGGCGGCGGATGCGTCGCTAAATCGATATTAGTGGTGTTGCGGCGGTCACTAGCGTATGAGTTGTGACTGCGGCACACCAAGCCGCTTGAGCCGCAATGACAATGTGATCGCGCGGGTCGCCATGAACATTGTCATTGCCAACCAGAGTATTTGTAAGTTTTGTTGCTGCCAACTCAATAGGGCGATCGGAATAAATCCAACCAAGGTCGCGATCAGCGATGATTGCCTCAGGATACGCCCGTAAGTAAGGCCAAGAAAATAACCATCAAGAATATAGGCGATCGCCCCAAATCCCAGAACTGGGAACAGCCAAAGGACATAGTCGGCTGATTGGACGACTAAATCATGATGGCTGGTGAGTAAACCCAGTAGCGCGTTCGATTGAAGATTAAATAGCAACGCGATAATCAGCGCGATGCTTATGCCCGCGCCCATTGCAACTTTAAGCAAATATTTCAGGGCTGGTGCGTCCCGCTTGCCGTAAAGCTGTCCCGCACAGGTTTCCATCGCATAGGCAAAGCCATCAATTAAGTAAGCCGCAACTGACACCACTTGCAGCAGCAAGGTGTTGAGCGCCAATGCCATTGGACTAATGGCTGAACTGATATTGATAAACAAGGCAAAGGCCGATAGCAGTGCAAACGTACGAACCAAGATTTCGCCATTGAGTACAAAGACCTGACGGAGTTTCTGCAGCTGCCAAATTGCTAGTATTGATACTTTTTGCAGCTCGCGGCGCTGTTGCGGTATGAGCATCATGCCGGCGACAAACAGCATAATGTACTGGCTGCCCACAGTCGCATAACCCGCTCCGGCACTAGCTAAACCCAATCGCACAATGAGCCAGTAATTTAGCAAAACGTTCGCGCCGTTACTGACGATCGCTAGCAGTAGCACACGACCGCTTTGCCCCTGCCCCAACAGCCAACCGACCAGCACATAATTCAGCAGTGTCGGTAGCGCCCCCCAAATCATTGCTTGAAAGTACGCAATTCCTGATTGCTTGACAGCACTTGTAGCACTTAAAAGGCTAAAGCTAATGGCCTGTATCGGTTGCTGCAACAAAACGATGAGTGAAGCGAGCAGCAGCGCGATGGCGACATTACGCCAGAGAATTAGCTGCACTTCTTGCCAATCCTGCTGCCCAAACGCTTGGGCCGTCATCCCCGTCGTTCCCATCCGCAGAAATCCAAACGACCAATAGAGGTAGTTGAAGACAATCGTTGCGAGGGCTACCCCCGATAAATAATGAATTTCCGTCAGATGCCCCAGAAAGGCCAGATCAATCAGCCCGGCCAGCGGCACCATCAAGTTAGACAGCACATTCACCAGCGCCAGCCGAAAAAAATACGTCAATAGATCACGCTGAGACATGCGGCAAAACGATTTGAGAGATTCAGCTGCAGCGATACCCAGAGCGATCGCAATTCAAATTACGGTTGCTAATTCGGCTAGCAACATAATCATCCCGACTTCGACCGTGACAGCGGCAAAAACACCGCAAAAGTTCGGGATTCGCATAAAGTAGTTTCAAAAAAACGTTAATTTTTGTGACTCAAACCATGCTTTTCTAACTGACATCAAGGCGTGCCATGCCGTATGGACAGTCATTATACGGAGCTAACGGCTCAAATTTCATCCGATCGATTCCCAGGATTTCCCCGCAATCGCCCTAGGCCCACACTACAAGGACTTGGTTAGAATGAGTTAAGGATACGTTAATGGTTATCGATTTTTGATTTTTTTGGAATGAGCGCTGAAGCCTTTCATCATCATAACTGTCCCCTATGTGGCAGTAGCACCCTCGACGCGGCAATCGGGCGGTTTAATGGTCGCTTAGTTTGTCCTTACTGCAACTCTAACCTGGTCGTAAGTCCCCATGGACAATTCGTCCGCGATCCATTCGCACGGGCGGCCTTAATCAGCACTGAGCAACTACGGCGTCAAAGTGGCCCGCTAGCAAGAATACTGCGCGATATCCAATCACCGCTCCGGCTATTTTTAGGTGGACTAGCGCTGCTGGCGATCACCGGTTTAACGTGGACAAGTTTTGTTGATCAAACCGCTGAATGGCGTAACCATAACCCCGCCTCTGTGGAACAGATTAAGTAATATTTCAAGCGATCGTGCCGTGAACCTCATTGTTGATCACAACTTGAGCGCGATCGCGCTGGCTTGATCAGAGACGGTAATGATCGGGATTTGTAAAATTTTGAAACAATGATTTGAGCCAATGCTCACATAATTGTTAAAAACTAGTTACACGGTTCGCAGTGGATTTATCAAATTGTTTCAGCTTGCATGGAGTACGCATCATTGCGACCGTCAATCTGATACAAATTTAATGTATGAGTACGATAGCCGCCGCGCGCATTACACCTAATCAGATTTCGGTTTCGACAATTCGTTTATCGCCGCATTTGATTTGAGGTCCGGCCAGAATTGTGTCCGGATCGCTTTTGGTGTGTCCGCCATGGAGCTGGTATTTCATTCACGTCTTCTGCCGCCCAAGAGAGCACGCATTGATAGGAGTCTTGCCCGCATGTTCACTTATACCAAGCCATCTATCCGCCACATTCAGCCCGATGACTTGAACGGGCGTTCCCTTGTAAAAGTGGTGTATGTGGTTTTGGAGCCACAGTATCAGAGTGCGCTATCGGCGGCCGTTCAGGCAATCAATCGGAACAACCCCAATATGGCGATTGAGGTGAGCGGCTATCTCATTGAAGAGCTACGTGACAATGACAATTACGAGGCATTTAAGCGGGATGTTGCGGCCGCCAATATTTTTATTGCATCATTGATTTTCTTAGAGGATCTGGCGGATAAAATTGTTGCCGCAGTTGCTCCGGTTAAAGACCAACTTGACGTTTCCGTTGTTTTCCCATCAATGCCTCAGGTGATGCGCCTGAATAAAATGGGTAGCTTCTCACTGGCCCAAATTGGTCAGTCGAAGAGCGTGATTGGCAGCTTTATGAAGAAGCGCAAACAAAAAGCTGGCGCTGGATTTGAAGACGCGATGCTGAAGCTTTTGCGCACGCTGCCCACCGTACTCAAGTATCTGCCCGTCGAAAAGGCCCAGGACGCCCGCAACTTTATGCTGAGCTTCCAATACTGGCTCGGCGGCAACCAGGAAAACCTGGAGAACTTCCTGTTAATGCTGGCCGATAAGTATGTATTTGCCGACAAGAAAGGGACCGAGAAACTGGCCGATGCGCCACAGTTCAAATATGCGGAACCGACCACCTACCCTGATATTGGTATTTGGCACCCGCTTGCTCCTTGTATGTATGAGGACGCGAAGGAGTACTTGAATTGGTATGCTTCTCGCAAGGATTTACCGGATAATCAGCGCCAAGGCAACGGCCCGACGATCGGTTTAGTGATGCAACGCACTCACCTCGTTACGGGGGATGATGCCCATTATGTGGCGGTTGTCTCGGAATTTGAAGCACGCGGTGCGCGGGTGATTCCCGTTTTTGCTGGCGGGTTGGACTTCTCTCGCCCGGTGGCCGAGTATTTCTACGACCCCATCACCAAAGAAACGGCGATCGTTGATGCAGTTGTATCACTCACAGGTTTTGCCTTAGTCGGCGGACCAGCGAAGCAAGATCACCCCAAGGCTGTCGAGGCATTAAATCGGCTCAATCGGCCCTATATGGTCGCCCTGCCGTTGGTTTTCCAAACCACGGAAGAGTGGCAGGAAAGTGACTTGGGCCTACACCCCGTACAAGTGGCCTTGCAAATCGCCTTGCCGGAGTTGGACGGCGCGATCGAGCCGATTATCATGTCAGGCCGCGACGGATCTACGGGTAAGTCGATCACCCTCCAGGATCGGGTCGAAACGCTGGCAGTACGGGCGTTGAAGTGGGCCAATCTGCGGCGCAAACCCAAAGCGGAGAAGAAGGTGGCGATCACAGTCTTCAGCTTCCCGCCGGATAAGGGAAACGTTGGGACAGCCGCATACCTGGATGTCTTTGGCTCAATTTATAAAGTGCTTGAGGGACTGCAAGCGGACGGCTATCAGATTAGCGAACTACCGGATGATGCCCACGCCTTGATGCTGGAAGTACTGCACGATGCCGAGGCCCAATACAATAGCCCCGAGCTGAATATTGCCTACCGGATGCCGGTGCCAGAGTACGAGAAACTGACGCCGTACCACGAACGCTTGCACGAATCCTGGGGCCCCGCACCGGGTAATCTCAACACTGACGGTCAGAATATGCTGATCTTCGGTAAGCACTTTGGCAACGTGTTTATTGGTGTCCAGCCAACCTTTGGTTATGAAGGCGATCCGATGCGGCTGTTATTTAGTCGATCGGCGAGCCCCCACCATGGTTTCGCGGCTTACTACACCTATCTTGAGCGGATCTGGGGGGCGGATGCCGTGCTGCACTTCGGCACCCACGGTTCATTGGAGTTTATGCCCGGCAAGCAAATGGGAATGTCCGAGACATGCTACCCCGATAGCTTGATTGGTTCGATTCCCAACCTCTACTACTACGCAGCCAACAATCCATCAGAGGCCACAATCGCCAAGCGGCGCAGCTATGCCGAAACCATTTCCTACCTGACGCCACCGGCTGAAAACGCGGGCTTATATAAAGGCCTGAAGGCCCTGGGCGAACTGATTGCTTCCTACCAGAGCATGAAAGACAGTGCGCGAGGTGTTCAGATCGTTGATTCGATTATGGATCAAGCGCGAATTTGCAACCTGGATAAGGACGTTGACTTACCAGAAACGAGTGCGGTTGAACTAGATCAGGCGCAGCGTGACAACATCGTTGGCAAAATCTACATCAAGATTATGGAGATTGAGTCGCGGCTGCTGCCCTGTGGCCTGCATACGATCGGCAAACCCCCAACAGCGGAAGAAGCGATCGCCACTTTGGTCAACATTGCTAGTCTTGATCGCGAAGAAGAAGGGATGATGAGCTTGAATCGCGTCATCGCTGATAGTCTAGGCCGCGATATCGACGAAATCTTCCAGAACAGCGATCGCGGTATTTTGGACGATGTGCAGCTACTCAACGATATCCAGCAGGGCACACGCGCTGCCGTAACGGCAATGGTGCGGGCGCAGCAAGATACCGAAGGCCGCGTTTCGCGCACATCCATGCTGAGCAACCTGTTTTCTGGTTTTGGCGGATCGCAGCCAGTTCCTTGGATTCAGACATTACATGACATCGGTTACACCAACGTTGAGGCGGAAACTGTCCAGAAGCTATTTGAATTCTTGCAGTTCTGTCTTAAGCAAGTAGTCGCGGACAACGAACTTAGCGGTCTATTGACCGGCTTGAATGGGGAGTATATTATTCCTGGCCCCGGTGGTGATCCGATCCGCAATCCCGATGTCTTGCCCACTGGGAAGAATATTCACGCCCTTGATCCACAGTCGATCCCGACAACTGCGGCGGTGCAGTCAGCGAAGGTTGTCGTCGATCGCTTGATTGCCCGTCAGCAAGCCGATAACGATGGAGCATATCCGGAGACGATCGCCTGTGTTCTGTGGGGGACAGACAATATCAAGACCTACGGTGAATCGTTGGCCCAAGTGCTGTGGATGGTTGGTGTACGACCATTGCCGGATACCTTCGGGCGGGTCAACAAAATTGAGTTGATTCCACTGGAGGAATTGGGTCGGCCGCGCATCGATGTGGTGGTGAACTGCTCCGGTGTCTTCCGCGATCTGTTCATTAACCAAATGGCACTCTTGGATAAAGCGGTGAAAATGGCAGCGGAAGCCGATGAGCCGCTGGAGATGAACTACGTGCGGAAGCACGCGATCGCCCAGGCCGAAGAACTTGGCGTCAACATCCGTGAGGCCGCTACCCGCATCTTTTCCAATGCTTCTGGCTCCTACTCCTCAAATATCAATTTGGCAGTAGAGAACGGCACTTGGGAAAACGAGGAGGAATTACAAAACATGTATCTGGCGCGTAAGGGCTTTGCCTTTGACGCAGACAATCCCGGTACAATGCAGCAAAACGAAAAACTCTTTCGGGCCTCGCTCAAAACCGCCGATGTGACCTTCCAGAATTTGGATTCATCGGAGATTTCTTTGACGGATGTGTCGCACTATTACGATTCGGACCCGACGAAGATCGTGTCGCGCTTGCGGGATGACGGGAAGGCTCCAACTTCCTTTATGGCCGACACCACAACGGCGAACGCGCAGATTCGAACCCTGTCGGAAACGGTGCGTTTGGATTCCCGCACTAAGATGCTCAATCCGAAATGGTATGAGGGCATGTTGTCCCACGGCTACGAAGGGGTGCGTGAGCTATCCAAGCGACTGGTCAACACGATGGGTTGGTCAGCCACAGCAGATGCGGTTGACAACTGGGTCTACGAAGATGCGAACAGCACCTTTATCAAGGACAAAGCGATGCAGCAGCGTTTGCTCGACCTCAATCCCAACTCGTTCCGTAAGATGGTAACGACGCTATTAGAAGCCAATGGCCGCGGTTACTGGGATACGGATGAAGAGAACCTTGATCGGCTACGGGAGCTGTATCAGGAGGTTGAAGACAAGATTGAAGGCGTTGAGTAAGTGATTCAATAGAACAACGGTTTTCCTCTGATGAAAAACGGTGGGAGTTAGCTTCCACCGTTTTTAGTGCACGGTATACTAATATTCAACGGGTTGAATACCGTCAAAAGGGATCAACAATGAGTGAGAGGCTAATCATCCAAAGTTTTGCAGGGATTCAAGAACTAGAAATTGAATTAAAGCGCATCAATATTTTGATTGGCCCAACCGCAAGTGGGAAGAGCATTTGCGCGAAGCTTTGCTTTTACTTCAAAAGCTTTATGGAAGAAATCATCGAAAGCATTTTGCAAGCGCAGACATGGGATGATTTCCTAGAAAAGATGCAAGTAAAATTCACAAGTTTTTTCTCGGATAGTGCGTGGGAAACAATTGATTCAAGAGTACGCTACTACATAGACAATGAGTTTATTGAAATCACTTGTGAGACTAAGGATCAACCGAAGGTTCATGTATCCGAACAGTACATCGCTCTCTTTTTTAACTTGACTGGGATCTATCAGATAGAACAGAAAGAATTACATTACCCAAATCAAGCGACTGAATACATTAGTCAAAAAAGCAACCTTTTCAACTATGCAAGGAGACATTTCAATTTCAGCGCAGAATCAACTAGGGAACAGTTTTTCATCCCAGCAGGTAGATCTTTCTTTACTAATTTAGAACACAACATTTTCAATATAATATCTGCGGGTACATCGCTAGACCCATTTTTAATTAGCTTTGGTCAATCGTATGAAAATTCCAAAAATTGGATGCGGAAATACGGGAAATTTCCTTATGCACAACCTCCTCTTCTGAAAACATTGATTTCTAAAGTGGCTGCAGGCGAATATTGTTATGTCGAGAAGGCTGATTGTCTTCAGAGTCCAGATGGGAGAATAGTTGAGTTAAGACGTGCATCGTCTGGTCAGCAGGAAGCCTTACCCATGCTTATGATTCTCGAGAGCCTGCCTGGTACATCCAGCATGAGTGGTAATCGCACTATATATATTGAAGAACCAGAAGCCCATTTATTCCCAGAAACGCAGAGAGACATTGTGCACTTGATCGCAGTTATCTTCAATATTAGCAAGATTGACTTACAGTTTTTTATTACGACTCATAGCCCATATATTCTCACTGCATTCAACAACTTGTTACAAGCAGGAGAACTTTATCATCAGAGTATGAGTACAACTGAAAGCGCACAATTAGAAAGGATAGTACCAAAAGTTATGGCACTAAAGATCGACGACATCTCTGTTTATTCATTAGCACATCGCCAATGCACCGATCTGATATCTCACGATCTAGACTTGATCGACACGAATATTCTCGACGATATTTCTAATCAAATGTCAATCGAATTTGGTCAACTATTAGATTTAGCTGGCTAGCGATGAAACGTTTCCCCGATTGTGAAATCATCAAAAATGATCCAATAATTCCTTTAGAAGAGAAGCAAAGTAAAATCATTTTTGAAAACCCTGAAAGAATAGAGGTGTGTCTTCTTGAAGTCGATGACTGTGCTATCCAGCAAGGAATACGTTGTGATTATGCACTCACGGGTAAATTGATTGAAGACGAATTTTACGTGGAGCTAAAAGGCCGAGATGTTAAGCATGCCTTCAAACAATTAGAAACAACTATCCAACAAATTTCAGAGGACCCTAAAAAGCAGCCGAAACATTGCTTTATCATTTCAACTCGCTGTCCACTAAATGGCCCTGAAATTCAGAAAATGCAAAAACTCATGAAAAAGCAGTACACCGCAAAGCTAATTATCAAGAACCGCCAACACAAACATGTTCTAAGGTAATCAGCCAAACCATATTTACCGATTGACGATCGTTCTTTGGAAGGCCGGACGCGAGGCAACGCGCTGCATATATGCCATCACCTTTGGATAAGCACTGAGATCCAACTTCAGCATCATCGGAATATAGTTCAGCATCGAACCCAGTGCGACATCCGCGACGGAAAACTCAAGCCCGAGAATATAGTCCTGACCGGCAAAAATCTGCTCTAAGCCACCCATGAGGATTGGCATCTCCTTTTCGCGGCTGGATTCAATAAAAATCCCCGTTGCTAAGGTCGAGTTCGCGAACAATACCCACTGATTGGCGACAGCCCGATCGACCGGTGTGGCAAATGCCTTCGCATATCGATCGGCCAAGTACATCAGGATTGCACCCGATTCAAACAGTTGCAGATCATCATCAACGATCGTTGGCACCTTACCAAAGGGATTGATGGCCAAAAAGTCTGGTTGGCGATGCTCGCCCGCTTGCATATCTAACCGAATAAACTCGTAAGGAATCACCGCCTCTTCGAGATACCAGTGCACGATCGAAGCACGGCTGAACTGACCACCGTAAAGCTTAATCATCGGAATTCACAGAAGGGTCAACAACAGCCGATATTCTACCGTCTAACGTGACTCGAAGAGCGCAGAAATGAACGGGTTAATCGCGATGGCGGATACTGGCTACGGATGCATAATCACTAGTAAACGCGTTTGATCAACATAAGCTAAATCTGCACTTGATCGACGACATCGAAGAAAAATTTGCATTTATAAAACAGCCCATGCTAATCTTAGGGACGTCTTGGACGCATAGCTCAGTTGGTTAGAGCACTACCTTGACATGGTAGGGGTCGGGGATTCGAGTTCCTCTGCGTCCATTGTTTGAAACCCGCGTCAGCAGCGGGTTTTGTTGTTTCTGGGAGTATCTTTGTACCGACAACTCTAGTTGGTGCATTTGGACAACTAGGGACAACATAACCCATGCCTAGCCGGTCTCTACCCATACAGTTGGTATGAAATTGGTATGGACTTGAGGTCATGGCGGTTAAAGTTGAGTCTTTTCAAGGTCGCTTACGGTTGCGCTGGAGTCACAAAGGGAAACGTCACTGTCTATCCTTGGGTTTGGATGACACTGACTTAGGGCGGGCTTTGGCCCAAAGTCGAGCGTCATTAATTGACACTGAAATTGCCATGGGCAATTTTGATCCCACATTAGCGTGTTACCAGAGCGGCACCAAGAAACAGCACAGTACCAGCATTTCTGCGGTCAAGCTGTTTGAGCAGTTCATCGTGTTTAAGAAGCGCAGTATTACCGATCGTACAGCCGTCAAATACACCGCACTAGCGGGAAAGGTGAGTGAGTTTTTTCGTGATCGTAGTGCAGAAATCGATGAAGATACCGCTGATGGCTTTCGACTAGCACTGGCAAAAGACCTCGCACCCGACACTCAAAAAACCTATCTGATTCTGATGAAAGCCTGCTGGGACTGGGGACTAAAGAAACAACTAATTGCCCAGAGCCCTTGGACTGAAGTCCTGAAGCGGGTCAAGGTGCCACCCAAACAACGGCCCAATCCATTCACCGCAGACGAACGGGCGGCAATTTTGGCAGGCTTCAGAGATAGCCGCTATTACAGCCATTACACTGATTTTGTGACATTTCTATTTGGAACAGGGTGCCGGACAGGGGAGGCGATCGGATTGTGTTGGAAGCACTTATCACCAGATTGCAACCAAGTGTGGATCGGGGAATCCGTATCACGTGGGATTAGGAAAGCCACTAAGACCAATAAAGCAAGGGAATTTCGATTAAGCCAGCGGTTGCAAACCATGCTCGTAAACCGACGGCCTGAGAATTGGCAGCCGGATGGCTTAGTTTTTCCATCACCCAAAGGTGGACCAATTGATGACCATAACTTCAGGAATCGTGCTTGGGTGAAGGTGTTGCGGAGTGTTGGTGTGACTTACCGTAAGCCCTACCTGACAAGGCATACATTTATTAGTCATGCGCTGGCAGCGGGGATGAAGCCGATGACGGTGTCCGAAATGACTGGTGCAGGCATTGCGACAGCAACTGGCCGTGCAACAGACAACAGCGGCAACTTGGAAAGCGAAATATGAGGCGTTGGTTGACCCGGTTCAGATCGCTGCCCTTAGAGGAAGTGGCGGCGGCATTATGTCTGGAATTGGTGCAGCAGTCTTGGCGACATGAGCGGCATCAGATCCGGATTAATGGCACGCAGTTTTACGACTGGCATGAGTCGCAGTTGTGCGGGGGCGGTGGGGCGATCGATTTGGTCATGCATGTGAATCAATCCGACTTCAAGTCAGCGGTGGCTTGGTTGGCTGATCGGTTTGGTGAGATAGCAGTGCAAATAGCGATTCGTGAATATGCGCAAGCAGTGGCAGAATCGGCACAAAAACAGTGCTTCGTTGCGCCAGTTGCGTCCGCGCCACAATGGCCGATCGTGCGGGCTGATTTGGTGTCGCGACAGCTACCGGGAAAGTTGCTGGACCAGCTTGATGACCAGGGATTGCTGTATGCCGATCCGGATGGGGCGATGATCTTCATACAGCGGGATTTGCAGACGCGAGAAATGACAGGGGCGTATCGCCTGAGCCGAACTGGGTTCAGTGGGACGATGTTGGGTTCCGATCGGGCAAAGGGACGGTTTTACTGGTTGCGGGGTGGACAGGCGGATGATGCGGTGCAGCGGGTGGTGGTGGGGCAAACTCCGATCTATGTGTTGGCGATCGGGCTGATGCAGCCAGAACCGCCAGTGCGAACGCTGTATTTATCGGCGGATGGCGCGTTGCCGATCGCTTATTTGCAGGGGTTTGGGGCGAAGCAGGTCGTGGTGATGGTGAATCGAGATGCGGGGGGTGATCGGTTGCGGGAGCAGGCGCAGCGGGCGTTACCCGAAGTGCGGTGTGATCAGGCAGCGCACCGTGATTGTGTCAGCGTCTTATAAGGATGTGCCGTTGCCTGTGCAGGTGCCGGAGTTTGATGCGTTGATGGGTGAGTAGAATGGAGGGAACTGGGTTTTGAGGGCTTGGGGATGGTTCTGAGTCAGGCGCGAGAACTGGGGTACGATCGCTTGCTCAATTGGTTGCGGGCCGGCGGAAATCTGGTGGATGGGATTTGGGCTTTGTTGGGAGGGGATTCTGTGGCAGATTTGGCACAGTTGCTGGGGGAGATCGATCGGCTAAGGGGTTGGCTGGATGCGTTTCGTCCGTTGCCGGGAGATGTGGTGGCGGAGCTGAAGCAACGCTGGGATGTGCGGTTTACCTACAATTCCAATGCGATCGAGGGGAATACGCTGACCCAGAGTGAGACGGAGCTAGTGCTGTCACAGGGGATTACGATCGGGGGCAAAACCCTGCAGGAGCATTTGGAAGTGGTGGGGCATAAGGCGGCGATCGATTACATTGAGGCGTTGGCTCAATCGCAGAGTCCGATTGGGGAGTGGGAGATTAAGCAGATTCATAATTTGATTTTGCGGGCGATCGCGCCGACGGAGGCCGGTCGCTATCGGCAGTTAGATGTGCGGGCGGCAGGAACGGAGTATCAATATCCGGCGCATTATCGCGTGGATGAATTGATGGGGGAGTTTGTGCGGTGGCTAGAGGCGGCACGGGCGCAGTTGCATCCGGTGCGGTATGCAGCTGAGGCACATTTGCGGTTTGTGTCGATTCACCCGTTTCGGGATGGGAATCGGCGGACGGGAAGACTCTTGATGAATTTGCTGCTGTTGCGATTGGGGTTGCCCATTGTCGTGATTTCGCAAGCTGAGAGAGCGGCTTATATTGATGGGCTGGTAGCGGCGCAGCAAGGTGGAGAGGATGGGAAGTTGGTGGGTTTGGTGGCGCGTGGAGTGAGGGCGTCGTTGGTGGAGGTTTTGGCGGTGGTGGCGACGGCTGGGTCGAGTTGGGGGAAGGGGGAAGGGTTTTATGGAGAGTTGATGGCATTCTTCGCCGCCGAGCAGTCCCCCGATAGTCGTAATTTTTCCGGGTAGTGATCGGAGGCTGGTTTGTGTTTGGGTGAGCCGAATCCGCTGCTTGTGGTTGAGATTGGATCTCTGGGGAATGCGTCTACGGAAAACTACAGGCGGGACTGTGCGCAGAAGCCAGGTCAATGGGGCGTATGCGTTTCAGGAATTTACTGGGCAACAGTCGATCGTTTCTCCGACGTTTTCTGGGTTGCATCTGACGGTGGCGTCGGTTTTGAAAACAAATGATGAGTGACCATGAAGGCGATTGCCGGTTTTGGATGATTGGTAGATAAAGATTCGGTAGTGAGTTCGATCGCTTGATGGGTTTGGGAAATAGTGTCTTGGGGATGCCGACTGTAGTGATTTTGCCGGGGGAGAGGCTTATATTGCTGGAGTGGTGGCTCGCAGGGGAGAAGGATAAGGGAAATTGGTGGAGTTTTTAGAAGAAAGCAAAGCACACCATATATCTTGACAACAATCTTTAGGCGAGTAAAATCCAGAATGGCAAATCTTCCACCAGTTTCTGGGGCCCTAGACTAAAAAATATGGCAAATCTCACCAGATACCTCCAGGAAGAGTTTAATCATCGCTGTACGGCAGATTGGATTTGCTATCCAGAAAAACATTTGCTTCCCCCAAATCTCGAAAATTACCTAGGCTATCGCCCCAGAGCGGATGTATTACAGAAAAACAGGATAGCTCTCGACGACTATGGATCGAATTTGAAATTAGCCGTGCCGATCCCGTCGCTAATCACGCGAAATTTGCCACAGCCCATCTTTTCCAATCACAAGCTCCAAGCGACATCTTTGTCAGCATGGTGAGTTCCCATGTCAATGTTGGGCGACGAAATTTAGCGGCTAATACTATTCTGTTGATGCGGCGTGTCGGCATGAATGCTTTCCAAACTGTTTTACTGCCACAGTTTTCTCCGCAAGAGATTAAACGTTTAAACCATTTGAAGCCTGAGGAAATCGAACAGAATAATCTAAACATTGGGCTAGAAATACAGCGCGTAATTGCAGTTACGGAATCAGTGACATCAACACGAAACAACAATATCCATTTTGCAAGTCATATATCCGATGTGATTCTAAATCTCCATCGCTGGAATAAAGAAATCGCTACATCAACCGGAATTCAAATATGGGGCAAACGAACTGTCACCTATTTTGTCTTTGATCCAATATCCAAACAGTTCGCTCCATCTAAGTTCTGTGCTTATGTTCCTATCGAACAATTAGGATCGCGCTCAGACACTAATCCTAATCAACCGATACATCCTGAGATGAGCATTGCTCTCTATAGTACACTTGATGGAGCAGACAGCCGATTTGATGGCCGGCGAGCACGTCTCCATTTGACGAAGGGATTAGCAATGGCTGCCGTAACACGCGCAGATAAGCCACTATTGGGGAAACTATTTGACATGTGGTTAAACCAGAATTGCAATAGTATAACCGTACATCCCAGTGGCCCAGTTTTTATATCACCTCCAGACTGGTACTAAAGGCGTTCAATAGCTCACCCACGCAAAATCACTACTGTTAAGGGGGAATTTATTAGTGTCAAGGAACATCAGGATTCACGACCAAGGAGAGGTGCATCTTGTCGAACTTCTCGTTGCCATTCTACAGGATTGATATCCCTGAATGTGTTGAGATCGGCTAAAGCAGCCAAATTTGCAGACATTGCTGCACCACGACTTACAACTGGTGATTCAGGCAAGTGTGCAACTATAGTTACCAGAATCTCTGTCCTATCAGGAAGAGTAGGAGGAGATCTAACCACACAATTTGGGAGATCTTCCAGGATTGCCCGATACGTTTGCACTATAGGTATGACAAGTTTGCCCAGTATCTGTAAAGAAAGGAAAGTTACTTCCATCATACATTTTCTCCAACAGACTAGTTGACAGCCTTTAGATGTGGTCGCACTTCTTGCAAAATTTCGATAATTTCCCGACTTGGAGCACGGGCAATACCACCGATTGCAATGTAGTCATACCGAGGTTAATATTTTCCTTCACAGAATTCGCATACGACTCTGGGTCCCATCCTTGCGCAACCCCGATCGGTGTAAAGCGATAGCCCCGTTCACGATGCTTTTGGATAAACTCCGCTGCATTTTTCATGGTGAGGTCATAACGTTGCTCGCGAATACCAGGTGCGGCAAAGCCACCAACAATCAGATGATCAATACTCACACCAAGATCAAAGCCAAAGTTTTGGTAGTATTCCAAAATTTCGTCCGTATCAAACGGTGGAACTTCCTCTTTGATATAGCCGAATGCCCCACAATCGCCCATTATTGAGCCTTCATAACGGACGAACTTATGAATGCCCACGTCTTCCACCCGTTGTCGTTTCCGCTTACTGTTCTCAACCACAACCTTTGAAACCAGAATGCCATCATAGTTTGGTCGCGGATAGATCTGATGAGCATAAACCTCATCCTCATAGGGATCGCGTCCAGGCGTTAACTGAGAGTTCAAAAAGTCATAGTTTGGATCAACGTGATCATCCCACTCTGGAATGTAATACCGCATTCCCAACCCAATGTTCGCCGCCGGTGGAACATCGGGAATGGATAAAAACCCACTCTCATCCTCCTCTACGCCCTTTTGAACATCCGGCATTTTTGTACACTTGTTTGCCTTTGGTTGAACCACCACTTCTGGCATAGGCAACTCCATCTGCTGCGTCGTCTGTGTATTTAGGAGATTGATAAAACTATCTGGGTTCTCATAGAGCTCGCTTATGAGACCGGCTTGGTCAGCGGCTTGAACCGCAAACCGCTTAAACAAGAAGCCCTTCAACCCCACCAACCCATAGGAGTACAGCTTGGCTTCTTGGTTAGAAAGTGGCATTAATAAAGACTTTGCCTTGATGCCTTGAAGTATTTTCTTGCTTCCACGCGAACAGAGAAAGATGATTGTCTGATCGGCCCGGGTCACGATCGGGAACTTAATTGACCTGATATAGTTATCACCAAGTAGAAAGAAAACTAAATCATAGTCTCGAATAGCTGTTTCAACAGAATCATGAATCGCTAACGCCTCAGACCAGTTGTCGATCTCAGATGTTTTCATGCCATTGAAACTCACTTCATAGGGATAAATTTTTCGAGACTCATCAATTAATCCATAGCCTGCTGATAATATTTTGACGTCAACGACTTTATCCCCATAGGACTGACGTAGTAGTTGAATACCTTCAAGCAAGCGCAGATGCTGTACACCTGTGTACAAATCTTTTGCCTGACAAACAAATCGGCTGAGCGATTTTTCCCGCGACTTGAGCCTTTTGGGATCTTGGAAGTCATTCAGCACAAGCTGATCTTCCGGTTTAAAGCATTTCTCACCTGTACAGGATGTAATAACCAAGATCCGAGGTAGTTCCATACAAGACTTTTCAGCAGCAGAATGAAAAATTGCTTAGGCTTACTCTTGTAGCATAGTTTTGCCACCTCTCAAAAATCAGTTAATAGTTTACGTGTTCTGCTCTGATTGACGACAAGTGGGTATGCTTTAGATCAAGTAGGTCAATTGTGGCAAGTATCAAATTTTACTCTCGCGGCTGTTTCGGCTGAGCGGTAGGTCATGGGTTGATAGCATTGGTTCAGTCCCGCTGTCGGCGGTTGATTCATTGCTCCAGGTTCAGTTCGCTTGTGGGATCAGCGCGTCTTCTGAGCTGGTTTATTCAGCGCGGTGCCCCCTGTGCG
Organism: uncultured cyanobacterium; assembly: GCA_963704065.1. Taxonomy (GTDB): domain Bacteria; phylum Cyanobacteriota; class Cyanobacteriia; order Leptolyngbyales; family Leptolyngbyaceae; genus Romeriopsis. The sequence continues at coordinate 19,430 of CAVPGX010000013.1, read as the reverse complement.
CGATCTCCCGCTTTTTACCGACGGATAACTTCATCGCACTTGGCCCCATCGATCAGATGTATGATAGTAGTCCTGTTTTGCCTCCAATTGCTCACAATCCTGCTAATCGGTGCGATCAAAGAGGTACCCCTGTTAACGTGAGCGTTTGTACTACTATTTCTGGTCGAGTAATCGAGCGGTCGATACATGTGGGTGTTTTGGGTCAAACTGCTTCTTGTGCTTGGGTTTCTTCGGGCCGCGAGGGGATTTGCGAAAGCGTTTGAGATTGACGCGCGCCGCCCAGTTTTGTAAGCATTGGGCAAATTCGGCGGGTGGCATGGGTGCAAAGATCGGCCAATCTTCTGCGGGAATGGCAATTTCCATGCCGCGCCAGGTTGACTGAACTTCTTCAACCACATAGTAATTCCACCTCTCAAAAATCCGTTGACTCATTCGTCGTACTGGAGAACCAGAAATCATCCCATTCGCCATTCAGTTCCAGGACTTTGAGCCAGGCTAAGGCACCACTGCCTAAGGGCCTCCAACTCATGCCCTTCCGCTTCTTTCGATGGCCCATCACTTGGTCGACGGCCTTTTCCATGCATCCACTGCCAATCGATATGCCCACTTGCTGACGGCGGGCATATCCGCGGTCTGAACCATCAACGGATTTTTGAGAGGTGGTATCGCAGTATCGTTGCCGGTGAGCAAGAGGCCGGTCAAGCCATAGTCCTGCAAATAAGTTACATTCACCCAGCCTCGCGAAGAGATATTTACGTCAGTGAGCGTTAGGGCTGAATCATTGATATTCGACATTGGGCCATATTCCAGTGAACAGTGAAGTGGCAATCAGCATATCCCCAAATGGCATGATACTCTTATTAAATTAATGTTATGGTTGTACACCAGCAGGCATCGGCTTTAAGGCAGTGAGCAGCAGTTTGCCAGCCGGATACGAGGTCTCCCTTTTCGGTGCAGTGAGCGGCAGCGTAAGCAGTAGCAGCGGTGATCCAAACGCTCCTTCAACCCTTGCTGGCACGAACTGCACTGATGTGCTATCGAACAATTCGACCATCTTCGATCCTAAAAATAATCCCAATGGGTCGCAGTAAAAGATAATTGTTGATTGATTCGGGGTGTCTTCATCTCATGACTTGCTAATCGGGAGAACCGCGATGAAACGACTGCAAGACAAGGTCATTCTTGTGACAGGGGGCAGTGCCGGGCTAGGCGCAGCTACGGCCTTATTGCTGGCATCGGAAGGCGCAAAGGTGGCCATCGCCGCGCGGCGGCGCGACAAAGGTGAAGCCGTGGTACGTCAAATCAAGGCAGCGGGTGGTGATGCTCTATTCGTGCAGGCCGATGTATCGCGGCGTGCCGACATCGAGGCCATGACAGCGCAAACGATCGCACATTTCGGCGGTCTCGACAGCGCAGTCAATAACGCCGGCATCATCGGTCCCACGCGGACACCCATCGCCGACATCAACGAGGAAGACTGGGACGCCGTTCTCAACACCAATCTCAAGGGCGTTTGGATGTGCATGAAGTATCAGATTCCGGCGATGCTGGATCGGGGTAAGGGCTCTATCGTCAATCTCTCCTCGATCTATGGACTCCAGCCCAGTGATGTCGGACATGCGGCATATTGCACAAGCAAGTTTGGCGTGGTCGGTCTGACCAAGACCGCCGCGATCGACTATGCGGACCAAGGCATACGTGTGAACGCCGTTTGTCCCAGTTTCTCGCATTCAGAAAGGGTTGATCATGTGGTCGAGACCCACCCTGATTTCGCTAAGACTGCAATATCTCGACATTCTGCCATGAATCGATTGGGAGAATCTGCAGAAGTTGCGGCGGCGATCGCGTGGCTACTTTCGGATGCCGCCAGTTTCGTAAACGGCACGACGCTGACGATCGACGGCGGTACTACAACCCGTCTTTACTAAACTACTGCAAAAATCAGCCGTGATGTACCCCGAGAAAAGGCAAAATATAGTGAAGCTAAACCGGTCGAATTTTCGGTTGAATATACAGGCGGTTGAGTGCGGTCGCAAGTGCCAACCGCATATGCAGCCGATCTCCAACAATACAGCAGCGAATATTCCCTAAAATCCCGCTTTAACGATGTCGATCGATAATCGGCTCATCGATCGGCCCCTTCGCCACCAACCGATAAATCGTCACTGGTCGCTGCTGCCCCATCCGATGCGCCCGATCGAACAAACCTATCGTGGTATCACATCATCTAACTGCAACTGCAACCCCGGAAACATCGGTGACACGATCGACTCACCCAATCGAAACTGCTGCTGCTCATACTCTTCGCCCACCAGCCGACAAACCGTAAACGTCGGTTGCTTCGGCTTCCCGGTGAACGCCACACCGCCTAAGCCTCGGTAGTCCACAATCCAATATTCGGGAATTCCCAACAGCGCATATTCCTCAACCTTCCGCGCACAGTCAGTTTCCCAATTCGTGCTCACCACTTCCACAACCAATTGAACCGATCGGCCCAACGTAATAATTGGCTCCTGCGCCCAAAGCGGTTCACTCGTCAACACCGATTCATCCAGCACCACCACATCAGGACGACGTGCGGTCATTGCATCAGCGAATGGACGAATCAAACAATTGCGCGGAATAAACCAAGAGTTATCCATTGCACTAATTGCGATCCCAATTTTCGTAGCCAGTTTGCCTCCCACTGTTTCGTGAGGGCCTGTTGGTGACCTGTCAACTAATTCTCCATCAGCCAACTCATAGCGCGGGTCATCACCATAGCGCGCTACAAATTCTGCAAAATCTAATAAATTTGCTTGAGTATAGGTCATCTAAACCTCCGGCTATTTGCGCCAAAGCCGCACTCCTAAACATTATTGTAGTAGCATCCTCTGCAAACCTCTGAATTCTCGGAGATTTCTCTGACTAGCCCTGCGATTTCCTTACCCAGTGGAGGCTGCAATACATCGATCGTCTCCGAACCCACCTTCTGAATTAGCTACCCCGACTGAATCAACCGCAGCAACTCCTCCGTCGACATCCGCCCACCAAGATCCGTTCCCTCCAGCAAACTATTCGCCAAATCCCGCTTCTGATGATGCAGATCAACAATCTGCTCCTCGATCGTCCCCTTTGCCACCAACCGATAAATCGTCACTGGCCGCTGTTGGCCCATCCGATGCGCCCGATCGGAAGCCTGATCTTCCACCGCCGGATTCCACCACGGGTCCATATGAATCACATAGTCCGCCGCCGTTAGATTCAGCCCCGTCCCCCCCGCTTTCAGACTGATTAAAAACACGTCCCCTTCCCCCGCCTGAAACGCATCCACTCGTTGCTTCCGCTGCTTCGCCGGAGTCTGTCCATCCAAATACTGATAACGAATCCCCTGTTGCTCCAGATACTGCCGCAATATCCCTAAATGATCAACAAACTGACTAAACACCAACGCCTTGTGCTCATTCTCCAGCAATTCCGTAATTAACTCCGCAAATACAGCCAACTTCGAACTGCTAACCTGAATCTGGGGTTGCACCAACGCCGGATTACAGCAAGCCCGCCGCAATTTCATAATCGCCGCCAACACCTGCACATGCTGCCCCGTCACCGGCACCTCAGCATTCGTCAGCTTCTCCACAACCTCCCGTCGCAGTGCCTCATAAAACGCAACCTCCGCCTGACTCAGCTCCACCGGCAACAAAATCTCGGTGCGCGATGGCAACTCCGCCAGCACTTGCGCCTTCGTCCGCCGCAGAATGAACGGCTGAATCAGCTTCCGTAGGTTCCCCCGCACCCGATCGTCCTCTCCTTTTTCAGATCGCCGCCGAAAACCTTTGCTTAAACTGATCTGGCGTTCCCAGCAATCCCGGATTGATAAACCGAAACAGATTCCACAGCTCCCCTAAGTGATTCTCGATCGGTGTCCCCGTCGTAATCAGTTTGAATCCCGCTTGCAACTGCATCGCCGCTTTCGATCGCTGCGTATGACTGTTTTTAATCGCCTGGGCCTCATCCAGCACCACCGTCTGCCAGTACACCTGCGCCAACATCGCCGCCACATCTTCCTGCTGCAACAGCCCATAGCTACAGATCAGCAAATCATTCGGCCCCAACCCAGCCAGCACCGCCTGCCGATCGCCACTACCCAGCTGCACCACATTCAAACTCGGCGCAAACTTCTCCACCTCACTCAGCCAATTCAGACAAACCGATAATGGCGCAACCACCAACGTTGGCCCCTGCGGCGATCGTGACAGAATCAACGCCAACGACTGCAGCGTTTTCCCCAAACCCATATCATCGGCCAGACAAGCCCCCACCCCCCAATAGGCCAACCGCGCCAACCACTCAAACCCCTCCAGCTGATATTCCCGCAGTTCCGCCTGCAATGTCCCCGGCACCTGCGGCTGATACGCCTGCACCGACTTGAGCATTTGCGTTTGCTCGTACCAGGCCGCATCCGCACTCAGCTCCCCCACATCTTGTAAAGTCGGCTCCAATGCCGCCGCTGCTAACTTATGAAACCGTAAACCCTGCTCATACAGTTCGCCGCATCCCCGCAACTCCGCCAGCTGCTGCCGAAATTCCTCAGTCAACGCCAGAAAGTCGCCATTGCCCATCGGGATAAAGCGTCCCTTTGCCTGATCGAGTAGCGTCAGCAGTTCCTGCATATTCAGCACTTCCCCCGGACTGATTTGCAGCTCACCACTCGCCTCAAACCAATCGCGATCGCGCCGAATCCCCATACTAAATTGCCGACCACCGACTGGCGGTCGCACCCGCAGCCGCTCACCCTCCGGCCACTCCAGCATTACCCGATCGCCCAGCGCCTGCAACTGCAAAAGCAATTCCAAACAAGCATCCGGCTCCGCAATATACCACTCCCCATCCTCCGGCAGCCACTCATCCAGAATCCGACAATCCTGCCGGACCGACTGAGCCAACGTCATTTCCCAGGGCAAATCCCGGGTCGTCTGCACCCGCTGCCCATCAATCTCCGTCACCACCATCTGGCCGCCCTGCCCGGGTCGAAAATACACATTCCCCGCCACAAACGGCTTCACCAGCATCGATACCCGCAACCCACCCGACGACGCCAGTAGCTGAATATGGGGTTTGGGGTCCGGCGGCAGCTTCACCACAGCTTCAATGCCACCGCCAATATCCGAATGCACGGTGACTAATCCGGCGATCGCCGTGATCACTTCCAGCACACGCTCCTGCGATGACATCGGGGCCTCCAGCTGATTATCATCACCCAGAATCTCGGCAATACGGCGATGACTATCGGCAATTTTGATCACTCGCAGTCGCGTTAGGGTTTCTTTGTAAAACGCGACTTTCTGCGTGGTATCCCACAATGGTGGCGACAATTCCAGAATCAATCGATCGCTGTAGTTATCCTTTTTTACCAGCAATTCTGGTTCCGCTGTCACTACCTCCACCCGTACATCCGGCATCTCCTCCCAAAACACTAACGGATGTCCGACCAAATCAAGCAGTGCCGTCATGCCAACTTGATACACCGCCTCACTGGCATAAGACGACATGTCATAAACCGCCCGAATGTGACGACATACATGCCGATCCTGCGGCGTCAAATATTGATAGTCATCGATCGACTTTGACAGTCGCTTCAGCCCCACCGATCGCCCCTTACTCCAGTCACCCTTCGTGGTAATCTTCTGCTCCTTCGGCGTAATCACAGCGCGATCGCCCACTAGTTTGATCAGCCACACCATGCGCAGCGCTGGTTCCCCGGCATTGACCGTTGCCGGTTGCTTTTGCGGGGCCAAATTGAGCAGTGCGGTCAATCCCAGCTCCCACGGCTCCGTCGGTTTGACGATCGACAGCAACGAAATCATCCCACTCGATTTGCGCATTGCTTGTGCTCGATCGGCATATCGACTTGACGGTTGTAATGCAGCTAACAGCGTCGCACTTTCCATCTCCAACCAACTGCTGCCCACCCTGATTTGCCAAATCACACAGCATTTCTACCCGCAGTGTCAACGATTGCGTTAGTCGATCGGCATCACACCAGTAAATGCATAACGCCGTAAACAACGCATCAATGCCCGTTACTTCATGATCAAAACTTTCCACTAACTCATGGCAATGGGTCATCTCCCCCTGCAAAAACTGAATCAGCAACACCAAGCGCGCATAAATCTGACTCAGTACATGGGGCTGCTTCCGCGTCGCCAAAATACTGGCGTAATGCCGCGCTGCCTCAAAGTCATCGGGTGTGCCCCGCTGCACCAACGCCAATACAAAAAACACGCCACACAAATCATCAAAGAATACCTTTCGCTTCCGCAGAGGTTGCTTCAAAGTCTTGTAGGCCAGCTCATACAGTTCAATTGCTCGATCGACATTCCCCCGCAAAAATGTCAGCCAAGCCCAATATTGCCCAATCTCCCCCTGCATCTCCGGCGATACGCGCTGCAAACAAATTTCCGCATTGGCCAGCTGATTCCGCAAAATAAACTGCTCCACCCCGCACAGCAGAAATTTATCAGAACAAGCGACTTCCGGGTCTAAACACATCGCCTTGAGGCAAGCAAACTGCGCCTGCATTGGCGCGAGGGATCGCATACCCGATCGCAATGCCAACTCCAGCATCACCTCGACTACTGGCTGCGGAAATGTCCTGGCCCAAACCGCATCAAATGGATTATGAAACACTCGCTCCATCACTTCTTCCAACGTGACGGACACTGCCGCATAGGCATAATCCTCAAACATCTTCAGCAGCCGCGGCACTTCATCCAACTGCTGCCGATAGATCGCCCACCGCGCCACCCGCATCAACTGGTCAAGGTTCTGAAACAGGATTTGATCGCTCGACCCAATATATGTCAGCGGGAGTGTTTCCTCAATCGCCTCCGCCATGGCTTCAAAGATGCCCGCATTCACCGCTTCTCGGGTGAGAATTTCCACCAGCAAATCATCACAGCGATATCCTTGATTCTGTCCCGGCAAGATCAGGCCCTGCACCATGAGCTCCGTGAAAATTGGCTTAAACGTCCCATGACTAAATCGTGGATACCGTTCATCCAACTGATGCAGCTCATTACAAGCCTGAATCACCTGCGCCAGATCCATCGCCTCATAAGCGACTGCCATCAGTTGCAATACCGACTGCGCCTGAACCGGCAGCTCCCGATAAGCATTTAGCCGATAAGTTCGTTGACGCGCAACTTCAGTGAATTGATCAACATTCATGGGGAGCACGATCGGGCAGGGACAAAAGGAATGGGCTGGCAAATAAATCGCTTACCAAGCATGACATAAACCAAACGCCCCCAACCTACCCCTCCTGAATTAACCGCAGCAAATCATCCGTCGAGACCTTCCCACTCATATCCGCACCTTCTAGCAGGCTATTGGCCAAATCCCGCTTTTGATGATGCAGATCGACAATCTTATCTTCGATCGTCCCCTGGGCCACCAATCGATAAATTGTTACCGGCCGCTGTTGCCCAATCCGGTGTGCCCGATCGGAAGCCTGATCTTCCACCGCCGGATTCCACCACGGGTCCATATGAATCACATAATCTGCCGCTGTGAGATTTAACCCGGTTCCCCCCGCCTTTAGACTAATCAAGAACACATCGCCTTCCCCCGCCTGAAACGCATCCACCCGCTGCTTGCGCTGCTTCGCCGAAGTCTGACCATCGAGATATTGATAGGAGATCTTTTGCTGATCGAGGTAGTCTCTGAGGATTGCTAAGTGATCAACAAACTGACTAAACACTAATGCCTTATGATCATTGTCAAGCAATTCCTCCAGCGTTTCCGCAAACAATGCTAATTTTGAACTTTTGAGTTTCACTTTTGGCTTGACCAACGCCGGATTACAGCAGGCCCGCCGCAGTTTCATAATTTCGGCCAATACCTGCAGATGCTTCGCCCCGGCCTCCGCATCCGACTCCGTCAGCTTTCGAATCGACTCCTGCCGCAGCGCTTCATAAAATGCCGCTTCCTCTTTGCTCAGCTCCACCTGCAACAAAATTTCTGTGCGTGAAGGCAACTCGGATAACACCTCATTCTTCGTCCGGCGCAGGATAAAGGGTTGAATTAGCTTTTTCAGCCGATCGCGCGCTTCATTATCTTGATCACGCTCGATCGGCCCGGCAAATTTCTGATTAAACCGCTCCAACGACCCCAATAAGCCCGGATTGATAAACCGAAACAGATTCCATAACTCACCCAAATGGTTTTCGATCGGTGTACCGGTAGTGATTAGCTTAAATCCCGCCTGCAACTTCATCGCCGCCTGCGATCGTTTGGTTTGGCTATTCTTAATCGCTTGGGCTTCATCTAAAACCACTGTCTGCCACTGCAGCGCCGCCAGCATCTTGGCCACATCTTCTTGCTGCAACAAGCCATAGCTACAGACCAGCAAATCCATCGCACCCAGTTGATCAATCACCGCCTGCCGATCGCCACTACCCAAGCTGCACCACATTCAAACTCGGGGCAAACTTCTCCACTTCACTCATCCAATTCATGCAGACGGATAATGGCGCAATCACCAGCGTTGGTCCATCGCCCGCCCGAGTCAAAATCAACGCCAACGCCTGCAGCGTTTTCCCGAGGCCCATATCATCGGCCAAGCAAGCACCCACGCCCCAATGGGCTAGTTGCGCCAACCAGTGAAATCCATCGAGTTGATAATCCCGCAATTCGGCTTTGAGTGCTGGTGGCACCTTGGGATTGTACTCCTTGGCCGCTTTCAGCTTTTGGGTGTGCTCCTTCCATTTTTTATCGACTTTAAGTTCCCCGACTTCATTCAGGGTATCTTCTAAAGCCAAGGCGGCTAGGGGATGAAACCGCACCCCTTTACCGTGGGATTCGGAAAAGCCACGTAACTCATTTAACTGTTTGCGAAACGCTTCCGTTAAGGCCAAAAACTCACCATTACCCAATGGAATAAATCGTCCCTGCGATTGGTCCAGCAACGACATCAGTTCCTGCATATTCAGCACGTCATCATTGCCGATTTTCAGCTCACCACTGGCTTCAAACCAATCCCGCTGGCGCTTAATATTCATGCTAAATTGCCCAGCATCCAAATGCCGTCTAATCCGCATCTTTTCGCCTTCCGGCCATTCGATCGTCACCGTATCACCCAGCTCCTGCAGTTCCAACAGCAACTCTAAACAGGCTTCCGGCTCATCAATCACCCATTCCCCCGCCTCCGGCACCCACTCGCTTAAGATGCGACAACCCTGCTTCACGGCTTTCGCCAGCTTGCGTTCTTCCTTGAGATTGCGCGTGGTCTGCAAACGCTTACCATCAATCTCCGCAATCACCGTCTCGCCGCCTTTACCCGGCTGAAAATAAGCCCCTCCGATCGCAAACGGTTTGACCAAAACCGCTACTTTCAAGCCATCATTCGCGGGCAGCAAATGCACATGCGGTTTCGGATCGGACGATACTTCTTCGACATTTTCCATGCCACCGCCAATATCCGAATGCACCGTCACCAGCCCTGAAATTGCGGAAATTGCGCCTAAAACGCGATCCTGTGCTGACATCGGCACCTCAAGCTGATTACTATTACCTAAAATCTGGGCGATTTGTCGATGGTTATCTTGAATTTTGATCACGCACAGTCGCGTTGGCGTTTCTTTATAAAAAGCCAATGTTTGAGTTGAATCAGTGAGCGCGGGCGCAAGACTTAAAATCAAGCGATCGCGCTTCTTATCTTTTTTGACCAACAGTTCCGGTTCGGCTTGCACGATTTCCAGGTTCACCTCCGGCGCATCTTCCCAAAATACCGCCGGATGCCCTACCAGTTCCAAGAGTGCCGACTCTTTTATCTGATAGGAAGCGTCGCCCCCATAGTAGGAGTAGTGATATTCGGTTTCGATGTGTTGGCAAGCCCGCTGGTCCTGCGGTGTGAGGTAATTAAACTCACTAATCGATCGGGCGAGTCGTTTAAGCGCAATATTCCGGCCCTTACTCCAGGTGCCTTTTTTGTTAATCTTCTGTTCTTTGACCGTAATATTGCAGCCACTCCCCCTGAGTTTGATGAACCAAGCCAGCCGATATTCGGCCTCGATCGTTTCGCTAGTATCGGTTGCGGCCTGGGGCGAAAGATTGGTTAATGCCGTCAAACACAATTCCCAAGGTTCTGTTTGCTTGACGATAGACAGCAGTGAAATCAGGCCACTTTGTTCGCGCAATTGCGTCGCCCGATCAGCATACCCTCCCTTCGGCTGAAGTCGGTCGAGGAGCTCTGCCACCTCCATCTCTAACCAAGTATATTCCGCAAACCCGGCCAACTCGTAAACTTGCCGCAATAGTGCGGTCAGACTGACTGACACTTGCTTTGGATCAATCCAATACTGACAAAGTGCCGCAAATAGTGCATCTATCCCAGGAATTGCCCCGTAGATACTGTTTGCCAGTGCTGTTTTCTGCGACAAGTCCCCCTGCAAGAACTTCAGCAACATGACCAACCGAATATAGATATCGCTCAAATCATGGGGGTCCTTACTCGTTGCCCAAACGCTCGCGTAGTCTTCGGCTCGCTTCAGATCAACGGGAGTACCACGCTGGATTAACGCCAAAATAAAGAACACACCACTTAAATCATCGAAAAATATCTTGCGTTTCCGCGATGATTTTTTCAAAAGCTGGAAAGCCGTTTCATATAGCACGATCGCCTGCTCTATATCACCTTTCAGAAACGTGATCCAAGCCCAATATTGACCGGCTTTTTGTTGGGTTTCCGCCGAAATTTTATGCCAGCAGGCTTCGGCATCCGCAACTTGATTGCGCAATAGAAACTGCTCTACCGCACAGAGCAACAGACGATCGGAGCAATCACCATCCGGCTCTAAACACAATTCTTCAAGGCAGGCAAACTGCACTTGGGTCGGTGCTAGCGACCACACACTGTCGCGTAAGGTTAGCTCCAATACAGCTTCCCAAAGCGGCTGCGGAAAGGTGCGCACCCACGACTCATCAAAGGGATTGTTGAAGATTAGGCTAATGACTTCTTCAATGCAAATATGCACCTGCCCATAGGAATATGTCAAAAACATTTCCAGCAGCTTGGGTAAGCGATCGAGCTGACGCCGATACACCGCCCAGCGGCAGAGCCGCAGAAATTGCTCAAAGCCCCGGAAGATAATTTTGTCGGACTTCCCCAAATAGGTCACGGGCATCTTTTGCTCGATCGCCGCCGCCATTGGTTCAAAATTATCTGCCTGTACCGCCTCACGGGTGAGGATTTCTACAAGCAAGGGATGGCAACGATAACCAATGTTAGTAGTAGGGATAATCAAGCCCTGAGAAGTCAACCCAGCAAAGACGGGCTTCAGCGTCTTATCGGTAAGTTTTGGATACCGTGAATCTATCCGATGCAAGTTATTCAAAATATCCAGCAGCTGCCACTTGGGAATCGGCTCGTAAGCGATCGCCATTAACTGCAACACCTGCTGTGATAAGCCAGAAAGTTGCCGATAGACATTGAGCAGATCGGTGCGCTGACGCGCAACTTCGGCATACTGATTGATACTCATGGGTAATCCGATCGGTAGTGATCAAGGCATACGTAGACTAATACTAGCCAATTCGCCCCAGTCAATGAATCTTCTTAACGACAGATTAACGAATTCACCGAGTTGATGAGCATACCTTTGTCATCAATCACTGCCATCAATCATAAACGCGCACTAATAATCTCTCCCTGCACCATACTTCCAAGCATCTAAGCGGCATTGCCAGTCATAACGTGGTTCAGCGGGCAACTGATCGACCCAGTTTTGCAACCGATCACCCACCAACGACAGTCCGGTAAAACCGGCCAAACTCGCATAATGCCCCATCCAGTTGACCAATGTCGGTATGCCCACTTGTGGCAATAGCTTCAGCGTCAAAGTTGGGTGGACGATCGCGGTTCTCGCCAAAGTTTGTAGCAAGGGTACAAATTGCACCACATCTTGCAGAAATGGCTTCAGCACCGGCTCTCCCAACGCCTGCATTTCCGCAAACACATTCACCAAGAGTTGATTGATTTGATCGGGTTGGGCTGTTTGATCGATCGCCACACTCATCGACTTTTGGAACAGCCAAGTGACCGAGAGATTGGGCTGATAGGGCAATAGCTTGGCGAGATCAGTTTTCGTTAGGCGATCGGCCACAATCGCCCGTTCAATTCCATCAGTCAACCGTGGCAAATGCCGCACCATCGCCCCAAAGCCGCCAAAACTCAGCGGCGACTGCAATCCGCTGCTATCACCTAATGGCAAAATCCGATCCCAAGTCGGTGTCAGTGGGCTATTGCGATAACAGGGAAAGAAACCGAATAATGCCCGCTTAAAATCTAATTTCTCTAATTCAATATTTTGATATTGCGGTAGTAATCGGAAATACTCATCAAACAGGAATTCCAACGAGAAGCGATCAGGATGGGCATCAATGTAGGTGAATAAATAGGTTGTCCGTCCATCACTCGCTGGAAACGCTTCCCAAAAGTACTGACATTGATTTTGGATTGGGGTAAACGAATAAATTAAATCACCAGCAGAATTCTCCGTAAAGCCTGCCGCACAGGTGCCCACAACGAGACACACCGCGTCCGGTTTCTGACCTTGACGCGCTTGCCTAACGATCGGTGAAAAGTGCCCCATGACGTCTAGCAGTAAATGCGATCGGACATCACTATTGATCAGCACACCATTGGGATGCACGGTGACCGATTCAAATGGCGTGTTTTCTAGCAGTTTGCCACCAGCATTGATAAACTTTAGCTTCAGCGTTGCCAAAAGTCTTTCTGGACTGACTCCAATATTTAAGACATCTTCAACCCAAATATCATCTCCCCCGTCAAATCCCACTCGCACCGGATTAAACTCCGACGAAATCACATCCTGCAATTCCGCCTCACTTAGCAATCCCAGTTCAACAAATTCCTCCAGTTCCCGTCGCGAGATATTCCACTCCTGCACCCGCCCCTGCAGTAATCCCCGCTCTAGCAACACAACTTGCAAACCCCGTTGGGCCAGCGATGCCCCAATCAGAATTCCAAGGGTGCCACCACAGATGGCGACGTCGTAGTCGATCGACGCCAAATTCTCTGCTGACTCACTCACCACCAGCGGTATGTCGCCCATCTCCCCATGCCGCAGATCATGCCACACATGGTCAGCCTTGCGTAAGCCCTTCAGCGCGCCCGGTATGCTACTTAAAATTGCTTCCGCCTTACTCACGCTTAACCTCTTTAGATGGCTTTTCGACCCGATCGCTCAGGTTATTCGATATGATATAAAGCCCTATTCTATCGAATCTTGATCGCCGATTGCGGCAAGGCACCTGGCCAGCATCCAAACTTTGGCTCGACAAAACAGTGTATTACACTGTAGTATACAGAGCTGACTATTTACTCAACCGCAGTTCCTGATTTGCAGACGGTAGGATTTTTATGGCGACCTTTCAGAAAATCATTTTTTATTTCCGCAATTATTGGCGGATAGCGCTGTTCAGTATCCTCGGGATGAGTCTATTTGAGATCATCGATTTGTTCGTCCCCTACGGCATTGGACAAATTTTGAATGTGCTGTCTGGTCAAGCATTAGATCGCCCACTTGCGCAATTTATCGACACGATCGCCACTTGGACCGGCTGGGAAAATTCGTCCACGCTGGCTTTGGGAGTTTTGGTCGGCTGCATTGGGTTGATCTCCGTTGGCCGTGCGCCAATTCAGCCATGGCTTGGGCCTTGGTTTCAATGGGATGTCGCATTTCGCGCTAGACGTGAACACACGCGCAAGTCGCTAGAGAAAATTCTGACGCTACCGTTAGAGTACTACGACGAAAATAATGCTGGGCGTGTGGCCTCGCGCATCGCTAAGGGCTTATCCAACCACACTTGGACCTATCCCGAAATCACGGGCCAACTGATTCCCAAATTCTTGCGGGTGATTGGCATTTTCATTGTCATTTCACTGATTGATTGGCGGATTGCCCTCTTGCTACTAGTGTTCTTCTTCGGTGTTCTGACCTACAGTCTAATGGGACTGAAGCACCTCGCAACGCAAGAGGAAAGGCTGGATAAATATATCGAAGATACCGACAGCCGTACCGCCGAAATTATTACTAATATCAAAACCGTCAAAGCCTTTGCCACAGAAATTGACGAGCTAAAGCGACAACAAACCCGCAGCGATCGTGAATTCCAAGTCCTGGACTATCGTATCCATAAAGGCTACGTCAAGCTCGGGATGTACGAACGCACGGTGGTTCAAACCGGGACATTTTTGATCCTGGTGTTGACCCTCTGGGCGACAGTCCAAGGTCGCATCTCCCTGGGGCATTTCATCACAATTTTGACTATTTCTAGTATGGCCTTTGCCGAAGTTGAGCCAATTTGCAACTTGGCGGAAGTGTTTGCCCGACGCTATGCTTCAATGGCTCGCTTCCACGAATTCATGGCGCTACCAGCAGGGCAAGATGCGGGGAATCTCGTCGATGTTGGTATTCCACAATACAAGTTCACTGGAAAAATCGACCTGCGCCAGCTTAACTTCAGCTACCACCGCGATCGGCCCATCTTGCAAAATATCAATCTGCAAATTCAGCCCTATCAAACTGTGGCATTGGTCGGGCGATCGGGTTCTGGCAAGTCAACGTTGGTAAAACTGCTGTTTCGATACTTTGACCCCGAAAGTGGGCGAATCTTGGTCGATGGTGAAGATATCCGCCAGCTGAATATCACGGGTTATCGCAAACGGCTAGCGATCGTCCATCAGGAAGTCGATGTATTTAACGGCACGATTTGGGACAACCTGATGTACGGCAATTCGGATGCGACGGCGGCACAGATATACGAAGCCTGTCGCATCGCTCAAGCGGATGACTTCATTCGCCAAATGCCTAAGGGCTATGGCACGATTGTGGGAGAGCGGGGTGTCCGCCTCTCTGGTGGTCAGCGGCAGCGTTTAGGGATTGCGCGGGCACTTGTGATGAACCCTGATATTTTGGTGTTTGATGAGGCAACTTCTAGCCTCGACTACGAATCGGAACGGGCGATTCAATTAGCCATGCGATCGCTGTTTGGTACCCGCACAATGATCATCATTGCGCACCGCCTCAGCACCGTCCGCGAAGCGGATCAAATCGTGGTGCTGGATCAAGGCAGAATCGCGGAAGTTGGGCACCATACACAATTGGTTGAGGGCAATGGACTCTATGCCCGGCTCCATGCGCTCCAGGCCACTGGTGAACTGGTGACCTAATCGGCCCTACTCCAACGACTGCAGTCAGTTCAACCAATCGATTTGCTCGAATCCACAGCGCGCCCTTGCTCCACCCCACGGCCCATTTGCCAACTGAGCAAAACGACCGGTAATAAGCCAACTAGGACGATCGCCAATGCGGGTAAAGCAGCCTCGGCCAAGCGCTCATCCGAGGCAAGGTAATACACCCGTGTCGCGAGCGTATCAAAATTCGGCGGTCGCATAATCAACGTCGCCGGCAACTCCTTCATCACATCGACAAACACTAAAATTGCAGCGCTGATCAGTCCACCCCGCATCAACGGTAGATGAATCTTCAACAGCGTCTCCCCCGGACGATAGCCCAAACTGCGCGAGGCATCATCCAAATTGGGTTTGATATTTTCCAAACTCGATGCAACCGCCCCAAACGATACCGCTAAAAACCGCACCAAATAAGCAAATAACAAGGCCACGATCGTCCCACTGAGGAGCAGTCCAGTCGAAATTCCAAAGCTCGATCGCATCGCGGCATCCACGAAATTATCAAACCGTCCCAGCGGTACCATCACTCCCACAGCAATTACCGCGCCGGGAATCGCATATCCCAGCGTTGCCAATTGGGTCGCAGTTTGATTCAC
Source organism: uncultured cyanobacterium (assembly GCA_963704065.1). Taxonomy (GTDB): domain Bacteria; phylum Cyanobacteriota; class Cyanobacteriia; order Leptolyngbyales; family Leptolyngbyaceae; genus Romeriopsis. Next base: position 3,575 of record CAVPGX010000013.1, on the reverse strand, counting down.
TTTGCTCGGCTGTAAGCGCTTGCTATAAGCCAATATGACTGAGACAACAACCGCGATGAACGCGGCGATCGCCGCTAAGCTGAGACTATTCATTGCCAGCTTGACAAACCGCTCACCTCCCAGGGAATTGATCAAGAAGTTACCGATCGTGGCAACGTCGTGACTCGCTGTATCCGGCAAAATTAGACTGATCAGCAATCCTGATGGCACAAAAAAACCAAATACAATCGGCAGCAGGCACACTACAGTCGCGAACCAACCGCGCCAATGCCCCAGGTCATACTTCGGTGTTGGCTGATTGTTACTTACACTTTGATAGTAGCGTTGGTCTCTGCGAGACCAACGCTCCAATGCCACTAGCGTTGCAATGAAACCTAATAACAATACTGCCAACTGTGTCGCGGCGAGGCGCTCTCCTTGGGCAAACCATGTGCGAAAAATCCCGATCGTAAATGTCGGCACAGCAAAGAAATCGACCGTGCCGTAATCATTCAGCGTTTCCATTAACGCTAATGATAAGCCAGCGACGATCGCCGGTCGGGCCATGGGTAAGGCCACTTTATAAAACCCCTGCCAAGGCGTACAGCCCAAACCGCGACTTGCCTCGAGGGTTGCCTTCGATTGATTCAGAAAGGCCGAGCGCGCCAGCAAATAGACATAGGGATACAGCACCAACACGAACATCAAAATCGCACCCCACAGCGATCGCACATTCGGGAACCAATAGTCCCGCGCACTTTCCCAGCCAAACCAGACCCGCAGCGTCGTTTGGATTGGTCCGTAATATTCCAGCAACTCCGTATAGCTATAGGCCAGAATATAGGCGGGAGCGGCCAACGGCAGCAGTAATGCCCACCGGAAGAGGCGGACTCCGGGAAACCGACACATTGTCACCAACCATGCGGTCGCCGTCCCGACCACACTCACCCCCAAGCCGACACCCAGCATCAATTGCAGTGAATTGCTAATGTACTGGCCCAACACGGTATCGATCAGATGTTGCCAAACCGTTCGCGTATCCGCAAAAATTCCGCTCAATACGGCAAAAACCGGCAACGCAATCAGGAGCGAGATCGTCACTGAAGCCATCGTCCAAGCCGACGGGAAAAAATTATGCAGCGATCGAGCGCGGAAGGGAGATTGCATACACGGCAAGCAATTAAGAATTTATAGCAGCCAGTTGTCAGGCTGATTACGCGTAAAATACAGTCTACTATGTTTGTCTTGCCTTCACTGGACAGGCAGCAAGAAGTCCCCCAAGGATTTACAATTAATTAGGAAATTCTCTCAACTGTTTATCATCTTCGCGCAACTATGTCGGATACGCCGATTCTCCAGCTCCATCAAATTAGCAAACAGTTTGAGACGGAAGCCGGGCTAGTCGTCAACCAGGTATCCCTATCACTGGAAGCGGGTGAAATTTTGGGGTTGCTCGGACCATCGGGGTGTGGCAAGACGACACTATTGCGCCTCATCGCTGGATTTGAACGCCCCCAGTCGGGTCGAATTGAGCTCTCCGGGCACACGATTGTGAATGGGGCAAAAATATTGCCGCCGGAAGATCGCGATATTGGCATGGTATTCCAGGATTATGCCCTATTTCCCCATCTCACTGTGGCGAAGAACGTCGCCTTTGGCTTGGTACAGCCCCGTCGCCACAAGTTTAATACGACGCAAATCCGAAAAGCTTACCCAAGCGGCGATTGCGCTGGTGGGATTATCTGGCTTAGAACAACGCTATCCCCATGAATTATCTGGTGGTCAACAGCAGCGCGTGGCCCTCGCCCGTGCCCTTGCCCCCCAGCCAACGATGATTTTGCTCGATGAGCCATTGAGTAATTTGGATGTGCAAGTCCGGCTCCGCTTACGTCAGGAAATTCGCCAGATTCTGAAGGCGACTAACACCACTGCTATCTTTGTGACCCACGACCAAGAGGAAGCCATGGCCATCTGCGATCGGGTAGCGATTATGCGCTGCGGCCAGCTCGAGCAAGTTGGTCCACCCGAGGACTTGTATCATTATCCCAAGTCGCGGTTTGTCGCAGATTTTGTGACGCAGGCGAATTTTTTGCCGGCCACGTTGAAGCAGAACCAGTGGCATACAGAAATCGGCCATTTCCCAGCCGCGGAGCCGATGGGGGATACCTGTGAGATTATGATTCGCCAGGAGGATGTCCAGCTAAAACCGGATGCACGTAGCCGGATTGTGGTGCGCGATCGGCAGTTTCTGGGCCGTGAATATTGCTACTGTGCGGTCTTACCGTCTGGTCAATCGATTTATGCTCGGGCAGGCCACCATTCGCCAATTCAAGAAGGGAGCTACGTGCAATTATTTGTCGATCCCGAGATGGTGCAGGTGTTTCCAGCGGCCTAATGGCAGTTTAGCTTTCAGGCGACTGTGGCGGCGATTGGCGTTTGCGACGCCGGATGCGCCGTTGCAAGACATAAGTCCCACCACCGAGCAGCAGCAAAAATGGCAGGAAGGGCACTAGCCCCACCCCTAACAGCATGAGCCGAATCACCAGCTGACTGGCAGCGCGAGTGCTGCGATTCCAGGTGTCTTGGACCTTCAGTCCGACGGGAGTGTTAGTCACTGCGCCTCCAGCGATCGCCGCTTCCATTTGGAGATTGATCGTGGAATAGGCGACTTGATTTTTCAGGCTTGTGACTTGGGCATCCAGCCGTTCGATTTGTTCGCGTACTTGGCTGAGTTGCTGGGAAACTGCAAGTACGTCTTTAATCGATCCCGATCGTTCCATCAATTGCTGGGTCATGGCTTCCTGGCGGCGCAGGTTTTTGAGTCGCGCATCCGTATCGACGATTTGATCGGTAACGTCTTCGGAAGAGACTTGAGTACTGATTACATTCCCCATCTGGGATACAGCCTCGAGGGTTTTGTCGAGATTCTGCTGTGGCACTTTAAGCGTAAGGTTGACCCGGCGGCGATCGCCACTTCCACCGCGATAGTCATCAAAGTTGTAAATATCGCCCTGCTGCTGATTCAGGATTTGGCGCAGTTTCGCGATCGCCACATCGATATCGGTAACAGTCAATCGAATTGCTGCCGTTTTGATCAGTTGGGGTTTGACCGGGTTCGGCTGAGCGGGAGCACTGATATTCTGAGCCGCATCATCACTGACCATTGCTTCCGATTCTGCCGAACGCCCAGCGATGCTGGCTGACTTCTGTCCACTCGGTACCGCACAAGCGGCTGTACTGATTAGCAGCAATAGACTTAAAGTCGGTGCGATCGTGCGGCGAGACAGGCGGTTCATACATCAGTCCTTCAACGAGATATATTCATCCTATGTAAGGACAAGCCACCACTGCGACTGATTACGGTTTTTGTAACGATCACTCAGGAACTGATCCCGCGATTAATGAAATGCTGATCACGCGATTGATGGGATACGTATGAAAGGGACGTTGATGGTCATTGTGCTGATCGACTTTGACAAGCACATTCGGGATCAACAATTGCGCTTAGGTACATCTATTCGTAATCGCTAGCACGGTTAATCGCGTTGACCAACATGCTCAGTCCGTGGTTAAAGCAGCCGTCACCATGCATCATT
>CAVPGX010000012.1:0-17051 GCA_963704065.1 uncultured cyanobacterium | reverse complement strand
GCATACCGCAGGTAAAGGCATATTCTCCTGGTGCTTGGGGTGTGAATTCGATCGATGTCGTTTGATTTAGTGGGAGCTGCTGCTGGATACCAAAGTCTGGTAGCAAAACTTCCTCAAGACAGCTGTTCGCATCCTGCCGTTGGAAATTTAGTTTTACAGGCTGCCCAACTTGCACCACGATCTGATCGGGCTGGTAGCCGCCATCCACGATGATTGTTTGGGTTTGTATCCCGGTTGTCGATTTGTGTTGCTTGTTGAACCTGATGTGGCTTGCGCAGAAACCACCATAACTCTGCCCCAATCAGCCCAAGGCCGCCGAGGGTAACGATGACCTTGCGACTGATCGGTTGTTCGATCGGTTGTAATGCCCGCTGTGGATTGGGCTGCATATTTTCCATGGCACTGGTGCGGGGTGCAACGGTTAGCAAGGTACTGATCGCCAGGTAACTAGCCCATCGCTGAAAACTGAAAACTGACATCTGACACCTCCCCTACAATTTGACCTGCTTTAACCGCAACGCATTCGTCACCACCGATACCGAACTCAATGCCATCGCTGCCCCGGCGATAATCGGACTCAAAAGCCACTGGAATACGGGAAAAAGAATGCCCGCCGCGATCGGAATTCCGGCAACGTTATAGCCAAAGGCAAAGAAAAGATTCTGGCGAATATTTCGCATCGTGGCGCGACTGAGGCGGATTGCGGCTGGAATACTCTGTAAGTCGCCGGAAATGAGAATAATGTCAGCGGTGGCGATCGCCACGTCGGTGCCTGTGCCAATGGCAATACCAACGTCGGCCTGGGCGAGCGCCGGTGCATCATTAATTCCATCCCCCACCATTGCAACAATTGCGCCCTTGGCTTGGAGATGCTTAATTGCATCCGCTTTCTGCTCTGGCCGGACTTCCGCTAGCACCCGATCGATACCGACTGATTGGGCGATCGCTTCAGCGGTGCGGCGATTGTCCCCCGTGAGCATCACGACTTCTAGGCCCATCCGTTGCAAGGTTTGAATCGCATTGGCAGAAGAGGACTTCACGGTATCCGCAATCGCAATTGCCCCCTGAACTTGACCGCCGATCGCGACACAAACAACGGTTTTACCTTGGTTCTCCCAGGTGGCTTTTTGAGTGGCGATCGTGGCTGTATCGAGCCCTAATTCTTCAAACCAGCGGACTGTCCCGACTTGAACTTGTTGGCCTTGAACAATGCCCATGACACCGCTACCCGCTATCGCCTCAAACTGCTCGACTGCTGGAAAGTCAGTAATATTGAGCTGTTCGGTGATGTAGTTGACCATCGCTTCCGCTAGGGGATGTTCCGACTGCTGTTCGATCGCGCCAACAGCGATTAATAATGGGTGAACTGATTGTGGCAGGGGTGACTGGAGTGATGTTGTGCCGATCAACAAATCCGTGACTTCGGGTTGCCCCTGGGTGATGGTTCCAGTTTTATCCAGCACAATTGTCTTGATTTTCTGGGCTAGTTCTAAACTATCGGCATCTTTGATCAGAATGCCGTTGGCGGCACCTTTACCAATCCCGACGGTAACGGCAGTCGGCGTCGCTAAGTCCCAAGGCGCAAGGGCAGGCAATGATCAACACACTCACCATGGTTAAGATTGCCAAAGTCAGGTTGCCCATGAGCGTTGTACCAGACCACAAAGGTGGCGATCGCGATCGCCAAGACTGCGGGTACGAACCACCCCGTAATTTGGTCGGCTAATTTTTGAATCGGGGCTTTGGAGCCTTGAGCTTGCTGGACCAGTTGGACAATTTGAGCCAGTGCCGTATCTTTGCCAATTTTGGTGGCCCGAAAGCGAAAGCTCCCCGTTTTATTCAATGTCGCGCCAATGACCGGATCACCCGTTTGTTTACTAATGGGAAGGCTCTCGCCAGTAATCATCGATTCATCCACCGACGACGACCCCGCGATCACTTCCCCATCGACGGCAATTTTCTCACCGGGGCGTACGAGGATGATGTCACCAACGATGACCGCTTCGATCGGAATATCCACTGGTTGGCTATCCCGGATTACCCTGGCAGTTTTGGCCTGTAAACCTATCAATTGCCGAATCGCATCGGAGGTTTCGCCCTTGGCCCGGTTTTCGAGTAATCGCCCGACCAAGGTCAGCGTAATAATCATCGCGGATGCTTCGTAATACACATCCGCCGGCAGCCCCTGCGATCGGAAAAAGTCTGGTGTAAGGGTGGCCCAGACAGAATAGCTGAAGGCAATTAGCGTGCCGACCGAAATCAGTGTATTCATATCGGCCATGCGATGGCGGAAGGCCTTCCAGGCACTTTGGTGAAATGATAAGCCCACCCAAAACTCGATCGGAGCCGCGATCGCCATTTGGAGCCAGGGATTTTCCAGTGGTTTGAGCCAAGTCGGTGTGTCTATACCCAGGTGCCCAAGCATTCCTAACATCAGTAGGATGCTACAAATCACCCCGATCGTCACCTTGCGTCTAAGCGATTGCGCCTGGGCTCGTTGGTTTTTGCGTTCGCTATCGTCGTTTGTGGCGCGGGTGAGTGGCTGTGCTTGGTAGCCAATGGCTGTAACCGCTTGAGCGATTTGTTCCGGGTTCGTTTGTTGGGGATTGTATTGAATGTTCGCCTGTTCTGTACTGAAATTAACGTGACCGATCGCCACTCCCGGCACCGATTGAATCGCCTTTTCAGATCGCATTGGCACAAGCCGCACAGCTCATCCCCTGCAACTGGAGCTGAATCGTTTCCATAGGTCAGTCCCTCGACTTAAGTTAGGGCGGTCAATCAAGGTTGGGACAGATGATGCCCGGTTGCGGTTCAGGGGCGACGGACCAACCGGCTAAAGTTTGGGTTAATTCCTGTCGTAGTTGTGTCAGTTCCGCGATCCGCTGATCGATTTCCACGACGTGCTTTTCTAACTTGTGCTGAATATCGGCACAGGGCAACTCACCGCGATCGTGCACCGCGAGGCATCCATGCACTTCTTCGAGGCTCAGCCCTAGGGCTTGCAGACGTTTGATGAATGCTAATCGGGTAATTACCTCAGGGCGGAACAAGCGAAATTTCCCTTCCGTTCGACCCGCTGTTGTCAGCAGTCCGAGGCTCTCATAATAGCGAATTGTCTTGATCGGAACCCCACTCTGGGCCGCGACCTCGCCAATTTTTAGCAGGGTGGGAGAAGACACAGTCATGACGTTCCCTCCTTTGATTTCTTCCAGTCTAAACTCTCTAGTTGACTGTAGAGTCAAGGGAGGAGTCCATAACAATTTATGAACCCTTTTGGTTTGCTGAGCGAAATCTTCCAGCGATGAAATCGCGTTGCTTTGTGTGTTTAGTTTTGCGACCAGTAACGCGCTTGCGCCACATCCGAAAACTTGATGCTTGCATCTCGCGCCGCATCAGTGCAACGACTTGCTGCTCCTGCAAGCCAAATTGCAACTCGATCGCTTCAAAAGGCGTGCGATCTTCCCAAGCCATTTCCAATACGCGATCGATGCTCTCAGAATCCAGTTCGGGTAGTTTCATCTTGAGTTCAGTAGGGCACTAGCCAGCTAGATAACCATTGAGACTATCTTGGCGCTGTTGTAGACGCTTGATTGCAGCCTTTTCGATTTGGCGGATGCGCTCGCGGGTGAGATTGAGGATGTTACTAATCTGCTGCAAAGTCATCGGCTGATTGTTGGTTAAACCGTAGCGCAGACGCAGCACATGGCGCTGCTGTGGTGTTAAATCCAACATCCACTTTTCCAAATCATCTTTTAGGCAATTAATCGTGGCGAATTCATCCGGCGTTTGACCATGGTCTTCGAGCAGATCGCCCAACTCAGTATTTTGCTCACTGCCGATCTTCACGTCTAAAGAAATTGGCTGACGGGCCTGAAATAGACAGTCACGCACCTGCTGGGGTTTGAGATCGAGGACGTCAGCAATCTCTTCTATAGTTGATTGACGCCCTAGCTTGATTGCCAACTGGCGCTGCGTCTTTTTGATTTTTCCGAGCTTTTCTGTCATGTGCACGGGTAGACGGATGGTGCGGCTTTGCTCGGAGAGGGCCCGCGTCATTGCCTGACGAATCCACCAGTAGGAGTAGGTCGAAAAGCGGTAGCCTTTAGTTGGGTCAAACTTCTCGGCAGCTCGTTGTAGACCAATGCCGCCTTCTTGGAGCAGGTCCAGCATTTCCATATTAAGCTTCTGATATTTTTTCGCGACGGAAACGACAAGACGCAGATTTGATTCAACCATTTTGCGCTTGGCTCGATCGCCGATCTGCAAAATTTTCGCTAACTCGGATTCAGGGATGCCGACTAATTCTGCCCACTCAGGTTGTGTCAGGGGACGATCGAGTTCCTTGGCCTTCTCGTCGCGCTTGATTTTCAGCTGCATCATTTCCTGCACCTGTTTCCCGTAGAAAATTTCCTGCTCATGGGTGAGCAGCGGGTAGCGACCAATTTCCTGGAGATACTGACGGACAGAATCGACCGTTTGCTTCACAGATTTGGACATGGGGAACGCGCTATTACAAACTTACTTATCTATAATTTAACCAGTTTTGTAAACAAAAGTAAAGTTTATTAGATCGATAAGTTTTCCGGATCTAGGTGCGCGGATTGCATGACTGCTTTGCACCCCCCAATCAGCTTATTCCTCAGGCTATGAGTCGGTCGGTTAACCGATCAATCATTTTCTGGGATCAGGATTGACATATGTAACAATCTAGATCGTCAATTCTATGCTGTTTAAGCCACTGCGCATTTTTTGTTGTCTTAGCAGCCATTTGATTTTGATGAGATGGCGCAACATTTGGGGTGAACGACTCATGATTTGGCGGAGCAGGGGATACCGTCGCAGTTTTTCGGCATCGTGCATTTCAGCTGCCTGCAATGCTTGAATGCGAATGATTTCGGGTGTCCGCTCCGCTTGAATTTGGGCCAGCGCCATATCCACGCCGTCCCGATCGCCTGACAGCGCTGGTACGAGATGGTTAGTGGCAACTAGGACATCGCGCAATGCCATATTGATGCCCTGGGCCCGAATTGGTGACATCGGGTGGGCCGCGTCACCGAGAACAATCACACCAGGGCGATGCCATTGTTGGCACTGACCCACCATGACCGAAAGCAAAACTGGCGGTTCAAGGGTGTTGGCGTAGGTTTGGAAATGCTGCGATAGCCAGTCGGGTGATGATTCAATCAGCTTTTGGGGCCAATCAGTTTGTTTCCAATCAGCATCATGTGCGTAAATTGACCATCCGACTTGGAGCGCGTCATCAGAACTGCGAAATACCCCAAAAGCATGGCCATCTTGCACGATCGAGCAAAAAGCAGCATGATCCTGAAACAGTGCTCCTGCTTCAAGTTTGAACCAAAGAATATTAAAGTTTTGAGATTGGGTTTGTAGCGATAAACCGGCTTGCTTGCGGACGATCGAGTTGCGGCCATCGGCACCAATCACCAAATCGGCGGCTTGTTCAGTGTCATCAAACAAGCGAACGCCCAGCCACACGATCGCTTTCCCAGCATAAGTCCTTAACGGGTGAACCCTGGATTAGTTCGAAATTGCCATACTGGCTAGCCCGACTGGTGATTGCTTCGAGTAAAGCTGGCTGGGAAACCAATGTGCAGGGTCGCGCATCGGGCATCATCGGCTCATCAACGCCAAAGACCAAGCGTCCTTCAATCCAAAATTCCCAGCTCGCCAGCGGGCGGTGGGGAATCGCCGCAACGATATCGGCTAGACCCATCGTCTGCAAAGCCGCGAGACCGCTGGGCATGAGTGCTTCGCCACGAAACGATCGTTGAAAGTTGCGGCTGGCTTCGATCAGTTTTACGGGGATGCCGCGCTGCGCCAACATCAGTGCCAAACTCGCACCGGTTGGGCCTGCACCGATAATCACGACCTGCTGCATAGATTGCTCCTAATTGATATTGATGCCGTCGATCGGCGATTGCAGAACCATGCCTTGCAATCCGACGCGTCGATAACGTGGACTGTTGAGGCTGAGGCGATGGGCCAGGGCAGTGGGTAAGTTTTGGGTCGCGATCGGTTTGAATCCTAATTGTTCGTAGAAGGACACGGCTTTGGGCAAACTGGCGAGGTAGATAGGCTGGGTAGCCTGAGCGATGAGTTGTTGCATGATCGCTTGGCCAACGCCACACGATCGCCATTCAGCCAAGACAAACAGATCATATATTTCTGAATGTTGCTGATGCTTATCCACGCGTCCGCAGCCGATAATTTGGCCAGCGTAGTCCATTACCCAATAGCGCGCATATTGCTGTTGTTTTTCATGGCTGGTGATCCAGACTGCGGCCAGAATGATGAGCCAGAGGGGTGCGCTGCTAACGGTGAATGCAACACCAATCGCGGGATATTGCCAAAACAGGACGATCGTTAAACCGATGAAGCTGCAAAGCAGCCATCCTTGCCATTTTTGTGGGGGGATCGCCGCTTGATGTAAACGCCGGGTTAAATTCCGGATCTGGCGACGATCGCTGAGTGTAGCGCGACGTATGTGACAAGCTGACAGCGGCTGAGGCGGTGGCAACGAATCGAACATGGTTGCAGCAATACTAGTTGGCTACGATCATAGCGTCGCCAAGTCGGTAAAAGCTATAGTTACCCATCGCAGATTTGTCTCATATGTAATAAAAATGGAGCTAAGGGGATTCGAACCCCTGACCCCTTGCATGCCATGCAAGTGCTCTACCAACTGAGCTATAGCCCCGTATTCCCCTTAAGATAATGCCTTGACCCCTCGGATTCGTCAAGCGATCGACCTGATTGGATTAGGATATTTAGGAAGAAGCCATTGGCCAGCAGGAGCGAGCAAAGATTATGGTAAGTATGCCCCAGGACAGTCCCCAGCTCACGGATGAGCAGGTGCAGGAGATGCTGCTTGCACTACGGCGCAAGCAAGGTAACTGGGTCGCTTGGGCCGAAGCCTGTCAAAAATTGCAAAAATCCGGCTGGAGTCCCCAAAAAATCTTTGAGGAAACTGGATTTGAGCCAATTCAGCAAAATCAAATTATTGGGGCGGCACAGGTCTACGCTTCGATGCTGAAGGTTGGCCTGGCGGACCCAGTAAAGGCGCATTTTAGTCATCGTGCCAGTGATGTGCTGTACGAATTTCGCGTGCTTTCGCCGCAAGACCGAGCCGCTTCAGCGGAATTTGCGTTTGCGCGTCAGATGGATCGTGACGATGCCCACGAACTCGGCCGAGCCATGAAAGATTTCTCCCGGATTTCCCAGCCCCCGGAGGACTTTACCAATCATCCAGGCGATGTGATGGCTTATTTTGCTTGGCGCGCCGCCAAGCAAACCTCGGATCTACAGGCACGATCGCTGTTGATTGCCAAGGGCCTGAAATTTGCGCAAACGGACAAGGCACGGCAGCAAATTGAACGCTTATTGACCGATTTCTCCTCGCTGCAGCAAAAGCCGATGCCCCTCATGCCCGTGTACCGGCTCGATAGCGAAGAAGATTTGCCCCGAGTACTACCAGTTGTGGGCGATTGGCCAGTGACGCAAGCCGCGGTCCAAGCGGTGCCGCCGGTTGAGCTACAGGAGCCATTTGGCATGGTCTGCTGTACTAGTGCTGGGGCTTACTTGCCAATTCCTGGCTGGCAGGTGATTCGGACGGCGGTAGACCCCGTTGTAATTTTGGCCAGCAGCGATCAGTTGCCAACTCGTCTGGAAGGTGATGTGACACCGATCGTGATTGTGGTCGATCGGGCCCAGCAAGCATGGAACGCTGATAGTTATTTCGTGCTTGCGGATCAGCATGATGCATTAACGATTCAATGGTCGGAAACAGCACCATCAACTACGGTGCTTGGTAAAGTAATTTTGATCATGCGTCCTAAGAAAATCTTGGATGAAAGCTATACCCAAGAGCTTTATCGATGGGATGAGTGAGTTTGACAGGACGATTTATATATATTTGCTGCGGAATATGGTTTGCTGTAGCCGAAGTCTACAGTTTTCCTTTACGGCGATTGTGGGTATTGCGTTCCCAAAAGATGCCGTCGTCAAATCCTTGAATAGTTTGATCCTGCTCTGCCATGGCTAAACGCTTCGCTGCTAATAAACAATATTCTTGATTTTGTTCGATGCCGAGATAGGCACGATCGAGCTTCTTGGCGGCGACCGCCGTGGTGCCGCTGCCAAGAAACGGGTCAAACACAACATCGCCGGGATGGCTACTAGCAAGGATGAGTTTAGCGATTAACTTTTCGCTTTTTTGCGTTGGGTGTTCTGTATTTTCTGGCATTGACCAAAATGGAATAGTAATGTCACTCCAGAAATTGGATGGATGCGTGTCACGAAAACTTCCCTGTGCGGTTTCTTCCCAGTCTTTGGGTTGGCCATCGTGGGTGCGGTAGGGAGCGAGGACACGCCGCCGCAATTTGACAGCATCGACGTTGAAGGTGTATTCGTCTGACCGTGTGCAAAACCAGATATCTTCGCTCGCGTTTTTCCAGTTGCGTTTGGCCCCACGGCCTTTTTCGCGTTCCCAGGTGATGCGATTGCGCATGATGAAGTATTGCGATGCCACAGTAAAGATCGATGTGGAAGTTAACCAGTCGCCGCAGATGTAAATGCTGGCTGTCGGTTTGAGCGTGTGCAAGAGCGATTGGACGACGGCATCAAACCATTCCGTATAGTTTTCGACTGGTCGTTGATTGAACTTATAGCCTTTGAAGCTTTTTGTCAGGTTATAGGGTGGATCGAGAATGAGTAGGTCAACAAATTCCAACGGTAGTTGCGGTGTAATGCTGTGCATATCGCCGTGAATAATGCCCGCTCTACTAGCAGTTGTGAGCAGTTGTGACTGTAAATCGCGACGTTCGGCGTCGGTCAAGACGATCGAGCGATTTTGAGTTCTGGGGGAATCGGAAGGCATGGTGGACGACTCACTAACTAGCGACTGCAAAGCTGCTCGGAGTTGATCTGAAATTGAATACTATTGATTTTCTTTTTGCCGGGAAGTTCTTGAGCACTGATTAAGTAGTCGGCTTGTTTCAATTCTTCGACAGTCCGCCAGAAAATTTGATTATTGCGTGAGCCGTTGCGGCCGCAGAGGTCGAGATTGCGAAATACAGACTGTTTCGGCAAAATCAAGTATTCGCCATCGCGGGGTTGATCCCATTTCAACCGGCTGGCCAGATAAATCAACAAACGTGTTTTGTAATCGTTTTTAGCGTTGCTGCCGATCGGCTGCCGGATGTCCAGGGAGGTGGGTAGGTATAGTGCATCAGTGGCTTGACGTTTGAGGCTATCGCTAAACTCCAGATTAATCCGGTAATGGTCAGCCAGCTCATAGGTATAGTCAGCGGCGTGCAACAGATCAAAGTCATGTGCGACCTGGTTGGCCATCTGACAATCCTTAATCCGTAGGATGGTTTTGACCTTGGCTTTGGCAGTTTTGCGCTTGAGGGGGGTATAGACCAATTCGGTACGGTGCAATATGACCAAATCACGATGCAGCTGTGATCGCAATTTTGACGCAAACCCGCCGTCCTTTGTGCGTGTATACCCCAAAGCCGCCAGCAAATCATTCGATATGACTGTAATACTACTGCTTTTTTGTTGAGCGGCGAGGCGATAAAGGTGTAGCACAATCAACATCTGCCGCGGATTGAGAAATGTCATGATTCCGGCAAATAAGCGCTGCCATCGGCGATCGCTGACATGCGCCAAACCTTTGCTGATGCCCGATCGGCGGCATACATCGATATCGATTGTGTCAAATGTTGCTTTTAGCGATTGCTGCGCTTCGGCGGTGAGTTGGTCAAGCAAAATTCGTCGAGTCAGTCCGACCTCGCTAGGTTCGTCCGCCGCAGACTCCAACCGATACTCTAGGTAATAGCCATCTGGATCAGTGCGCAGCACCAGCGGTCGAACGTCGGGATGACGTAGGGAAGCGCTCGCTCGGGGCATCAGCATCAGTAGTTGGGCATCAACGGGGAATAAATCAGATTCAGAAGCTAAGTGGCGATCGGACATAGTCAGGGAAAGCAAATAATTCTTACAGATGCGTTAGCGATGCGGCAGCGGCCAAACCGCAGTGGTGCCGTACCAAGGTGCGATCCGGATAATTTTAGTGATATATCAGAAATTAAATGGCGGCCATGACTTCCATAACTGTAGACGCAGGCTCAAGCTGAAACCTCTACGGGACAGGCTTTTTCTCGATTGTTAGGATTTCCTGTGCAAATTCCTGGGGAATTGTCTGTGAAATTCACTGTGGAATTCACTGTGGAATCTATTTAGTAATCACACTACCGATAGCGTGGATCATATTCTTTTGCTTCAGGGATCCATAAATCTGTATCTTGGCTCCATAACTTGCGCGTATGATTTTACCCGCTATAGCTGTAACTGGCACGTCGATTTTTCTGACTACAGGGATCTCTAAAATCAGCCCGGAGATCGCGAATATTGTGATCAAATCGGATGGTGGAAAGTACTGATCTAAACGCCGCAAACGATCGCGGTATCGTGGCAGCGATCGCCTGTCATAGTTTGCACCTATCGACTGATTTGATGGATTTACCCAGGCGCGATAATTTGGCTGGATCTGTAACGCCTGCGTCGATCTGACAGCTGTAACGCTTGCGGACTTTTATGGTTATAACGCGGACGAATTAATTTAGGCGAGGTGGATCTTTTTTGTGATTGCTGGGTATATTCAGTGCTAACTTAACAACGTTGCGTGACGAAAACGCTATACCTAGTGTTTGAATCCGAAACGAAGTTAAATTACTGTCCATTATTTGGATCATCTGTTGCTGCGAGTTCTAGATTCAAAACTGCTTTTGATGTTCAGCTATACCAAGCTGTCTACCACCATCAAGTTAACGACTACCACCGTTAATCAAGCTTGTTTGAGTCTGATCGCTACAGTTAGTTTGATCTCAATGCTGCGGAATTTCTTCCAAAGCAAAAACCCCTAAGCCTCCCTACCACAGTCAGCTACGGGGTCATTGTTCAACCTTGTCATCCCAATTTGCGGTTGGGATATCTGTCCTTATGTCGAAGCATTGTAACAGGAGTTGCGGCTCCGAACCACAATTGCGTCAATTTCTCCTGCAAAAAAGGCAAAATAATCATCCAGTCACAGCAACTTTGGATCCATCACCCACGTCGATTGTTGGCCGTCAGGTGTCAGCTGATCACGAGCAGGAATGGATTGAAAGCGGTGTTGATCCGGTGATTACTCGTCTGAACGTGCAGACGCTAGTTGATTCACAGATTGATCCATACACCCATGAGGTGGCATATCCGATCGCTGAACGGTTGAATTGGAAGGTCACCAGCCGCAGTCTTGCCCGTAAACATGCGGCCCGAAACTTGCGTGGTTGGTGGGTCAATGGCGTGGATCCTTTGAATGATTGGCAGCCGATGCTGTGGGGCCGCTTCAAGCCCGATCCATCGACACCGATTATCGATCGGATTAAAGGTAAGCCAGCCAAATATTTAAGTCCCAGTTTGGGCAAGGGTTCCAGTCGTCTGGTGCTGTTAGACGTACCGTTTCGAATTTGGCAGAAGATTGCCGATCGCTATCAGATGCGAATCTCCCGCAAGGATTTGCGTCTTGGGTTTTGGCAATGGGTGTGGAAGTCAGGTGTGCCAATTATCCTGACTGAGGGTGAGAAAAAAGCCGGCTGTTTACTGTCAGCAGGATATGTGGCGATTTCCTTACCAGGTATTTTTGGCGGATATCGCCGTGAAGGTAATCAGTTGATTCCAGAGTTAGCCTTCTTTGCAACGACTGGTCGGCAGTTTCATATTTGCTTTGACTACGAAGCGAAACCACTAGTTGCCTACAACATATTTCTTGCGACCTGCCGATTAGGACAGTTGCTGACACGACTGGGCTGCGAAGTACAGGTCATGACGCTGTCGGGGCCAGAAAAAGGCGTTGATGATTTGATCGTGGCCCAAGGCGTGGCAGCATTTGAACCACTGTATCGGGACTCCCAAGAATGGTCTCTGTGGCAGACGGCAAAACTCTGGGATTTGACCCATCCGGCAACAATGGAGTTGAATCAACCCTACCTGGGGGATTTGGACTATCCCACAGCGGGCTTGGCATTTGTGAAAAGTGCAAAGGGCACTGGGAAGACAACCGCGCTCAAGGGACTGGTGCAACGGGCGATCGCGGCCGATCGTAAAGTTCTGGTGATTACTCATCGAATTCAGCTGGGGCGGGCGATTTGCGAAAGTGTTGGGATTGATTGGATTACGGATTTGTCCGAGTCCGATACCCAGGAATTTCATGGGTTTGGCCTATGTGTGGACTCGCTCCATCCGAATTCTCAGGCGAAGTTTGATCCGATGGCTTGGGATGGGGCGATTGTGATTCTCGATGAAGTGGAACAGGTGATTTGGCACGCAATGAATAGCGCCACTTGCTACAACACACGCGTGCGTATTTTAGAAACACTAAAGGAATTGCTACAGCACGTGCTGCTCACCGGTGGATTAGTGGTGGCACAAGATGCGGATCTGTCGGACATCAGCATTAATTACCTCAAGCAATTAACGATGAATTCATCGGAACTCTACGCGACGGAACTGAGTCAACTTGACTCGTGGATTTTGGTCAACCGTTGGCAAAAAACGACCACCCATTCGGTTAATCTCTATGACACAAAAACACCAGCAGCATTGCTCTCTAAGCTACCGGAAATCCTCAAACGCGGTGCGGTCTTCATCGCCTTGGATTCACAAAAAGTCCGGGGACGTTGGAGTTCAAAAAATTTGGAAACCTACCTTCGTAAGGCCTTCCCCGACAAGCAGATTCTCCGCATTGATAGCGAAACCGTCAGTAACTCGGAACACCCTGCCTTTGGCATATCCCATCGCATTAATGCGGTTGTGGCACAGTACGATATTGTCCTAGCGACGCCGACGATTGGCACGGGTGTTTCGATCGATGTGCAGGGCCATTTCAAAGCGGTGTTTGGCATTTTCCAAGGGGTAATTGCTGACACAGAGGCGCGCCAGGCGATCGCCCGTGTGAGGGAGGATGTACCACGTTATGTCTGGGCGGCGAAATTTGGGCCGGGTAAGATTGGGAATGGCAGTTGCTTCTATCGCGATCTGGCTCAGTCTAAGGCAAAGTCCGTAAAGTACAACATCATGCTGTTGCGTGAAGTGGATTTTGATCTAGATCAGCAGAGTGATCCGATCGCCTTGCGCACTTGGGCCAAGATGGCTGCCCGCGTGAATCTCTCACTTTGGCAATTTCGCGATGCATTTAAGAACGGTATCCGACGTGAAGGTCAAGTCGGTGACAGTTGTGACTGATGACCCAATGAAGCTGTTGGGAGTTGTCGAACTGACGCCAGCGCAGCAGCGTGATCTAGCGCTAGGCAAGACTTGTGTTCCGGGCTATGAGTTTTTGGCGGTGCACCATGATTTGGCGTTGATTGATCAAATTCAGCAAACCCTGACCCAAGTGCGATCGGCCAATCAGAAAGCGGAAGCGGAAGCAGTTGCGGGTTCTCCAGAAATCAATCAGGAGAAATATGCAGCGCTATCGGATCAGAAAGATAGAACCAAGCAACAGCGCAATAGCAAGCGCAAGCATGAGCTGCAAACCCGATATGCGGTCGAGATTACGCCTGAACTAACAATGAAGGATGAACGCGGTTGGTATCAGCAATTGCTGCTGCACTACTATGTGACGCACGATCCGCTATTTGTGAAGTTACGGGATATGCAAGAGTGGCAAACTCATCTAGAGCGTGGTGCTGGTAAAGTCGCTTTACAAGATGTTGAGCTATTTACGGCCCAAGTGGAAATGCTAAAGGCGATGGGTGTGTTGGAACTGTTGGACGTTGATCGCAAAATGCGTGCCACCGATGAACAAATTCAGCGCATTGCTAAGCTGGGCTGGGAGTATCGTCAGGATGTGCGATTGCTATTCAATGTTCGGGTCACTGAGAAAACCCCGCCGATGACTTTTGTGCAGGGCTTATTGGCGAAAATGGATCTCAAACTTACGGCAGTTTCACGCGATCGTGCACCGGATGGCCGCCGGGGTGGACAGCGGGTTTATCGTTTCTTCCCACCGGCAGACGATCGGGCGGATATCTTTCAGCAATGGGAAGCGCGCGATCGCCAACTGTTGGAATCTTCAAGGCCAGAACGCCGAAAGCAGCGTTTGGGTCTAGTTGATAAGCATGTTTTACAATCAGCCTAATGAAGTCTTGCTATGCTGTGACTCTAGTGATTAGTGCGTTTGAATTGGGTACATTTCATCCTTTTTCAGAGAAAATTGAAAGCCAATGAATTCGGGAAATTTGCCTTCAGTGACAGCACCTGTTTCAGGACATCGATTTTTCTACCGAAAAGGGTGAAATGCTCCCGTTTGAATTCTCCATTTTGTTGGGTTCCTTTTATCAAGCTGATAAGGATACTGAGAAATGACTACTTGGTTCGATCATGCTCCACCCCCAAATTCTGCAGTTCCTAATTATTTTGATGGCATATCTCGCGCGTCACGTTTATTACGAGGTTTATCGGCTGAAGATTACGAATGTGCGCATTCTCAATTATGGCGATCAATTGGTGGCGATCGCTTCTGCGGTTTTGGGAGTTTGGGCCCTCATCGAAACTTGGGCGGCGTATGAGCTGAATATGGATTTGCCAAGTCCTTGGCTGGAGCAAACGCTCACGACTTGGTTATGGATCTGTGGGATTTTCCCTTCGGCGATGTTGATCCTGAACCGGTGGCTCAAACTCAAGCTGAGTGATTTTTTTGTGGGAGTGGGCCGTGGCTGTGTGACCTTTGGTGTACCGATCGCGCTATTGCCGCTACTCTGTTGGTTTCCGCGTTGAGCCAGTGATGTTCAGCTGGTTGGCAGATTCCCCACGCAACGATGAAGCCTGTTATATTTGCAGAGTATCTATCTGATCAAATTCATGCAAGTAAATGCTCCCTTCCAGATTGATGCTGTGACGACATCGGAGCAGCAGGTACAATTTCTGGATGTGCCTTGGCGAGTTTATCAAGATGATCCAAATTGGGTGCCACCGTTACGATCGGATGTGGCGAAAAAGTTTCAGCCGAGTAATCCGTTTTTTCAGTATGGACGCTTGCAGCAATTTATTGCGGTGAGGAATGGTGAGGCGATCGGTAGAATTGTTGCTTCTTTGAACAAACGATTAACGGAAAAGGAAAATCGGAAAATCGGCTTCTTTGGTTTTTTCGAATGTGTTGAAGATTTTGAAGTATTTCAGGGCTTGATGCAAGCAGCGACCGACTGGTTCAAAGCGCAAGGTGTGGTTGCAGTGCGAGGGCCGATTGATTTGTCAACGCATAATAACTGCCTGTTTCTTGCCGATGGATTTGACTCACCACCCATGGTGATGATGCCCTATAACCCCGCTTATTACATTGAGTTTATGGAGCGATCGGGATGGCAGAAAGCGAAGGATGCCTACGCCTACGACTTCCCCCTCGATGTTGAACTGCCGAGTAAGTTTGAAAAAGGTTATCAAGTGGCATTGAAAGCCGGTGTTACTTTTCGGCCAATCCGAACCCAAGGTGAAGGTTTTGAACAGGATTGCATCAGTTTGTATAACCTATTTACCAAAGCATTTGAATATAACTGGAGTTCGACCCCGCGCACTCAGGAGGAATTTTTAGAGGAGGCGCAATCGCTGCAGAGTTTGGTTGATCCGGATGTGTTCCCGATCGCCGAATACGATGGCGAGATGGTGGGCTTCTTTATGGGGTTGCCGGACTACAACATCCCGCTGAAGCGTGTGAATGGGAAGCTAAATATTCTAGGAATCATAAAATTTCTCTGGTTTAAGCGGCAAATTGATCAAGGACGAGTACTCGCAGTTGCTTCTTTACCGGAGTTTCGTCGCAAGATGGTGCCACTGGGGTTAATTTATTTAGGCATGCGGGGTGGACAGCTCAAAGGGAAACCATACAAACGCGCAGAACTGTCTTGGGTTTATGAAGATAACCTGCCATCCCGGAAGCTAATTGAGGCATCTGGTGGCAAGATCAATAAAACCTATCGGATATACGAGAAATCTTTAGCTTGATGATCATTTGACGGTGGAAGTAGCAAGTTCTGATGTGCCAAGATGTCCTTGATAAGGGGCAAATTTGAACTAGTTTGAGTGAGTTTATGAAAGCATTGGTCACTGGTGCAAATGGATTTACGGGTTCCCATTTGGTGCAGGCGTTACTCGATCGCGGCATTGCGGTAATGGCTTATGTGCGTGAGTCGAGCGATTTATCCCGGTTGGACGGGTTGTCGATCGCCTATCACTATGGGGACATAACGGATACGGCGCAGTTGACCCAGGCAATGCAGGGAGTGGATTTGTTATTTCATCTCGCTGCTTATGTTGAGTTGGGGATTGTTGATGTCGCCAGGATGACGCGTGCTAACGTTCAGGGGACCGAAGCGGTGCTAGCGGCAATGCAAGCAGCAAATGTGCCGAAGATGCTTTATTGCAGCACTATTGGTGTCTTTGGGGACACACAAGGTGAAACTATTGATGAAACCTTTGAGCGAACGCAACAGGGATTTTCGTCGGCTTACGATCAGACGAAGTATGAGGCGCAGCAGTTAGTTGATCGAGCGGCTAGGAATGGAGCGCATATTGTCAGTGTGATGCCGTCGGGGATTTTTGGCGCGGATGATCCGCATTTTATTTCAGTGTTGAAGTCTTTTAAGAAAGGTGTTTTGAAAGTCTGGGCGGGTGGCGATCGGGTGACGGGAATTGTGCATGTCGATGACTTGGTGGAGGGGATGCTTTTAGCGATCGACCAAGCGCCATCGGGTGAGTATTTCATCATGTCAGCGGGGGATTTGACCACCCGTGAAATGTTTCAGGTGTTTAGTCAAGCAACCGGCGTGCCGGTGCCAGTCGATGCGCCCAAGTCGGTAGTGCGAGTGGTGGCGAATGTGTTGGATGTGATTGGTCGGATCAGTGGCTGGCAGCCGCCGATCGATCGTGAACGAGCGCATTATGTCTACGATCGCTGTGTGCGAGTTTCGGGTGCAAAAGCGATGCGG
>CAVPGX010000011.1:0-96221 GCA_963704065.1 uncultured cyanobacterium | reverse complement strand
GACGATCGCTGAAAGGACTGAATCTTGTGTCATGTTTCGGACTTCGCTATGCGCCCTTGCCAACTGCCCAAACCACTCCAGCCTAGTGATCTACTGCGGGTGATTGCGCCGAGTGGTGCCCTGCGCGAACGATCGGCGTTAGAGCAAGGGATGGAAATCTGGCGATCGCGCGGCTATCGGGTGGAGTTGGTGGATGGCTATGACGATCGCTGGGGGTATCTGGCGGGAACTGATGATCATCGCCGAGAACAGTTGGCAACGGCTTTGAATGATCCATTATGCAAAGGCATTCTTTGTATGCGTGGTGGCTGGGGCGGTGCCCGGTTACTTGAATCTTGGATTGATCATCGACAGCACCCTAAGGTTAAACCACCACAAGGAATTGCAGCGTCGTCGCTGTCGAAGTGGCTTGTGGGGTTTTCGGATATCACCAGTCTGCTATGGGCCTTTAGTCATTTTGGGGTGGCGGGTTTGCATGCACCTTTGTTGACAACGATCGGCCAAGAGCCTGATTGGAGTTTGGATCGCTTGTTTGATTGTCTGAGTGGCAAACCGCTAAAGGCATTGCAAGGCGAGGGCTGGGGCAATGGTGTGGTGTCAGGTTTGTTGCTCCCGGCAAACCTGACGGTGGCGACGCACTTACTGGATACGCCGATTCAGCCAGATTTATCGGGGGTGATTTTGGCGATCGAGGATGTGGGTGAGGCACCCTATCGACTCGATCGCATGCTGACCCATTGGCGGATGAGCGGTGCTTTGAAAAAACTTGCCGGTATCGCGATTGGTCGCTTTAGCAATTGTGATGCACCAGCGGGGTACGCAAGTTTCTCGATCGAGGAAGTATTGCGCGATCGGTTAGGCGACTTGGATGTGCCGATCGTTTCCGGTTTACCTTTTGGTCATAATGGTGAAAATGCGGTTTTACCAGTTGGTGTTAGCGTCATACTGGATGGAGAAGGTGGTACTTTGAGCTTCAAGTGAACTGGATAGGTAAGGCAAAGATTCAGAAAAGTTTGAGAACCTTCCTGCATTAGTCTCAGGTAAGACGTCAACAAGATTGTCACATAGCGCTTTGCCAATCACATCATCCACCATGGCGCTAATCATTTACGGCCTGATGTGGCAGCGTAATCCTCAGCTTAAACTCTTTCCCCAAAGAATTCTGTTGCTTGTGGTCAACTACCGGATAATACCTTGGAGGTCGGAGTTATCCGAACAACTACCGGATAATGTCGTTATCCCGGAGTTATCCGGATTGAGTCGGATAATACCCCTAATCTCGGAGTTGTCCGCCAATGTCCGTATAATTAATAGTTATGCCGCATACCCTCCAGTCCACGCTATGGACACAAATACCCTCTTCCTCAGGACGCTCGAAGACATCGAGTCTCGCCTCGCCGCAGCCTGATCCCTACCAGATCCTGCTGATCGCCGGACTACTGCGGCAGCGTTCCTCGACGATCATCCTTTAGTTGATCAGGTGAACCGCACGCACCGGGTCAAAATCGAGTTTGAAGTAACTGCACCTCTCAATAAGCCAGACGAGGGCGACAAGAATAGTCTATGGTCAGTGCAAGACGGACTTGACCCTGACACCGCCGCTCCAGGCAAGAAGCGACTATTACTTTCGCGCGACCAGTTTTTCCAAACCGTGGTCGCAATGATTTACGGGACCAGGTTTACCATTCGCGACGTTATTAAATTCGAAGCAAATGTTGCCGTCGCTGTTCACGCAGGCTCACCTAAGACAGAAAAAGAGAAAGCATTGAATACCCTTGGAGAACATTTTGGTGTCGGTGGCTACGAGCCCACTCTTCGCCAACTTTTGGCCATTGCCCGGGTTTCAATAAAGGCGCTCGCTCCTCTGCGCGCGGCGGCGAATGCGGCCTAACATCAAGATTCAGAAGGCGGGAGCGAATGGTGTCGCCTATGCCAAAGTCATGGCCCGCTTCTGATCTTGAGCGTTATGCAGCAAATCCATGCGTGATCTAGTTTGTAGTCCAAATACCCTCGTAGGCCCAATTGATCATCGCGTCGTGAATGTGTTGTCCAAACGCTACCCTCTCGATACGGATTTCCTTGCCTACATGGCAATTTGCCACGGCGGGCAACCCATAATCGGAACAGTAAAGGTTAATGGCTGTCCTTATCGCGTCGCTGAGTTCCTCACGCTGCTCGATGATAAATCAAAACTCACCGGCGACTTTCGCCCGCACTTCGATCAAATTCAAACTGATGAACGTGTGATGAAGTCAATATCTTCATTGATAAATTGCGAGTGCAACACGTCGCGAGCTCTCTTTTCTGGCTTGCTTCCCTTCGCTGCCACTCAAACAGATATGTGCCTTGATCGCGGATATGTTGATCTCTTTTGCTTCGATTACCGCGTGCGATCTACCTCACCCGCAGTTGTGATTTGGGATGCAAACAAAGCAATGGATGCGTACTTTGAATGGGACTCACTGCCATTTGAGCAGCAGTTCGGCGATGATGATCAATTCCTCAACGTGAATTGGGATTCGTTTCTGATTCCAGTGGCTTCATCATTCCAAGAGTTCGTCGGTATGTTGGAACGAAATTCTGAATAGGGCTGCATAACAACGCCCATGCACGCCGACCGTCGAAAGGCGATCGGCTATAATTTCAGAAGTTACTAGCGGCGGGTGATGGGCAACGCTATGGGCTATCCATCACAACCAAGGCTTTCTCTAGTCTCAACACCCGTTGTCGGATTGGTTCCACTTGCCGTCTCGCACAGCTTTTTGACAACGTATCGATCGACCAAGGCATCGGTAAAGTCAGCCCCCGTGATGTCCGTCTTCTCGATTAGAGTATTGGTCATCACTGCATCAACCAGTAACGCATCACGCAAATCAGCTTCGTAGATCGTGACCCGATCGACCAACGCACCACTCAGGTCTGCCCCGTGTAAGTTTGCGCCGAAAAGATTTGCCAAAGTCAGCATCGAATTCTTCAGATTCGCTGCTTCAAAATTCGCATTGCGCAGCTCGGCGGAGACAAATACGCCCCGTTCCAGGTTCTCGTGCGAAAAATCGCGATTGGTCAGATTGGTATTGGTATAGTTAATGCTGTTGATTTGAGCCAAGGCCACCGGCTGCGCGCTCAGGCAGATCCACAGTACCGCCAGAATCAAGATCAATAGCCAACCCAGCAGCTTATGCACAATCGCTTTGACATTGAGAATAGGCAGTTGCATCATAAAACAGCAATCTTGAGCAGCTCACAGTCCACAGCATAGCGCATTCAACTGGAGAAATCGATCGTCCAATTTTAGTGATCGATCGCTATCTTGGAGAATTGCACCATGTTGCTTGATCGGAATTGAGTGCGATTGAGGATGCTGATTAAATTCATAGAAACGCATGAATCATTGGAAACCAATTATTGGTGTCGGTGTTGTTCTAGCCGGATTGGGCACATTGCTTGTTTGGACCAATCCCGATCGCGTGGCGTTCGAAACCTTTGCCATTGAGCAGGTCAAAACCGAGCTGTGCCCGCAGGTACCTTTAGGTTTAGACAAACAATGTCCGCGCATGATTGATGAAAATCAGCCAGCCCTCAGAAGCTGGGTGCGCGAAAATACCCAAACCCGTAACTACGGTTTGTTCACCCAATACGAAACCACACTATCGATTCGCAAACTCGTCCCAGAAGTAGCCCAACCATTTTTGTCCATGACGCCGCTACCGCAGAAGTATCGCTTGCAAACGATCGGGATCTTAGGGCGATTTATCATCTATGGAACGCAATCCCAGCGGTAGAATGGCGAATAGTCAAATTTTATCCTGCGAGCCCCATGACACCAGTGACGCCCGATCTGAATCTTTGGACCACCTGCTTGCAGCAGCTAATGGATCACCAATCGCTGTCCAATCAGCAGGCGACTCGTTTGATGGAGGACTTACTCACAGGTGCAATCCCGGCAGAGTTAGCCAGTGCCGTTTTGATTGCCTTGCAGATGAAAGGGATATCCGCTGATGAGCTAGCAGGTATGGCGAAAGTACTCCGTGCTCAGTCACTCCAGCAAGATCTCAGTCATAATATGCCCACGCCGTTGATTGATACCTGTGGCACAGGTGGTGATGGCGCCTCAACCTTTAATATTTCCACCGCCGTCGCCTTTGTCGCTGCTGCTGCCGGAGTCGCAGTGGCGAAACATGGAAATCGATCGGCATCGAGTAAAGTCGGTTCAGCCGATGTGCTCGAAGCCTTAGGCGTAAACTTAAACGCTTCACCCGAAAAAATTCGCGCCGCTGTGCCGGAAGTGGGGATTACGTTTCTCTTTGCTCCGGGCTGGCATCCGGCGATGAAGGCAGTGGTGCCCTTGCGCAAACAGCTGAAGGTGCGCACAATTTTTAACCTGATGGGGCCTTTAGTTAATCCATTGCAGCCGACGGGGCAGGTGATTGGGGTATTTAGCGCCGCGGTATTGGGTGAAATGGCGGCGGCGCTGAATCAGTTGGGGATTGAACGGGCGATCGTTTTACACGGTCGCGAAAAGTTGGACGAAGCGGGATTGGGTGATCGCACCGATTTGGCCATATTGGAAAATCAGCAAGTGACGACAATGGCGATCGACCCGCAAGATTTTGGCATTACTCCAGCACCAATTGCCGCGCTGAAGGGCGGTGAACTAGTCGAAAATACTGCCATTCTGAAAGCGGTGCTCCAAGGTGACGGCACCCAAGCCCAAACTGATGCGGTCGCCCTGAATGCGGCTTTGGCTTTGCAAGTTGGTAACGTAGTACCTGATACGGCAGCAGGCGTTCAGTTAGCGAGAGAGGTGCTTCAGAGTGGTGCAGCTTGGGATAAGTTAGAAGCGCTCGTGAAGTTTTTGGCATAGCGTGGAGGATTGCATGTCAGAAGTTTTGCGCCTGTTCAAGCGGCCATATCGTTGGTTCGGCATTTTCCTTTGTAGTTTGTCGGCGGTTTGGCTGTGCAGTAGTGCGCAAATTCCAGCATGGTCGCAGGCTGCTTCCCCATCGCCGGATCAGGCACCACTGGAGCAAGCGGCAATTGAACTGGATGGTCGAAAATTATTTGAGGTGAGCGGCACGCGTGAACTGACACCGAAGGAACGGGCGCTAATTGTCAATGGTCGACTGCGTGAAATCGTCGATGAAATCGATCGCCGTCGTCAAGAAAACCCATCTTCTGGCGATTCCGATAATGTACCAACTATTACGGTTACAGAACAGGACCAGCTCACCGTATTACTACTTAACTATAACGGTAACGATCGCCAGCTATTGACGGTCACTGAGCAAGATGTGCCGTCGAATGGCCAGAATGCTAGAGAGCAGGCAGAAAAGTGGGCGGATACCATTGAGGCTGCCTTACAGCAATCGCTCAAAGAACGTAGCAGCGACTATCTTCAGCAAGCGATTTGGTTGGCGGTCTTAGCGATAGTTGTCACCATTGGACTACAAGTTTTAGTGAGCTGGTCGTACCGCAAGATCTTGCACAAGATTATCGCGTCCAGTGACTCCCAAGATGATGCACCAGCGATTGTTCCAACAACATCGACGTGGGCACTGCGATTACTCCTTTGGATTATTCGAATTAGCCTATGGACTGGCGCAGCACTATACGTTGCTTATCTGTTTCCCTGGACTAGCTATAAAGTCACGAGCAGCGTGATTGATGTGTTTTCTGCACCACTTCTGAAGTTGGGTAATATCTCCTATTCTCTAACTCAGTTGGTGATCCTCGTGATTATTGTGATTGCCTGGATTATTAGTGCTGGTTTACTTACGAGTTGGCTCAAGGCTAAAGTTCTCAGGGCTTCCAACATCGATCGCGGGTTGCAGGAGATTATTGCGACATTTACGCGCTATACGCTGATGGTGATTGGCTTATTAGTGCTCCTGCAAGTCTGGGGAATTAATATTAGTTCCCTGACGATCGTGGCGAGTGCGCTGGGTTTGGGGATTGGCTTTGGTTTTCAAGATCTGGCAAAAAATATCAGTGGCGGTTTTGTCCTACTGGTTGAGCGGCTGGTGCAAGTTGGTGATTTTGTCGAAGTTGGAGAAAATCAAGGCACGATCGAACATATTGGCACCCGCAGTACAAAAATTCGGACATTAGATAATATCTCGATCACGGTTCCCAATACGCAGTTCCTAGACAATGAAGTCATTAATTGGAACAAAGATAACCCAATTTCACGCCTCCATGTTGCCGTGGGAGTTGCCTACGGCAGTGATCCCTATCAAGTTAGATCGGCTCTCTTAGAAGTCGCAGGCGAAAACTCCGAGGTACTTACTAATCCAGTTCCACAGGTTTTCTTCAAAGGTTTTGGGGATAGCTCACTCGACTTTGAACTGCTTGTCTGGACCGATCGACCCGATCGGCAGTTTGTCCTGATTAGTGATTTGAACTATCGCATCTACGCCAGTCTCAAGCAGCACAACATCGAAATCCCATTTCCGCAGCGTGATCTACATATTAAATCGGCCCAGCTTTCCCTCTCCCCGGAGATTGAGCAGGCTTTACTGCAGCAGTGGAGGCAACCAACTGAGAAATAAAGACAAGACGAACGACAATCGTTTGATTAGCCGATCATTTTCCGCTCGAGTTGATTAACTGAGCCTCAGCAACGGGGACATCGATTTTTGAAAAAATCATGAACTTTCAGGAAAGGGCTACCGATCGCTTGAAGTATCTGATTATAATTTGTCTTTAAGTTGCATCTAACTGCCGCTTGAATCGTCTTTAGGCTTTTGAACCAGTTAGATACGGTTAAGTGACAATTTTTATGGATGGTTAGATACCATCCGCTCCAAGCTGGGCAAGCTAGCCCCAACCAGGCAGTTTCTGCGCAAGCAGAGAATTTTCGAAATTGCGGTTGTGAAGTTAGCGAGGGCGCGAAGGATTTCGGTTGGAGCCTCTTATGAGGTCAATCGTAGTCCTGTATGGTGAATTATGAAAAAACAGAATAAAGAAGGGCTTGTCTTAATTTCCAGCTTGATCGTTACGACTTTGCTACTCGGCTTGGGTGGTACGTTGGTGTTGCGTTCAAATTTTGGTTCCCTATCTAAACCATCCGAAAACACGAACTACTCGCTTTACGCCAATCATCCCAATGCCAAAGTGACGCTATCCGTTTTAGGCGATACGTTCAGTGGTTATTCGACCATTCGCGCCAATACATTTCAGAGTGCGTTGATTGAGCGTGGTGTTGGGCTCAAATATGGTGACGAGTTTAGTCAGATGACGCGGGCGCGCGCACTCAACAACGGTAAAGCCGATATTATCGTCACCTCCTTAGATCAGTTTTTGCGTCACCAGCCGCAAGGAAAAATTGTGGGTTTGATCGATCGTACCGTTGGTGCCGATGCGGTCGTCCTCAATACCCAGCGTTTTCCACAGCTGAAGTCGCTGCAGGATCTGGAAAATCTGGTGGAACAGCGTCGCAGCCAAGGTAAGGCTAGCAAAATTGTATTTGCTGGCGATACGCCCAGTGAGTTTCTGGCGATGGTATTAGATACATCTTTCGACAACTTCAACTTGGCCAATTTGCAAGTTGAAACGGTGGAAGACGCGAGTATCGCGAAGGAAAAACTGCAAACCGATCAGGATGTGGCGATCGCTGTTCTCTGGGAACCGTTTGTGACGCAGGCAAAACAACAAGGCAATACGGTTGTCTTGAGCAGTGCTGACGTGCCGACAACGATCGTCGACGTGATTGTTGCCAGTGATCAAATTATGGCGACTCAACCGGAAGCGGTGCAGGCGTTAGTTGAAACTTACTATCAGCGGATCGATGCCACGCTACAAGATGAAAACTTATTGGTGCGCCAAATTGCCCTTGATGGCAATCTCCAAACTGCCGAAGCCGAAGCCGTAAATCGTGGCATTCAGTTCTTTACCTCCGTTGAGGCCAAGGAATGGATGGAATCGGGGCAACTGGCCAAGCGGATCAAGTCAATTTCTAGCATTCTCGCCTTGGCGGGCAAAGCTGCACCCGTAATCGAAAATCCCCAGTCCTTGTTTTCGGCGCAGTACCTGACGCCAGTAGCGCAGCGGACGGAAAAGCTGATTAAAGCGATCGCTGCTGATAATCCGCAGCTGGCAAAACGCTTGCAGAATCGGGCCGATGCACCACGCCCCATCGCGGCGAAAGCAGTGGCGCTGAATAATGCCCAAGATGTGGGGCATCTAAAAGTCCGAGGCGAAGTCAAATTCCAGACGGCCTCAGCCGCGCTGACGCCGGATAGCAAAACCACCTTGCAGCAGCTAGCACAGCAGATTCGCGAATTTAGCCCCAACACGATCGGCATTCAGATTCAAGGTCATACGAGCCGCAGCGGTTCGCCAGCACTGAATCAAAAGTTATCAGCACAGCGCGCCGCCGTGGTTGAGCAATATCTGAAGCAGCAGCAGATTCCCCATTATCTCGCCTCGGAGGGATTGGGCTATTCGACACCACTCGTTGGTATTGATCCCGCTTCACCCCTAAATCAACGTACGGTGGTGCGGTTGGTGCGGGTTGGCAGTTAACGCATCGCATCACCATCGCACCACATTGGGCGCGGCTGAACTTCTCTACATCAATCATGTATATTCCAACCTACGACCCCGATCGACATCAATTGTTAGCGGAGGCGATCAGTCTGACGCGCGAAATCAACCGCTTAGAACCAGGTCCGCGCCAAGTTCGCCTGCGCGATCAGCTCATACAACTACAGCAGCAGCTTGCGGCCTTGACCCATCCTGTGATGACCCAGCCATTACCACTGCATCAGATGCCGTTGCATGTGCGACAGTGCTTCGTCCAAGCGGTGTTGCTATTGCCGGATTATCAAACCCTCGGCAACGGCCTAGCGCACTATGGGACTTGGCAATCACGAACATTATCCCAATATCAAATTGATCCGGTGCCAGCCGATTGGTCAACCGCGGCGTTCTCGACAATGCTGATGGCCGCCTTTGGGCTCACTCCGGCGATCAGCCAGACAATCAATGCCCAAATCACATCATGCCAATTGGCCATCCAACAGCATCAGCAGGTTATTGGCGAGTTACTCAACCGATTTAACCAACTCAAAACCCCCGCAGATAATGTTGCCCTACTTCAAGCCCTCGTGGGCGATCGGGCCGTGCCAGCGGCAGCCTTAGCAACGGTGGCTACGCCGACGCAGATTATTTTTTTGCTGGACTATGCTGGTGATCAGCTGCGCGATCAGTCACTGTGGAGCTGCCTCAGCGATGATGAAAAACAATCATTGCAGCAGTTTTTGCAGCAGATGACTGATTTTGAATTTAGTCAGTTTGCTAACTTTCCCACCTTTGGCAAATTCACTGCCACCCGATTACAGCCGGATATCTGCCAAGCACTCGCCCAGACAACCGGCGTCTCGGTGCCCCATGTCACCCGGATTTTGCAACAGGCGATCGGGCTGGTGCCAATGGCAAAAGCCGAGGCGTTTCTGGTCCATGATATTTGTGGCCACGGTTGGCAGCAGCTCCTGACTCAGTTTGGTGGTGACTACGCCATTCTGGCCTTGGCCCATCAACCATTGAAGCCAGGTTTGGCGGCCTATACGTCTGAGGGCCCGATCGCCCTACGCGAAGTCATTCAGCGGCAGGGCGATCGTATGAGCATTGACTCAGAATTGGCCCGCTGCTTTTTCCACGGTGAAGTGCAGCAACGACTCACTTGCTTGATGGCCCATCTAATCGGCGAAATGCTGGCGGATTTCCATGAGTTTAAGTGGTTATGGCAAAATCAGTCGCAGGCCGCCCACTTACCCTCATCTTCCGCGTTCAAAACCCTACCGGCAAAATTGGATCTAGGGATTTTAGATGTGGAATTTCTGTTTGAGCGGCTGCTACAGCCGCTGCTGAATTTTACGGTTGATCCCGAGATCGACTCCCTTCTAGAGCAGTCGCTGCTGATTGAATGGGGGCAGTTTGACCCAATAACACGACGTCAGCTCAAGCGATCGCTGCTGCAACTACACCATATTTTCTGGGAAGAATATCTGGCCCATTATCAACCGACAGTGGTGTACCCAAGTCATCGCTTTGGGCAAATCGTGAGTAATCTCCTCGACATCCAAAACATCAGTAACCAGCTCTACTGCTCCGGCTGGTCTGAGACGGGACTGCCATTTCAAGATTTACTGGCGGTATTTATCGGTTGCTATTGTTCCGCTGATGCCTACCAGCATTTCTGGCAAATCGATCAGGTTTTGGCCCAGTACTTCATTCCTTGCTGGCAAATTCTGGCCGCCCAGTCAACGTCGCGATCGGATGGGCTGTTCACTGATCCGCAAATGTTGTAGCCAGCATTGCCGATAACTAATTCTTCCATTCTACTGGCGCCTGGTTCACAATAGAGGCGAGATATGCGCACACCCTCCGGTTTGTGCACTTAAATATTGTTTTGTTGTTTTATCGAGGTTGGCGTTGTGTTGGCAATTATGACAACGGAACTAGCGATCGAGACCAATTTGAAGGCTTTCTTGTTAGTGCTTTCCGTATCGCTGGGGGTAGCGACATTACCCCAGATGATTAGCTGGCTCAGGCAAATTCCCTATACGCTCCTCCTCGTGATTGTGGGGTTGGGGTTAGCGTTTGTGGATATTCGCTTAGTCGATTTATCCCCGGAGCTGATCCTTTCGATTTTCCTACCGCCGCTGTTGTTTGAAGCCGCTTGGAATTTGCGGTGGACCGCGCTCAAAGATGATTGGCTACCCATCACACTCTACGCATTGCTGGGTGTGGTGATTGCCATCATCGGCATTGGCTTTGGTGTCAGCCACTGGACGGCGCTGCCGCTCGCCAGTGCATTGCTATTGGGGGCCAGCCTATCGGCGACTGACCCGGTGTCCGTGACGGCCCTTTTCCGCGAACTGGGTGCCGACAAACGTCTGACCACGTTGATGGAAGGTGAAAGTCTGTTCAATGACGGGATGGCGGTTGTGGCCTTTGGGTTTCTCCTGGGCGTGCCGCTGGGCACAGCCACGCTATCGTTTCAGTCGAGCCTGCTAGAACTGGTCACCGTGGTGGGAATTGGGGTGGCAACTGGGGGTTTGCTCGGGTTTGGGATTTCCTATCTCACCCAACGGTTTGATTTGCCCTTGGTCGAACAGTCACTCACGTTGGTTTCGGCCTATGCGGCATACCTGCTGACGGAGGATTTTGGTGGCTCTGGGGTGATTGCCGTAGTGACGACGGGAATGATTTTGGGTAACTTCGGGTCGCGCATTGGTATGAATCCCCGAACCCGTATTCTCGTCAGTGAGTTTTGGCATTTTTTGGCATTTTTTGTCAACTCGATCGTGTTTCTGCTAATCGGCGACCAAGTTGAATTTGACGTGCTAGCTGAAAATCTTCCGACGATCGGGATTACGATTGCCGCGATGACTATTGCCCGGGCAATTTCGGTGCTGGCCTTGGGCGCGATTAGTAATAGCGTGGCCAAGTCCAACCTGCCGATGGCCAAGTCGGAAATCCCGATGTCGACCCAAATTATCCTCTGGTGGGGGGGACTGCGGGGATCGGTATCGATTGCGTTGGCCTTAAGCATACCAGCGGTATTGAGCGATCGTGAGGCGATTATTTCAACTGTATTTGGTGTGGTTTTGTTTACGCTGCTGGTTCAAGGTCTCACGACCAAACCGTTACTGGAATATTTGGGTCTGGTCGGTGATCAGGCGTTACAGAGAGAATATGCCGAAGCCCTCGCCCGTCAAATTGCCCTCAAGCGAGCCATGCATCACTTGCAAACCGCCGAATCGCGCCCTGGTATTGATGCGGATTTTATCGGTTACCAATCAGCCTTAATCAAGGGTGAGATTGAACGACTGCAAGCAAACATTGAGAAACTTAAAGATGAATATCCTGACTTAGAAGTATTCATCGAAAAGCAATTGCGGGGTGAGTTGTTAGCCGTCGAAGCCGATGCCTATGCTGAGTTCGTTTCCGCTGGCTGGCTCAATAGTGAGTTAGCACCCTTTTTGCAAAGTAGTCCCAGTGAGTCAAAGTAATTAACCGATATTACTTAAGTGGTGTCACATTAAGTGGTGTCACAGTTATGCCAAGCGCTCATCCGCTATCGTACGGGCGCTTGGCATTGGATAAATGCCAAGCGGTAATGGCTTAATTGGCTCAACAGAAAGCCTCAAGCAAGATGCCTTGCCCATCCTTTAACTCCAAAGATTTGAGCTCGGCGATATTGTCGATGTTTAAGCCAGGAGTGGCAAATACTAATTGCCATTCCTGCAAATCGAGCTGCAACCAATCAGCGGGAGTTGCCATGACGGGTGGTCCACCCATGTGGGCAATCAACGCCACTTGCTTAGTCGCCGGAAAGTCGTTGAAACTATTATTACGAATCCCAGCAAAGATTGTGCGATCGCTCTCAGTTAAGCGGTTAAATCGATCTAATCCTGATAAATTATTCCGCAACCAAGGATTCGCCCGACGATATTGCCGCAACCGATAGTTAAATTCTGTTTGTTGTGGATCGAGTTCATCAATATAGTGCGATACGCGACAATATTCATGCTTATCTTCCATGAAAGCCATCGCGAAGTGTCGCAGTAGCGGCACATCTAAATTCTGAATAAACTCAGTAAACTTAGGGTTGCCTGACACGGGCTCAAATTCTGTTTGACATAGCAAAATTACTTTCTCGAGGTCATACTCCGTTTCAGTCATACCGCGATTGAGCACAATCAGAAATTCGACTAACTGTGCGTAAGCATCAAACCCGAGGGTTTTGAGTTGGGTGAATAGTGCTGGTTGTTCATAACGCTCCGGTGTTACTTGCCAATCCAGGAAGCCTTTTTCTTCAGAGACAACTTTCACCCCATACCGCTCATCGGTGTTTCGGAAGAAGCCCCAGCCCGCCCGCATCAGGACATTGATAAAATCCATGGGTAAGCCGGGGCTAAAGCCATAAACCCAAAGCTGCGTGGCCGGATTGTCGTAGGCATTTTTCAGCACCTTTGGTAAAGTCTTACCAAGATTCCAGTTAATATCGGCATCGACCGAGATTTGATTGCCACGCCTTACCGTATCGTGGTTACCGCAGCCAGTAATCCAGCGATCGCCTTGGTGCATCACCTCGGTCACGCGTTGCCATTTGCGATCCCAAAAACCATTCAGTGCCGGTGTATTGTGCGCAAAGATCAATGGGCCCCATTGGTAACTTTCGGGTCGTAGTTCAATCAATTCCCGATAGGTTGAGGTTTCTTCCCAACCCGGTTGCGGCCAAGGACGACCATCTTCAAAAATTGTGAATAGCAAACGTTCGCAGCCATGGATCTTCTGCACGACATCACTCATCGCGAGCAGGTAACCATCGTCGTATTCAATATCGCCCGAGAGCGGGATTGAAGAAGCGAAAGTCTTGGCCCCCATCGACCCGGATCCCATCGACCCCAGTATCAATTTTGCGCCGCTGCATCTCTAGTAAAATCGCCCGGACAATCGGCTGTTGATGACTGACATCCTGGCCATACATATTTGGCCCCTGGAAGAATTGGCGACTCATCAAGGACAGGGCTTGGTTGTCCGCGTGACCATATACCAAGTCGTAGATCACCTGAATCGGACCTTGAGAGAAATTATGGAGGGTCGCAATAAAATCCACCACCTCTTGCGGTCGCAGACTGCCGAGCATTGCGGGATTCGTTGTGGAACTGCCCAATAGCGGGATGTCATAGCCCCAGTTTTGGGTGTTGGGTTTACGCAAAATTCCCCGCACGGGCACTGTCGGTACGTGCGCTTCATCATCACCAAACAGCGATCGATCAAGTTCAAAAAAATCGCGTTCCCAGTCCACATCTTCGATGCGATATTCGATCGTCGGCTCAGTCGGCAACAACTGCACCGCATCATACCCAACATAGTTTTGCTCGTCTGGGGTTAAGGGCTCGTGCCGCGTCAGCTTATCGGAGAGTCGCTGATAAATCTGGGTGAGTTCCTCCAGCGTGCCAGAGGCGGAAGCCGTTCCCACGTGCAACTGCAAAATATTAATGGGGGCTTTGACCCGTGGATAGGCATCGCCTTCGGCGACCAGAGCGGATTGTGACCAACGCCGAAAATAGTCTAAGTCTTTACGCGTGCGCTGCATTTGTCGCACGTCATATAACTCTGCAGGCGCAAATACACCATAGGGCAGTGAATACGGCACGACATCGCGGACTTTCTTCAGGGTGTCATATAGGTTATCGCGGTAGCGCAACCAGTAGAATGATCCGGCTTGCTTCGCATTCCCTGGTTGCATTCCTTCAACCACACCCCAGACAAACTCACCTTGCTGCACCATGGGGATGGCATCATACTGAAATTCAACCGCTTGCTCCGGCTGCCGAAAATTAATTTCCTGCAGCGGTGTAAATACCTCAAGGTAAATATCACGTTGGCTTTGGATAATTTTTCCCGCTAATTCCGGTACCCAAAATCCCACTTCTGTCAGGCCGTCTTCACGATAGTGTGCCCCCAATTTCCGAACTAGCTGGCGCGATCGATCAATGTAGCTCTGCTTTGAAATCGCGATCTGCTTAACGGTATTCAGTAGCTCATCCGTTGCCGGTTGATGGAGTTGAATATGAAATTGTTGCGTCATAGGGCTAGTGCTGTACTCTTGGCGTGATGGCGAACGTAAAAGGAGCAATATTATTTATTTTTGAAGGCAGAATTTTTCCCGGCAATCAGGCTAAAGTTGCGCTGCGCTGATCGATTCTGTTAAGTTGATCGAAGGGCAGTTAATCGATAGTTTATTCAGTCTACCCTTAAGTGCAATATACCAGTGTGAAATCGATCACGCTAATTCCTTAGGATTGCCTACATTAGGCTTCTACACATTACATTGAGCAATCATGACTCAGTCCGCATCTCGGAGATTTTGACGATGATGTGTCCGTAAGCGAGAAGCAGGTTTGTAAGTTATAGTACTCGAAGCGATAAGTAGATGAATCAGCTTGAGATGCAGACACGCATTTAATCGCCCCTAACTTATCTGGCAAGTGTAGGCCAGCAGGTAATAATCCGCGATGGCATGTCCCGATGCGAGTTCAGAACATTTAGCTCGGCGTGAATGATCGCCGTTAATCTTTAACTAAGGAGTCAGTCGATGAGCGACAGCAAAAAATCTTCGCTGGTGATTTTGTACCACCGTGAACCTTACGATGAAGTAGTTGAAAACGGTAAAACTGTCTACAAAGAAAAGAAGAGTCCGAATGGCATTCTACCGACGCTTAAAAGCTTTTTCGCCAGTGCCCAGCAAAGTACTTGGGTGGCTTGGAAGCAAGTTGATGATGATGAAAGCCGCAAGTCGTTCCAGTCCCGCATGACGATCGAGGGCCTTGGCGATCGCTGTGTGGTCATGCGGGTGCCACTGAAAGCTAATCAAGTGCGTGACTTTTACCATATCACTTCGAAGGAATCCTGCTGGCCGCTACTGCATTCATTTCCTTGGCAATTTGAGGAAGAGTCCTCTAACTGGGGTAATTTCCGCGAGGTAAATAAGCTATTTGCCCAAGCGGCGATCGATGCCGCGGCCGATGATGCCCTGATCTGGATTCACGACTACAACCTGTGGTTGGCACCCTATTTCATTCGGCAACAGCGGCCCAACGCCAAAATTGTCTTCTTCCATCACACACCTTTCCCTTCAGCCGATATTTTTAATATCCTGCCTTGGCGCGAAGAAATTGTGGAAAGTCTGCTGAGCTGTGATGTTTGTGGCTTCCATATTCCCCGTTATTCGGAAGACTTCGTCGGCGTTGCCCGCAGTCTCCGGGAGATTGAAGTGGTTAAGCGTGAACCGGTCACGGAAAACTTTGTACCGCGGGGGCTCGCGTTAGCTGAGCCGGATATGGTCACACAATTGCGCTATAAAGGTCGAATAGTCCATCTATCGGCTTCCCCGGTGGGTACCAATCCTAAGTTTGTCCGTAGTATCGTGCAAGATCCAGAGACGCAAGCCAAGGTTAAGCAAATTCGTGATGACTTAGGGGATCGCAAGCTGATTGTCGCTGCTAGCCGGGTTGATTACGTCAAGGGCATCACCCCGATGCTCCAATGCTACGAACGCTTACTTGAACGGCGTCCAGAAATGCGCGGGAAAGTCAGTCTGGTGGTTGCCGTTGCCCCAGCGGCCAGCGGTATGCGGATCTATGGTGAGACCCAAGAAGAAATTGAGCAAACCGTCGGCCGGATCAATGGTCGATTTAACCAGCTTGACTGGCGACCAATTGATTTCTTTACGAGTAATCTGGGCCTCAAGGGAATCAACGCCTTTTATAAAGCCGCCGATATTGCTTGGATTACGCCATTGCGCGATGGTCTGAATCTCGTGGGTAAAGAATATGTCGCTGCACGGGGTGATGATGGCGGGGTATTAATCCTGTCCGAGTTTGTTGGTTCATCCGTGGAGCTGCCCGACGCAATTCCGGTTAACCCTTATTCCACGGAATCGATGGATGCCGCGCTCGATGCGGCTTTAGCCATGCCATTAGCGGAGCAGCAGCAGCGGATGGCCAATATGACGCGATCGATTGATAAATACGATGTGGACTGGTGGGCCGCTCACCTACTCGAACCGGCGCGGAATATGACTACTGATGCCGCAGAAAAAGTCGCCGAGCCCGTGTAGCCCGACGAATTCAGCATATTCAGTGGGTTCAGCAAGCAACCCACTGATATTTTTTCCTTACCGGATTTTGGCGGCTAATCCCATTCGCCCAAGTTTTCTGCCGCTTTGGGTATGCGGGGGCGGGCGTTGGGATATTTGCCTTTAGCGGACTTTTTCTGGTGAGGCTTTTTCCCTTCGACAACCTTAAGCCGTTTAATTTTTTGCGCATCATCGCCGTAGCGCCGCTTCGAAACACCTTCTTCATTCGTATCTTCGGCCACCACTTCGTACAGCACCGCTTGTTTCATGGGATCATTCCCCCGGCGCAAAATCCGGCCTAAGCGCTGGATATGTTCTCGAGTGGAGCCGGTGCCGGAAAGCACGATCGCCACACTTGCCTCAGGTACATCCACACCTTCGTTCAATACTCGTGAGGCCACAAGGTATTTATAATCACCACTTTTGAACTTTTGCAAAATGGCATGTCGCTCTTTGACGTGGGTTTGGTGAGTGATTGCAGGAATCATTAGTTCTTGGGAAATGCGATAAACCGTCGCATTGTCATCGGTGAAGATCAACGTACGATCGGGATAATGGGTCGCTAGTAGCTCACCCAAGACGCGCAGCTTACCTTCTGTGCCGAAGGCGATCGATCGAGCTTCGCGGTGCGCCAGCATCGCCTTACGTCCTGCTTTCGATCGCGCACTTGCTTGCACAAACCGCTGCCAACCCTGGATACTGCCGAGAAAAATTCCAGAGGACTGTAGAAAGGTATTGCGAATGGTGATCAGTTCGTCATAGCGCTGTCGTTCCGTTTCTGAGAGTGTTACTTTTATCTGCACAATCTCATGGTGAGCTAGTGCCTTGCCCGAAAGCTCTTCTGCCGATCGGCGATAAACTTCTGTGCCAATCAGCTGGAGTAAGTCTTCATGCTTACCATCACTGCGCTCAGGTGTGGCGGATAGACCTAAGCGAAATGGTGCAAGGGCATATTCGGCAATCACCCGATTAAAGTCTGAAGGTAAATGATGGCATTCATCAAAAACCAGTAAGCCATACTGATTACCTAAAGTTTCGGCGTGAATCGCCGCACTGTCATAGGTCGAAACGAGAATTGGCGTGCGATCGCGTGAGCCGCCACCCAGCAACCCAATTTCGGCGGCGGGAAAAGAATCCAATAATCCGGCATACCACTGGTGCATCAAGTCTAATGTCGGCACCAAAATCAACGTACTACGCTGCGTCGTTTGAATCGCCAGATGAGCCAGGTAGGTCTTGCCAGCCGCTGTTGGCAGTACAACCACACCATTGCGGCCCGCTGCTTTCCAAGCGTCAAGGGCTTCTTGCTGATGCGCGTAAGGCTGCTTGCCACTGCTAAGTGCAAGATTTAATTCCTGATAGGATCGGGCTTGATCGAGAAATTCCTTCCCTTCGGCCTTCAGCGCGAGGATTAAATGGCGATACTGCTGTGCGGGAATGCGAAATTTTTCAATCCGATCGTCCCAAGTCGCAAATTCAACCCAACTCTTACCGCGCGGTGGCGGATGCAGGATTAATGTCCCGCGATCGTAGGTCAAAATCGGTTTCCTTGCCATCGTCTTCCGCACTCACAGGCTTTGATCCGTTCAATCAATATCAACCGATCACTATAATTTTACGTTTCTGATGGTGACTTTACGGTGTTGATGGTGCAACTAGTTTCTTCCTCTCCGTTACCAGCGTCACGCCAACCCATTCACCCTTTGAGTTGAAACTGCGAATAATCCGTTCTCGTAGCGTTGGGCTCCTGAGCCAGCCTGTCTCCAACACAAATGGCTGCCCTGATTCTACCTTGAGCGGACAATTGGCCGAAGCGCCATCTGGGAGCAGCATGATCTGTACGGGCAAGGCACTCTTATGGTATGTCAGACGATTTCCAGCGATCGTCGCTTCTGTGTCGATCAACCGCTCACCAAACTGCAACCGCTGCTTCAGTACATCGCCGACCCGCTCAATCATCAGATGACTTGTTGTTGTTTCCGGCGATCGTAAATCCGCAAATAGCGTAATCGATTCACCCTGCCATTCACCAACTAGGTCATCTACCTGCAATGGTGGCCGCTCTGGCACATGACGCTCTACCCGCTGCTCCCGAATCAGCGTCACATGATCGAGTTCACTCTGGGCGTTGTAGAGCATGACCATCCGCAACCGTCGATCGGGAGTGACCAAGGCCAACTCTCCCCCAAACTGACTGCTATAGGGTGAAAATTGCATTGATCCCTGGGAAAACGACCCCGTTTCAAAGAACCGCAGACCCCGACTCAAATTACTAACCTCGATTTCCAAGGGCTGTGGGAATTGCGGGGCATCGCGCTTCAGCACGAGCTTGACGCTTCGCTGTCCGGTCGTTTCAGACAATGTCAGCAAAGACGGAATCGTCTCGCGCTGCTCACCCTGTGGCGAATAGGTGGTAAACGAACCCTGCCATTCGCCTAAATTTTGCAAAAAACATGCCCATTGCGTCTTCATAATGTCCTGATCGTAATCGCCTCCGGCATCTTGGTAGTAAGATGGGGAAAATAGTATTTCAGTATTGTAATTGCTGACGGCACTGGCAACGGTCTGTCTCACGTTCATGATCAAAATTTTGCACCTTTCGGATATTCATCTCGGCAGTGGCTTTTCCCACGGGAAGGTCAATCCTGAGACTGGTTTGAATACTCGCTTCGAAGACTTTGTTCGGAGTCTTAGTCGGTGTATCGATCGGGCACTAGAAATACCTGTAGATCTGGTTTTGTTCGGGGGCGATGCATTTCCTGATGCCACACCACCACCTTATATTCAGCAAGCCTTTGCCGGACAGTTTCGCCGGTTAGTTGATGCCGAAATTCCCACAGTGCTACTCGTCGGTAATCATGATCAACATACCCAAGGCGAAGGTGGCGCGAGCCTCTGCATTTATCGCACCTTAGGCGTACCATCGGTGATTGTTGGCGATCGCCTAGAGACCCATCGCTTGCACACGCGGCATGGTGATGTGCAGGTGGTTACTCTGCCGTGGCTCAATCGCACAACGCTCATGACAAAAGTGGAAACAGCCGATCTTTCTATGAAGCAAGTTGGTGCACTGCTGCTCGATCGCCTGCGTGTCGCATTGGAAGGCGAAATTCGGCAGCTTGACCCCGCCTTACCCACAATTTTGTTGGCGCACCTGATGGCGGATACGGCCACCTTTGGCGCGGAGCGGCTGTTGGCAGTTGGTAAAGGATTTACTGTGCCATTAACTTTTTTGACCCGAGATTGTTTTGACTACGTGGCATTAGGGCATGTTCACAAGCATCAGATTCTGTCAGAACAGCCCTATGTGATCTATCCCGGCAGTATTGAACGGGTTGATTTTTCTGAAGAACATGAGACGAAAGGCTATGTCTTAGTTGAATTGGCAAAAGGCCATACGCAGGTGGAATATTGTCCGATTCCCGTGCGCCCATTTTGCACGA
Organism: uncultured cyanobacterium; assembly: GCA_963704065.1. Classification (GTDB taxonomy): domain Bacteria; phylum Cyanobacteriota; class Cyanobacteriia; order Leptolyngbyales; family Leptolyngbyaceae; genus Romeriopsis. Next base: position 76,124 of record CAVPGX010000011.1, on the reverse strand, counting down.
TCGAGGTTGATTTGACCCAAGCGCATAATCCGCAGACAATGCTGCTAAAAGCGATTGCCGATCGTTCGATCGAGCAAGCCGTTGTGCGAGTGAAGTACTTTATCCGGGCTGACCAACTCGATCGGATGGATGAGCCGGAAATCCATGCCGCTCTTGCTAGCGCCCATACTTACAACATTCAAGTCGAATTGGTGAATCAAGCCAATCGCCCCCGCCTGCCAGAATTGAAGGATAGTACGATCCACCCGATCGATGCGCTCAAAACTTACCTGAATAACCGCCGCGATCTCTTGGACTTATCCGTTCCAATGTTGGAAGCCGCCGGACTGTTGATGAATGATGAGGTCGGGCAGATTCACTTGGATTTGCTGCTGGATGAAGTTGACACAGAAGGGGCTAACCCGCTAACCATCAGCGTGGATGCCGCCAGTGAATCGAATCAGCAGTTACGGCTGCTGTAGGTGAGGTGTACCGACTCGTGATAGTCAAGCCCTACTGTAAAATCACCAAAACTGTTGCATCTAAATCCTCTAAGCGCTCGCGTAAGGTGGCGGCGGCATTTTGACTGAGCCCCTGTGCAATTGCCACGGGTCGCTTTTTCGACTTGCGCATGATCTCCTTCACCTGCAACGGTGACAAATCACTTAACCGCACGATCGCGTCTTCGATGACTTGCCGCCGCCTGGCGGGATAGTCCTGCAAGATCACATCATATGCTGGTCCTGCCGGTTGTAAGGTGGCTTCCGGTTGTAAGGTGGCCCCAGTCGGCAAGGCTGCCCCAGTGGCTAAAGTTGTTTCAAAGCAATACAGCACCGACCCTTCTGCATTTACATCAAAATTTGCATTAAACTCCCGCGCCCGATCATCGAGATAAACTTTTGCTTGATCGCCATCCAATTTCGCGGCCATCGCAAAGTCTAAAACACTAATGCGGCCTTGTCCCTGCTGTAACGTATGGAAGAAAGTATTTTTGAGATAATTCGCCGCACGTTGCTGATCCTGCTGGCGACTGACCCACCACAGAGCACTACCGAGCACGATCGGCGGTGCCCCCAGAATTAAAAACGAACCAACTGCCATGGTTTGTTCATCGATTTGCGCTTGTGGATCTTCAATCGACCATGACCAAAAGAACCCGACAAGACAGATCAGGCCAACTGATATCCCAGTAAAAATCAGGGTTCCAGCCAAGAAGTACTTCAACCGCCGCATCATCACAATATTGCCGATCGATAAACTACAAGTGCATGAATCAAATGCTGTTTCAACTAAAATTTGTCAATGTCAGTTGCCGAAGTTGATGTAATCGCCATCTAGAGATAGATACCCAACATTGATTGGATTTTCCGGTTTGATGCTTGGGACAATAAATCTATCCTATGGTAGTCCTGCTGCGTGTTTTTGCAGCTGACAAGATCGATCATTATTCCCCCAATTATTGTGCCCCTACGTCTCACTGCCGACCAACTTCAGCAGCTCAAACATCACGCCCAAGCAACTTATCCCCAAGAATGTTGTGGCATGCTTGTCGGCCGGCTACTACCCGAGCTGGAAGTCACCACGATCCATCCGGTCCAAAATAGCTGGACACCTGATTGTGTCCCACCCGATCTTCAAATAAGTGACCCTAACGGTCATTCACCGCGCGATCGCTACTGGATTGATCCAGCCGATTTACTCCACATCATGAAATCCAGCCGGGCTAAAGGTGAAGCGATTATTGGCATCTATCACTCCCATCCTGATTCTCCAGCGTTGCCATCGGAGTGCGATCGCCGTTTAGCTTGGCCGGAATATGTGTACGTCATCCTATCGGTTAGTGCTGTGCAAATCATTGACTATCGCTGCTGGCAACTCAACTCCGATCACCAATTCCAAGAAATTGAAATCCCGGTCACCCATTCCGCGTAGACAATCCGATACAATGTGTGAAACCTCGCCAAGACTTGATTTCAAAGGGATTTAGGATTCATGAGTATTGTGGAGTTTTTCCAACAGAGTGCGGGTCGGTGGATTTCGATTAAGAGCAACCACCACGTTGATACTACCCAGCAGCAGAGCGGGCGCTCCACGATCGAGATGGAACTACTAGGAACAAGTGATGCGGCAGTGTTAGAACTGTGTAGCAAACAAGGCCAAGATCCCGATCAGGTCACTTGTGCGGCTAAAGTCAAGTGGGATGGCACCATGGAAGGTGTAACGAAACAAGATGTCGGCTCGACCATGCTGGTGGCGATCGGTGACCCCAAACAGGGGCAATTGTTACGATCATTAGGCAACTTCGGCACCCCCGCACCGAGCGGTTGTTACTGTTTTGGTGATGGTGGGGAATTCATCCTCATGGTCGAGGATCAAGCTGTAGTCACAACTGAACGGGTGTGGTTCGAGAGTGAAAATGTCCGACTCCGCCATACCAAGATTCAGTATGCCGATGGTAAGAGCATCGTTTCTTTTTGTTCTGAAGTACGGATGATTGCCCCAAAATCTTAACTGAACACTATTCCATCATCAAATAGCGAAGTTGATGCCGTATGCGGCTGGACTCAGCCCATTCATCTGATCGATTAAATTCAGCTGGTGATCAAGCCACCCAGGAGCCGTTCGCTACATGGAGAAGTACACGTAGAAGGACAGCTTGTTCCTCGATCGCAAAGAAACTTCTTAATTTGTGTTCTGAGATGCAATTTTTCCCGCTACAACAGCTTACGGTTAGAGCATTCAGCCAATAAACCAACCGCTAGTCGCCGACAGAATATTGCCTTTGTTAATGTGTTTGATGCAACTGACACAAGCGTCAGATTGTCAGTTGGACGCAGCATGTTTTGCTTTGATCAGTCGGGCTTAGTTGCGGTTTCAGACAAATATAGTCAGTTGGTTGACTAGTATCGCCTTTTGTCGTGTTCTTCAGCATCATCCTATGGTTAAGCAAGCCGTGAAATCGACAGATCTCGCTGATAGTGTTCGGCTTTACTTGCGTGAAATTGGTCGGGTGCCGCTCCTGACCCATGAAGAAGAGATTCTCTACGGTAAGCAAGTACAGCGACTCGCGCAGCTGAATCAGGCGCAAGCGGCCCTCGCCGATCGCCTTGATCGCCATCCCACACAAGCCGAATGGGCTGAGCACGTTGAGCTTACAGTTGCCGAGCTGGATAAAGCGATCGCCGAAGGAGAGCGGGCGAAGCGGCGCATGGTGGAAGCTAATCTCCGTCTAGTTGTTTCGGTAGCGAAAAAGTACCAGAAACGCAATGTGGACTTGATGGATTTAATCCAAGAAGGGTCGATCGGTATGCAGCGGGGTGTGGAAAAGTTTGATCCAACCAAGGGTTATCGTTTTAGTACCTATGCCTACTGGTGGATTCGGCAGGCGATTACCCGGGCGATCGCCGAGAAAAGCCGTACGATTCGATTACCCATCCACATCACCGAAAAGTTAAACAAAATCAAAAAGGTCCAGCGCGAACTGAGTCAGACCTATGGACGGGCGCCGAAGACCGCCGAACTAGCTGCTGCATTAGATATGACCCAACAGCAGGTGCGGACCTACTTGCAACATGGCCGTGGTCCCCTTTCCCTTGATCTGCGCCTCGGGGATAACCAAGATACCGAATTGGGCGATCTGCTTGAGGACGATAGCCTATCGCCCGAGGACTATACCGTGAGAACGGCGATGCAGCAGGATCTCCAAACTGTAATGGCCGATCTTAACCAACAGCAGCAACAAGTATTGACCCTGCGGTTTGGCCTCTCCAGTGGACAACCGATGACGTTATCAAAAATTGGCGAACAAATGAATGTTAGCCGTGAGCGGGTCCGCCAAATTGAGCGTGAAGCGTTGACAAAATTACGTCGTCGTCGCGCCTATATGGCCAGCTATGTGGTTGCCAGTTAAGCTGTCCGCGCATCGCTGCATCAACGGGTGTGGCACATTAGTCATGTGTACTTTGTAACTGGTCATTGCTTTGTGCTCGCATCATTCCGCTCGATCACGATTTACCGTAAGTTCCCCTGACTTGAGTACGGTTCTACCCACTGCCTGTCTTGTCTATGGCTTGTTACATTAGACTTATCCAGGTTGAGTTGCCTGAATCAGTCTTAAGCAGTTGCGAGGGGTAATCTGTGAATAACATATCAAATCGTTCAGATGATTTTTTTTACTACCACTCTGATGGTGAATCAGGAACAACTAATTTGATGGAGTATGTGCAGGCGCTTCAACCTGAGACCATCGCCCAGCTATCCCGTCCGGGTTCTAAAGAGGTTGCGCAGGTCATGGAGCACAATATTGTCTCTTTGCTCGGCGGCCTGCCAAGTGGTGCTTTCGATGTAAGCATTACAACTAGTCGCGAAGCACTGGGGCAACTGTTAGCCTCGGCAATTATGAGCGGCTACTTTCTCCGCAATGCCGAACAGCGCTTTGCCATTGAAAAGTCTTTGAGCGCCGATGCAGAATAAGATCTAGCGGCAATGCTAAGGTACCTGTGCGGATTAAAATTACCTTAGCCGCCCAGATAATCTTTTTATTGGCCTTTTCTCCATGATTCGCAGTGCGCATCTTGTTTCTATCTTGGATGACCGATCATCCGCGACAAACTTGGTAAACCCTCTAACCTCGGCGAACGATCATTCGTCGAGGTTTTTATATTTAGAGTTGAGTCAAGCATTATTGGCTTGGTATGCTGAGTCAGGTCGAAACTTACCTTGGCGTAATACCTCTGATCCCTATGAGATATGGATTTCAGAGATTATGTTGCAGCAGACTCAGGTCAAAACAGTGCTGCCCTACTATGCGCGCTGGCTACAGCAATTTCCTGATGTGCATGCGCTAGCGACGGTGGAACTCCAAATGGTATTAAAAGCCTGGGAAGGCCTTGGTTATTACGCAAGGGCCAGAAATCTGCATCGATCGGCGCAAATAATTGTCGAGCAGTTCGATGGACAGTTTCCCCAGAATTTCGATGATGTCCTGCGACTTCCAGGTATCGGGCGTACTACGGCTGGTGGGATCCTGAGTTCCGCATTTAACCTGCCGCTGCCAATCCTTGATGGTAATGTGAAACGGGTTTTAGCTCGGTTAGTGGCCCTCGAACAGCCCACGAGCAAAGCGATCGATCAATTATGGGCGATTTCTGAACAACTCGTCCCGGCAGCCAATGGGCGAGATTTCAATCAGGCCTTGATGGATCTTGGGGCGACAATTTGTACACCGCATCATCCGGCCTGTCCATTATGTCCATGGCAGCATGCTTGTCAGGCATATCACCAGGGCAGACAGACAGATTTACCAATTTCTGAATGGAAAAAGCCATTACCCCACAAAACGATCGGTGTGGCGGTGATTTGGAATAAGCATAGCGAGATTCTAATTAACCAACGTCCTGAAAAAGGTTTGTTGGGGGGCTTATGGGAATTTCCCAGTGTTGAAGTGATGTCTGGTCGATCGATTTCCCGCGCGATTCAGAAAGGAATTCCGACGACCTTTGGTATCAAGCTCAAACTGCAAGATGAACTGATCAGCGTTAAGCATACTTACACCCACTTCAAAGCGACATTTCATGTTTATCAATGTGAGTTGATTGAAGCGACTAGTACGGTCACGGCGGATATTGCTACCTCGCAATGGGTGAAGGTGGATCAATTAAGTCAATTTCCCTTTCCCAAGTCACACCTGAAAATGATCCAAGTATTGCAGCCGGGCTAAGCGCTATCTCGCATAGCTATCCGACTGACTCTCGCTGCGTCAAATACTTCGCCACAATCTGGACAATTCGCTCCGATGCATGGCCATCACCGAAAGGATTGATGGCATTGGCCATAGCACTATAAGCAGTCGCATCCGTCAGCAGCCGATCGGCTTCTTCAAACAGCCGCTCAGCCCTTGTGCCAATCAACTTCGCAGTTCCCGCCATCATGGCTTCTGGGCGCTCAGTTGTCTCACGCAAAACCAGTACGGGTTTTCCAAGTGATGGCGCTTCTTCCTGAATGCCGCCCGAATCACTCATGATCATGTAACAACGCTTCATTGCGCCGATCAGCGACATGTACTCTAGGGGCTCTACAAGAAAGGTTCGGGGATGTTCCCCCAGGATTGACTGTAGCGGCTCCCGCACTGTCGGATTACGATGCATCGGCAGCAGCAATGCCGTATCTTCATGACGATCCAAGATTTTTTGGAACCCGCGGGCGATATCGCGTAGTGGCTCACCCCAGTTTTCTCGACGATGCACCGTCGAGAGAATTACCCGATATTTGTCCCAATCGAGTCCTGCGACTTCGCAGGCTGGATTACTATCAGCCACAACGAGTAACGCATCAATTACGGTGTTGCCTGTCTGATGAATTTCACCAACGACGCCCGATTTTTCCACGTTTTCGGCTGAAAGTGCGGTCGGCGCAAAGTGGAGATGCGCAATCTGCGAAATCAAGCGGCGATTTGCTTCTTCGGGAAAGGGATTATAAATATCTGCCGTTCGTAAACCGGCTTCTACATGGCCGATCGGGATTTTTTGATAAAACGCGGCTAGTCCGGCGGCAAAAGCGGTGGTCGTATCGCCCTGAACGAGTACGATTTGGGGCTGGAGTTGCTGGAATAATTCTTCTAAACCGCGCAAGGTGAAGCTGGTGATATCCGTCAGGGTTTGCTGCGGCTGCATAATCTTGAGATCATAATCCGCCTTTAGCTGAAAAAAATCCATCACCTGATCCACCATTTCGCGATGCTGTCCTGTCAGGATAATCTGGGGCGCAAATTGTTGCGATCGCTGAAACGCCTGAATCACAGGCGCCATTTTAATCGCCTCGGGGCGCGTGCCGACAATTATTGCGACGGAAATAGAAGATTGAGCCATAGAAATGATGAATATGAAACGGCACCGCACCGTCGGTAATTGCAGACAACAAAATAGCAAATGATGCTACTTTGCGCATGCACATAACTGTCTTGCCCTATCGTAGCTGCTTTTCTAGCAGCTAGCGCCAACAAAAAACCCAGCGTAGCCACGCTGGGCAGTAGACAATTGAGCTCAGATTAGATGGGATGTAGAACCATCGTCAGCTAGTGGGCTAGCCAACTTGAGTCGCAGAGCTATTGACCTCGCACGTTAATGGACAGGACGCATAAACCGCTGTTGCTATGGGGTTCTCTTGACCACGACGCAACCAATTCATCCAATCGACATCTTGGGGATGGACACCTTTCATTGTGAGGAAGGTTGAAACAGCGAGGATGCCCAGCACATGAATACCGATAAATGCCGCAACCGTGTACAGAATCGAGGCTACCGGCATGATCGCATGCAATGTAAATGCGAACAAAGAGGCCAAAGAGACGACTAAAACCAAGATCGGGAAGCCAACCACGATCATGCAAACAGCCAGCACGAAAGACCAAATCAAAATACTCTTAACCGCTGACAGAAATGACAGACTACCAGCGTATTGACTACGTGCCAACGCCATAATAATTCCTCCAAAAAGAGTTGTGTTTACCGAAAATCTAGTGACAGGCTCTACTCAACGACTTCCCAAGATTTGACTTGTGATAATCCCGACTTAGGAAGTCCCAGGAAACATCTAGTGCAGTAGGTCTATAGTATAGGAAACACCGCGGGGATCAATCAAGCGGATTTCAACAAAGTTTACAGACCATCGGCCTTTGAGTGGTTTTACCTGGGTATTAATGGGTGTTTGTACGCGCCGAACGTTTGTATTTAATTGCGCGTGATTCCACTGTGTTACTTAGATAATTCTGCAGTTGATTGGCTAAAATTCTAATGGACGATCACCGTTTTTGAATCTGGTTTTTGATTACAATAATGTTACAGATGGATGTTCAAAAAAAGTGGGAGGTATGTGACTCGGTACGCCATTTGTTTGGTTTTGCAGCAGTGCTGTAAATGCGCCTGCACCTAATCGTGATTGAGGAAATAGTCGATAACAAGGGATATCGGTCAGTGTTGATTGATATTTCGCCAGTCGATCGATGCTGATGGGTTGAAAATTGGCAAATCGCTTCAGTAACCATTCGACCACTCGTTCATTTTCATCCGGCGCATAGGTGCAGGTCATGTACAGGAGATAGCCATTAGGTGCGACTAACTGGGCTGAGTTGGCGAGAATGCGCTTTTGCCGTTTGGCATTTTTGTTGGTATTCACCGGATGAAAACAACCTGGTGCCTTGCCTCCTTTCGCTAACAGCGACTGTCCGCTGCAGGGTGCATCAACCAGAACCACCTCAGCAGTTTGCGGTATTACCTCGGCTAAAATTTTGGAATCGGCTCGCAGGACTGCTGTAGGCAAAATATTGCAGCGTTTGAGATTGGCGATCAGGGCCGCACTCCGTTTGCCAATCACCTCATTACTCAGTAGCCTTGCTGGTCGGAGCGATCGCCAAGCAAACACACTTTTACCCCCGGGTGCGGCACAGACATCGATCACCACGTCCGGTTGTGATTTGAGTAGCATTAGTGGTGTTGCGGCAAAAACCGAGGAAAAGTCCAAGCAGTAGAACCAACCGTCGCGGTGGAGTGCGTGCTGACCAGGTTTCTGGCCCATGGCGAGCCGATCGACAAATTCGGGTTGCCATGCTAATCGCTCGACTTGCTCAAAGGGTTCCGTAGGGGGTTTTTCCTTAGCCCACAGGATGGTGGCGTTGAATGGTTGGGGGGTGACGAGTGCATCGACAAAACGTTCGCGCTCATCGATATCGTCGAAGAGCTGTCGGCTGGTTTTGAGCAATAGGTTGGAAACCGTTTTCATGCGTCCTAGGGCGGTGAAAACCTAATCAGTTTAAAATTTCACAACCGATGCGCGATCGAAAGATATGAGCAATCGAGTTGGGCGACTTAGCACCGATTTGGGTTAATCCTATCAGCCCAAGTATGATTCTGATCGACGGATAGTACAATTCGTTTGTAGTATGACTCGGGGCTAAGATCTAAACAGAGCCCCTTCTCTGTCGATCGTACGTACCAAAATTCCCGACCACGCTCCGTATAGTAAGTACCAGCTTTAATCACGCCCGGTAAAAATGTGCCGGGTGCCCGCAGCTCCCGCCAAGTCGTCTCTGGTACTTGGGTTGTGGCATCAAGAATTTCCTGGCGTGGGACGGTGATCGTGGATCCCATATGTACTGCCCAAATTCTTTCCCAACCAGTTAGCGCAATGATCAGGCGATTGTCTGTCAGTGAAAGTTGCATGGTGAAATGAAAATTGCAGGTTTTAAGTACATCAGCCCTATGCGGCGCTACGTAGCCTGTGGTTGAATCACGTCACCTAACTACACTTGCACAGCCTGAAATTTCGGGACTGATAATTGGCTTGCTGCCAAAATCAATCGTTGAGCTGCTTCTGGATCCGTTAGGCCGGTTAACTCAATTGCTGTAATCGCGACCCCCCGCCGTTGCAGGTCATACTGATACGTCTTGTCGTAGTAGGCCAAGGCAATGGCGATCGCTGGTTTGAGATTGCCTTGGCGGATGCTATCGATTGCCGCATTGGCATTTTGCCCCCCTAGCCGTCTGGCGATCCGCTCCGTTGCCGCAATTAAGTCTTTCGGCTGACTGTCACCATAAACTTGCTCAAGTATGGTTAATCGTTCCTCAAGCGATCGCTCCACTTGTAGAATTGGGGCCATTTGCATCGGTGCAAATAACTCATCAGGAACACGACAGACACCAATGCGACGACTTTCTGCTTCAATCCAGATGGGACGATCGTCAGCCAGGTTCGCCCAGGCGATCGCTAAGTCATTATCAAATTGCTCTTGGCTGGGTTGCGGCGGTAACCCTAATGCACCGTAACTACTGCCTCGATGATTGGCCAACTTTTCGAGATCTAAAATTTGCTCACCTTGCCTGGCGAGTTCGTGGAGCAAGGCCGTCTTACCGGTGCCGGTCATGCCGCCCAAAGTAATAATCGGTTTAGGGCTGGCTAAGGTCGCCCGGACCCAACGGCGAAAGGTCTTGTAGCCGCCTTGTAATAGCGCTACTTTCAGACCCGCCGTTTCTAACAACCAGGCCATGCTGCTGCTGCGCATGCCACCCCGCCAGCAATGCAGTCTCACTGCCTGATTTGGCGCAATACGTTTCGCTTCACGCACAAAATTGGCCATCTTTGGACCTGTGATTTCGAGCCCTAGCTCGATCGCGGCGGCTTGGCCTTGATGTTTATAGCAAATTCCAACTTTGGCCCGTTCTTCGTCACTAAAGAGCGGAAAGCTAATTGCTCCTGGAATATGCCCGGCAACAAATTCTCCAGGACTGCGGGTGTCGAGTATGACTGCATTGTCTTGCAGAAATTCAGCAGCGTTCAGAAGATTGGGCATGGATTGGGAAGGCCGAACCAGATGGATCACGCCTCGATCGTAATCGGTAATGTACTTTTCTCCAATGCTGGGTGAATCTGGCCGATGATCGCGCTGGTGTAGCCAACTGCTTGGAGGGCAGTGCAGCAAGCTGTGGCCTGCTCCGCTGGCACACTGGCGAGTAGGCCCCCCGATGTTTGCGGGTCAAATAGCAGCGGAAAATGCGAGTGCGGCGCGATCGTGGTGAGGTTTTCGATCCAGTTCTGGGCCCGTTGATTTTGAGCATAAAGCGAACTGACAATGCCCTGCTCGGTCGTTTGCAGTGCACCGGGAAGTAGGGGAAGTGCGGTAAGTTGCAACGTGACTTGCAGTGGGGGCTTCGCGGCTCGCACCATTTCGACCAGATGGCCTAGTAGTCCAAATCCGGTAACGTCGGTGCAGGCAGTGGCCTTGTAGGTGAGAAAAATCTTTGAAGCGAAGTAATTGGATTGGAGCATGATGGCGATCGCGGCATCAATCCATTGCGGCTTTGCTTGATAACGCATTTGCGCGGCGAACAAGGTGCCAGTCCCCAGGGGTTTTGTCAAAATCAAGCAATCGCCTGGGGACATACCGGTTTTCTGTAGCAGCTGCTCCGGCGTGGTAAACCCATTACAGGTCAGACCAAACATCAGCTTTTCGCCCTCGATCGTATGCCCGCCCACCAGTTGCGTATGCGTGATTGCGAGTGCTTTGAGCGCGCCGGAAAGCAGTTGGAAAAGGGTTTCCTGCTGCGGCGATGCAGCCGCATAGGGTAGACTGACGATCGCTAGCACACTATCGGCAGTTGCGCCCATGGCGAACAGATCACTCAAGCTATGATGCGTGGCGATTTGGCCAAACAAAAACGGATCATCGACCAACGCTGGAAAGTAATCGACCGTTTGGACGAGCAGCCGATCCGGTGGCACCTGCAAAACTGCGGCATCATCTGGCTGTGCCAAACCGATTAGCACCGAATTCGTGATTTGATCCGTTTGAATTCTTTCTAGCACTTGCGTCAGCACCGAGCTGCCGACTTTGGCCCCGCATCCGGCACAGTGCATTCCTGCTGCCGCTGTTGTGCCGTGAGGGAGAGGCTGATCGACCATGGCTGCTGACATTGGGCCAGAACGACTAGCTACTTGCCCTAAGGTCGTGCGATCGAATTTTGCCATAAATCGGCGATCGATCCAGTCTTTCAATTGCCACAGCAACGGTAATCGGCAAGCCAATTTGCCCCACACAGCGACTGCCTGTCGATCGCCTGTCCCAATTAAACTCAGATAGCGTTTCTGCGGCACAAATTGTTTTAACTTTTCCCCGCGTAAAGTGCGGCAGAGATTTTCATATAATGGCTCTCCCTGACGGACGGCAAACACTCCCGCTTTGGGGCGGGGATGATCCACCATCGAGGCAATGTCCCCAGCGGCAAAGACCGACGGATGGGAAATCGATTGCAAATACTCATCGATCGCGATAAATCCCCGATCGTCCACGGCTAATCCGGCGGTTGCCAACCAATCTGGGGCCGTCGCCTGTGTCACCCAAACCGTTGTGTCAAAGTCGAGTGGCTCTGGATGACGATCGGTTTGGAGTAGCGCGCCATCCCAGCCGGTTACTGCTGTACCAAGATGGAGTTGTACCCCTCGCTGGCACAGTAGTGACTGAAAATACGTTTGCACCCAAGCATTTTGCTGGGGCAGTAGCACGGCGGCGCGACTAAACAAATGCAGTTGCCAGTTGCCATCGGCGACTAATGTTTCCAACCGCCGCTGCATATTAATTGCCAGTTCTACACCACCCACACCGCCGCCGACGATCGCCAACTTGCACCGTGTTGTCGGATCAGTTTGCAACTGCTCACATATACCATCCCACCATTGCAAAAACTGCGGCACGGGCTTTGCGGGAATCGCATTGCGACCGATTAATGCCTGATGCTCAACGGCTAACTTGGGGGTACTGCCAATGTCGATCGATAGCTGATCAAACCCAACCGGTGGATGATTGGCGCAGATGACCTGCTGATTGGCCAAATCCAGACCGATCACGTGATCACAGTAAAATACGGCCCCAGCAAACTGACAGAGCGATCGCAAGTCAATATGACAGTCTTCCCGACTGTAGAATCCGGCAACATGTCCTGGCAACATACCGGAGTACGGCGTATCGGCACCGTCGCTAATCAGGGTTAACCGCACTCCCGGAATTGGATGCATCGCCCACAGGCGCAGCACGATCGCATGGCTATGGCCACCCCCAATTAATACAAGGTCTTGCTGAATTAAGGGCGTTGCAGATGGCATAGGAAACAATTGATATCACAGCGATCGGCGCGCTTTGGTCGGCCAAATCAAACCGAAGAAACGCTACAATCGATACTTTATAACGATTGCTGGGCAATTGCTGAAGCCAGACTGCTTAAGTTGCTGCTGCTGATTGTACTGGCACTTGATTGAACTAGAACTTGATTGAACTTATGGCGATTCGGATTGGCAACGGCTACGACATCCATCAACTCGGTCCGGATCGTGATTTGATCCTGGGCGGCGTCAAAATTGAGCATGAATTGGGCTTAGTTGGCCACAGTGATGCGGATGTCCTCACCCACGCGATCATGGATGCCATGCTTGGGGCGCTGAGCCTGGGCGACATCGGCCACCACTTTCCTCCCACCGATCCTCAGTGGAAAGGTGCCGACAGCCTGAAGTTGCTCGCACAAGTATATGGTCTGCTGCAAGCGCGGGGTTGGCAAATTGGCAATATCGATTCGGTTGTCGTGGCCGAACGGCCCAAACTCAAACCCCATATCAACTCGATGAAGCAGCGAATTGCCACAGTGCTGAATTTGGATGTCGATCAGGTTGGGATTAAGGCGACCACCAACGAAAAACTTGATGCAGTTGGCCAAGAAGCCGGGATTTCTGCCTATGCAGTGGTGCTCATTGAAAAATCGCTTGATGCATGAATTTGCTAAGCGTCTACAGTTTCAATCACACCAAAAACGGCCCCCATAAGAACGATAGCGCCCGTCAATGTGGCAATGTCAGGAGTTAGGGGCACCATATAGTAGCTACTGATCGATCGATTGTATTTCTCTAGCGGTAGTTGGAGTGATGCAGCGTTTGTCGATTAGCAAGTACAGGTGCCAGCATCCACCACAGGTAATGTAGTATTCGCTACATTCTTGAGAGAAGTTACTGAATCGCGTGCTCAAACTTACTGTTTTATGAATACGTTAGTCGAGTAATTTCTCGTGGTTATTGCGGTACCGCAGATGAAGCTGGTGAAAAAACACTGGATTTTGCGGAGGGCGTTGCAATTATCTGACGCATAACCTGGTTAAACAGGCATATGTAGGTCTATACCGTATAGCCCATGTATCGATGTTCGTAAGTGATTTGGCGATATTCAGTGCCAGTTTTTTGGGGGGCAATCAATTGCTCTGTGTCCTCTATATCAGCGCACTGTATCTGTTTATCGCAACTGAAGCAACAAGGATCTGCTCATGGTGATGGAAAGTCTCTACAGTAATCCCACTGCCCAAATGGCGATTACCCCCGAAGTCAATTGGTTTTTGCAGACAGTACTTGAGAGTCTGAATGATGGCATCTTGATCACTGATTTGCATGATCGGATTCTGTATGTCAATTCTCGCTTAGCGCAGTTGATTGGCTGTCCGCCTGAAGATATGTGTGGCCATTCGGCGAAGCCTTTCCTTGAATTGATTGAGGGATGGATATTTTCTGACCAAGCAGAAGGCGATGATGCATCGCTGTTTGACTGGCGCGAACAACAGCTCAAACGCCATGATGGAAGGAAATTTTGGGCGCATGTGGAGGTGACCCCACTTTACGATCCGCAGCACAATCAAGTTGCTACTGTATTACGGGTCAGTGATATCACTGAGCGTAAATGGCTGGAAGAATACCTGCGCTTGCTAGAGTCGGTTGTCGTTAATGCCAGTGAGATGGTGATGATTGCTGAGGCTAATGCCACAGAAGATCCGCTCAACCTCAAACTGATTTATGTGAATAATGCTTTCCTCGAAGTTACTGGATATCGTACGAGTGAGGTGATCGGCAATAGTTCATGTGTATTGTTTGGTGATGAGGCAGGACAGCCAGAATTAGACAGTCTACGCCAACAACTGCTTCAGGGGCAGTCGGCCAAAGCTGAGCTACTGCTCTTTGGTAAGGATGCTCGAACTTTTTGGGCAGATATGAACATCGTTCCTATTCACAATGAGCATGGTCAGCTAACTCACTATGTCTCGGTGATGCGCGAAGCCACAGCACGCAAGCAGGCGGAAGAACAGTTACGTCGCAATGCTTTCCATGATCCATTGACGGGCTTGCCGAATCGTCTGATGTTTATGGATCGATTAGCACAAACCGTGGACCGCGCGAAGCACGATCCTAGCTACAGTTTCGGGCTGTTATTTCTCGATCTTGATCGATTCAAGGTGATCAACGATAGTCTCGGTCATTTAATTGGTGATCAGTTGTTGATCACGATCGCCCGTCGTTTAGAGAGTTGCTTGCAAAAAGGCGATCTCGTCGCACGGCTTGGCGGCGATGAGTTTACGATTTTACTCGAAAATATTGATGATCTTGAACCCGCTAATCGGGTTGCCGAGCGAATTCACCAAGTACTGGCAAAACCCTTTGATCTCAGTGGTAATGAAGTTTTTACGAGTGTGAGCATCGGCATCGCGATTAGTCGCGATATGAATCTGACGACTGCCGAAGATGTCTTGCGCGGGGCCGATATTGCCATGTATCGTGCTAAGTCTCAAGGGAAGTCCTGTCATGAAGTCTTCGATCGGGAAATGCATAGCGATATTGTGACGCTGATGCACCTTGAAAATGATCTAAGGCGGGCGATTGAGCGGCAGGAATTCGAGCTATTCTATCAACCGATTGTGGCGCTATCGACTGGTCGCATTGCTGGATTTGAAGCCTTGGTCAGATGGCCTCATCCGGAGCAAGGCTATATTTCGCCCGGCGAGTTCATTGGTCTGGCCGAGGAAACCGGTTTAATTGCACCACTGGGTGAGTGGGTTTTACGCACAGCCTGTCAGCAAATGCGCCAGTGGCAAAGCCAGTTTCCGCAGTACTCGCCTTTAAGTATTAGTGTCAATCTCTCAACCCGTCAGTTTTCACAACCAAATTTGCTGACGCAGATTCAAACGATTTTAAAAGAGACCGATCTGTCTCCCAATGCGCTGAAGCTGGAAATTACCGAAAGTGCACTAATGGAAAATCCCGATTCGGCAATGGAGACATTGACGAATATCAAAAAAATGGGTGTGCAACTTTCAGTTGACGACTTTGGTACGGGCTATTCATCCTTAGGTTATCTTTACCGCTTTCCGATGGATGTGCTGAAGATTGATCAATCTTTTGTCAGTCGTATCGATGTTGACGGGGAAAAGTTGGAGCTGGTACGGACGATTACGACACTTTCCTGGAACCTTGGTATGGACGTCGTTGCCGAGGGCATCGAGACGACTAAGCAACTAGTGCAGTTAAAGGCGCTGAAATGTGAATACGGTCAGGGCCATCTGTTTGCCAAGGCAATGAGCGCCAAAGATGTTGAGGCCTTTTTGGGCAGTACGACCCATCCAATCGCACATTTGGCAACAATTCTGCCGATCCCGCTGGCACAAATCACCGAGTTTTGATCACTACAGATATCCAACGGATAGTTGGGATTGCTTTGAGATATTCGAGGTTTCCAACGAAGATATCTTGGAAAAGATGAATTGCGGAAGCCGCTTTTTGCTATGCTATTATGGCTTACGAAAAGTAAGATACAACGCGCGGATGTGGCGGAATTGGTATACGCGCACGCTTGAGGTGCGTGTGGCTTTGCCTTACGAGTTCGAGTCTCGTCATCCGCATTTATTTTGATTCCCTGTTTGGTAATTACTGAACAGGGGATATTTTTATGATACGGCTATTGCATATTGCGCTTCATGCGGTCCAGCTCTTCATCAGCTTCCCATTTAGCAAATTCTTCTTCTAGGGGATCCATGGCGCGTGGAGGACTGGTAGCCGTGCTCCATGCGGTTGACCAAGCTGACGACTGTGCTTGGTCGGTTTTTTGGGCGGCGGCGGTCTGTGCCGCTTTTGCCTGTTTCAGTTTGATTTGTAACTGCTGTCGCTGTTGATGGATTTTTTGTTGGACAGCTTGGGTTTGGGTAATCCGATCGCGCAGGATTTCCATATTTCCCCAAAGCTGATTGCCTTGGCGTAATAGCATCGCTTCATGGGCCTGAGCTGGTTCAACTAAATCTTGGCGCCTAGCGGCTTTGGCTTTTTCAATCCGGGAGTGCCAACGCTTAATGTCTTGGGCGGTTGTGACAATTTCCTGCTCAACTTGATTCTGGCGAGCTTTGAGATTGCCAATTAGCCGCATGGTTTCAACTTCTTGTTCATGCAGTTTTTCATCGAGAGCTTGAAGTTCTAAATGGGGATTGTTTTTCAGAAACTCATCGAGTCGCTGTTCTAAAAACTGACTGATATCATCGAATAAACCCATTTTTAATTCCTCTCAAGCGGCTTTACTTTGATTGTTGCGGTTGGGCTCGATCGACACCATGCATATACACCCAGACCATTACACAGTAATGGCAGGTGTTGTCATGCACCTGCCATTATTATCGCGCGATTGCTTCAGCTCGATCTCAGAAAGATTCTCCATCCGATAAGCTGCGGAACTTACCGTTCTTACGGAAGGTTGCTTGGTTGCCTTGGACGTTCACTAAGGTCCAGCCCGTTTCACCAACGACTTCACCCAGGTAAACTCGCTGAGTTGCGCCATTATATTCAATTGTTACGACCGACTTATCTCCCCATTCTACAACGCCACTGATGCGCCGCTGGGGCAGGCTACTGATCGGGGCTGATTGTCCGGTAGATTGCTTGGCTGGTTTTGTTTGTGCAGTTGAACTTGCGGCTGAACGATCAGTAGCGCCTGGTGTCATTCCTTCTAGCATCAGGGAAATGCGGGTCATGACTTGATTAAGCTCGGTCCGGGTGACTAAGTCTTTTTGGGTGGGCGTAACGGTGGCCGGTTTTGCTCCAGAATTGGTTGGCTTGACGGCAACTTTGTTGGTACTTTTGGATTGCGTTGCGATCTGATTCAACTGTAAAGGGGATGTTGGTGGGGGAATTGTCACAGTAGCATTGCCAGCTACTTCTCCAACCGCGGAAATTGGTGCCACTGATGTCACCTGTGAATTTGGAGTTGTCTCACGATCAATTGCGGCTAACGATCGCAGCATATATGTCAGAGAATGTGACATCTACCGGATTCCCGGCTGGGATGGCTGTCGGTGTTGTTGCCGATGGAGAAGTAGCAAATGTCTGGCTCAAATAGCTCACACTACGGGTGATCAAGCCTTGACTGACTAACCAAATAGCCAAAGCGCCCACAGCAGAGGCACAGCCTGTGAAAATCATAAAGCGTTCAAGCAGACTCAAACCGGTTGTTGATTTGGGCGCTGATTTGCGTGAGTCGGCGGTTCTGGATAACTCTTTATCGGGGCCAGGTAAATCAGGGGGAGCTGATGCTTCTAACGGTTTGACGAGTAAGGAATAACGATCGCCCAGCGCCTCAACAATATCTAACTGAGTGGACGGCTTGACCCCAACCGTGACAGGCTCATCCGGCGGTATCAAACTACCATCTAAGACCTGCTCAACTTCACCAAAAATCTCATCCATCAGATCATCGGCATAGGACTCGGGCTGTTGGGCTGCCGACTCGATTTCGAGCAATGGCTCAAGCGCGTGCTCCATTACAGTGGGTTGAGAACTAGTGTCTTGTGTCATAGCACGTTCACTGATTGCGCAAATATAATCAGTGTCTAAGTATAAAAACAAACGGGTCTGGACATTAGTCTACTCCAAAAAAACAAAAGCGCTACAGGTCACATTAAGATATTCGACTGTTCTGTGTGCGCTAAATCGCAAGTCTGTAGCGCTCGTCGCTGCAGTGACATCCTCGGTTTTGTTCAGTCTAGGGATGGAGGACCGAGAAATATTGGCTCCCGAGCTAGTCGATCAAGGACTTGATCGGCGCTCATCAGGCGTTTTAGCACAACCTGTCCGATCGCTAATGGAGTGGTTTCGTGCGGCTGCGGTTTTACTTCTACCATCAGAACCGCTGGTTCGACCCGATAAAGGCACAATTGTTCACCATTTTCATTAATCTTGATCGAGAGCGGTTCAATTTGCGGTTTGCGGCGCCATTGCACATCATTCCAGAGCCCATCAGTTGACCAGATACGGCCGGTCACCCAGCCTTCCGTCAAGAAAAAATATTTCATCTCCCATCTACCTGAATCATTGCAATCGAAATCATCAATGCCGCAATTCCATTAACCTGCCTCACTGCCAATACGGCATGATTGCATTGATATAATCGATTACGTATTGCACTCCTATCGTTCTAGTTTAGCGCTAATCTTATGTCTGAATCAGCTACTCCTCCTGCCTTCGAGATCGGCGTTAAAGTCCGAATTGTCGCACTTCCAGCATATGTTAAGACAGCTGAACCGAAGCCAATGCTACGTCCACCCAACGTCATCCATGTCGGTGAGGAAGGCCGGATTATGGATCGGCGTCCTGGCAATTATTGGGGTGTCAAGTTTGCTAACGGAATTTTCTTAATGGAAGCGGATTATATCGAGGTAGTTCCGGAGTAGAGACTGTTTTCACTGAACTGCTGCTGTGTAATTTCCGTTTTGAATAGATGGGTAGCTCAGCCTGCCCCAAATGGAAATACTGGTATCAATGAATGGAGGGGCGCAATACTGTTTCAGTATTTTTACTAAATCGACGATCGCGAACATCAATCGGCCATGCGATGCAATTGCTCAACTAGCATACTTAATAGTGTCTTATCAGCCTGGAAATGATGGTTGAGCAGCATCCACATGGCCATCAGGAGCAGTGACAAGATGAAGAGTTTCACTATGACGTAGGACACAATATGCTCAAAGTCGGAAAACCAACGTAACATACATCACCTCCAAATCACTGTTGTTGGACGGTATATCAATTGCAGGCCAGCTATTCTAGAATTTGATGAGCTGAGTCTGGATACTACTAGTCTAGAGGGAATCTGGCGGTGAGTCGAGAAAAAGCGGGTGATTAGCGCGTTCTTTGATGGTTTGTTACAAAGTTGGACGATCCTGATCCACTATCGGCGCTCCGATTACTGTCTCATCCGCCACGGAGGATGGTTGATTAATAAAAAGCGATCATCGTTGTCTCATCCAAGCTCCTGGAAGCTAAGGCTGCTGGAACAACTCCGATGGCCGCTTTTTTAGATAGCAATTCTAGCCGTTGAAATAACCACAGGTTTATTGGCAGTGTGGTCAATAAACCGTGGACAACGATCTTACTTTTTCTTGCTGCCTTTGTTGGCTTCAGCCACCATTTCCTTGAACCCCTTACCGGCTGAAAATGCCGGTACAGTAGTTGCAGGAATTTTAATCGGCTGACCAGTGCTGGGGTTACGACCTTCACGGGCTTGCCGCTGACGTGCTTCAAACGTACCAAAGCCAACCAGTGTGACTTTGTCATTGCTTGCAACTGCTTCCATCACAACGTCAATCATGGCTGACAAAACGCCATCTGCTTCTTTCTTCGTAACTTCGGCTTTTGCCGCAATTGCATCTACGAGTTCTGCCTTATTCATGGGGGCTTTCCCTGATGGTTTACAAGGTGTGCGCTGCGATTATAAAGCAGATTTTCTGCATGGATACACGGTTTCAGCCGTTTTTTAACTTTTAGAGCTGGAGAAAAACCCTGAAACCCTTGCCGAATAAAGGTTTCAGGGTTTTTTGAGATTTTTGAGATTTTTTGATTTTTGGGGTATCGATGGAAAATTCGGACTGGTGAAAAGGTGACGGGGTGGCGATGACAACTATCCAAACAATCAGCTAAA
This sequence comes from uncultured cyanobacterium, assembly GCA_963704065.1. Taxonomy (GTDB): domain Bacteria; phylum Cyanobacteriota; class Cyanobacteriia; order Leptolyngbyales; family Leptolyngbyaceae; genus Romeriopsis. Next base: position 55,840 of record CAVPGX010000011.1, on the reverse strand, counting down.
CAATCCACCAAACAATAAGTTGCAAAACCAACTAAGAGTTGGTAATTACAAAAGTGTCAAAAGATAGATCAGTGCAAACAAGACAATCCAAATGATGTCAACAAAGTGCCAGTAGATTTCGGCCATCTCTACGCCAGTATGTTTATGCGAGGAGTAGTGGCCTTGGCGTCGCAATCGCCAGATTACGCCGAGGATCAGGCAAATGCCGAGGAGGACATGCAAGCCGTGGAACCCGGTCATCACATAGAAGCAATTCGAGAATAGATTGGTTGAGAGACCGTAACCCAGGTTCATGTACTCATACACCTGACCAGCAAGGAAAATTGCCCCCATGAGCGCTGTGAGTCCGTACCACTTACGCAGACCGGGAATATCATTGCGTTTAACCGCATTGTCGCCCAGATGAATGACAAAACTGCTGGAGACCAGGATGATGGTATTGATTGCCGGCAATAAAAGTTCTACTTCTGTGCCTTCGGGGGGCCACTGGTCAGCACCTCCACGATAGCTGAGGTAAACGGCAAACAACGCGCCAAACATCAAGGATTCGGACAGCAAGAAGGTAAAAAGGCCGAAGGTACGGTAGTCCGGATGCTCAGCTGGCACAGCCTCAGTTGGCATTGTCTCAGCTGGCAAAGTTTCGGTTGTGATCGGGGTTTGTGCCATGAATATTCCTTAGTGACTTCTTGGAAGGTCTTTCTCAGCGGTGGATCGGGCCAGGTTTAAATCGTTGATTCTGGGGGTGCATCAGCGGTTTGCTGTGCGGCTTGCTGTGCTTCTTGTTGATCAAGGATATTGTGACCATATTCATAGGGGCCATAGGTGACGACCGGTAACGTTTCCCAGTTCTCAATGATTGGCGGGGAACTCGTGGTCCACTCAAGACTCAGCGCGCGCCATGGGTTGTCTCCGGCTTTCTCACCACGGATCCAACTGTTGATCACGTTGTAATAGAAAGGAATCACTGAAATGGCCAAGACGTACGCGCCGATCGTGCAGAGCTGGTTGAGGCTGGTAAATTGCGGATCATACATAGCAATGCGGCGCGGCATGCCATTCATGCCGAGATTGTGCATTGGCAAGAAGGTCAAGTGGGTGCCAACAAAGGTTAGGGCGAAGTGTAGACGACCTAATTTTTCATCGAGCATCCGTCCAGTCATTTTGGGGAACCAGTGGTATATCCCAGCGTAGATCCCAAAAACCGACCCACCAAATAGGACGTAATGAAAGTGACCAACGATGTAGTAGCTGTCGTGGACGTGGATGTCAAACGGCACCGCAGCCAGAGTGACACCCGTAATACCGCCAAAGATAAACATGGAGACTAACCCCAGTGCGAACAACATCGCACTGGTGTAGCGAATCTTACCGCCCCAGAGCGTTGCCACCCACCCAAAAATTTTCACGCCTGTCGGGACGGCGACGATCAAAGTGGAAATCGTAAAGAACATCCGCATCCATGCCGGTGTGCCACTGGTGAACATGTGGTGTACCCAGACGAATAGGCCGACCAGGGCAATGGCGAGACTGGAGTAGGCGATCGCCCGATAGCCGAAAATTGGTTTACGGGCATGCACAGGAATAACTTCTGAAATTACACCAAACAGGGGCAGCACCATCAGATACACGGCTGGATGGGAGTAGAACCAGAAAAGGTGTTGGTAAAGCACGACATTACCGCCCGCCTCAGGCTTGAAAAAGGAAGTTCCAAAATTAATATCAAAGAACAGCATAAACAGACCGATCGTCAGCGGTGGCGTCGCGATTAACGCGATCAGCGATGCGGCAATAATCGACCAACAAAATAGCGGCACCTGCGTCCACTTCATGCTCGGCACCTTCATCTTATAAAGCGTCACGATGAAGTTGAGTCCGCCCATGATGGAGGAACTACCGATAAAAGCAAGCGCTAGTATCCAAAATGACTGGGCCACCGGCGCGGTCATCTCGCTCAGCGGTGGATAAGAGGTCCAGCCCGCCTGGGCACCGCCCCAAATAAAACTCAGCATTAGCAGCACGATGGCGATCGGATTGAGCCAAAAAGCCAGTGCATTTAGCTTCGGGAAGGCCATATCCCTGGCCCCGACCATCAATGGCAGGAAATAGTTGCCAAAGCCACCAATGGCAGCTGGGATGATCCAGAGAAAGATCATGATCGTGCCGTGGTTCGTCAGCAACGCGTTATAAACTGACGGCTCAACGAAGTCCGAGGCAGCGGTTCGCAATTCTGTTCTGATTGCGACGGCCATCGCTCCACCGACCAGATAAAACACAAAACCCATCACGAGATACTGAATCCCGATGACTTTGTGATCAACGTTAAATGTGAAGTAGTCGTACCATTTCCAAGCTGTGGGATGTTCGGGATGAGCCGCTTGATTTACTGGAAGTACAGTCATAGGTATCGTTCGAAATAAAACGGTAAATTAAAGCAAGTGAATTAAAGTGCAGCTTGCAACAACCCGAGGGCTTGCGCATCAACCCCGAGCTTTTGAGCATAAGGCTGGAGCCGATCCGCATCCGATTGCGGTACTTGCGCAATCGTTGTTTGGGGCTGATCAATTTGGGCTAGCTGGCTTTGCTTCAGCCATTCACTGAATTCGGCCGGCGATTCGACAACCACTTGACTCTGCATGGAGCCATGGTAAGCGCCGCACAACTCTGCACAGAAAATGGGATAAGTCCCGGCTTTCGTCGCGGTAAACTGCAGTTGCGAATCAAGCCCTGGCATCACGTCTTGCTTCAGCCGAAACTGCGGCACCCAAAAAGCATGTAGTACATCAAGTGCCTTCATTTGCAGCTTGACCTTTTTGCCTAGAGGCACGTGAAGTTCCCCCATGGTGATGCCTTGGTCAGGATATTCAAATAACCAAGCGAACTGCATCGCTGTGACGTTCACCACAACGTCAACTTCATTATCCGCGGCCCCAAGACCATAGCTTGTAGCGATTAAATCGTGCGGAGTTGCCGTCTCAAGCGCTTGATCAGAGGACATGGTCGCTGAGACCATTTGTGTCGTCTGATCAGACGTCTCATGATGGTGAGCGTGGGAAACCATACCAGCGGAACCGGACTGAAAGCCCCCCATTTGCTGATAGACATCGACGCTGTAGACACCTAAACCAATGACAATTACAGCAGGGATTGCTGTCCAGAGAATTTCAAGGGAAAGATTACCTTCGACGTCGCTGCCATCAGTTTCATCGCCCGCTGGCTTGCGAAATCGAATCATCGCATAGATTAATGCGCCCTGAACAATGATAAATAGGGCTGTCCCGATCGTCACCATGACGTTAAACAGTTGATCGACTAACGGTGCCTGCAGTGACGCCGCTTCCGGTAGCCAGTGATTATTTTGTCCGACCCAGAAGCTAATCAAGGTCACGACAATCCCTGCAAGCAGGGTAAGTAAAGATGCGGGAATTTGTTGCATGGCGCGAAAACCTGCCATTCGGGATAGATTACGTCGGTAATGCCGCTCGCTTAGAGAGCCGCAATTGACCGAAAATTCAGTACTGCACTGCGGAAAACACCAAATGCGTCACTCGTAAGTCACAACATTTGGCATTTCTTAACCTAAGTTCATATTTTGTTAGAAAACTCCGGAAGAGCAGAAGTAACTACAGCGCTGAAAAACTACATTTATGCTAATCCAACTATTTAATAAGCCAGGTTAAGAAAACCTATGATTTTGTGACCTTCAAGGCGTTGGATGAAGCGTGAAAATCGCTAGATGCTAACGTTATCCAGCGATCCCCGCTGATTGAGCCAAGGATATCGGCTCAATGTCGTAGCTAGTTAAGCGGCCGTCTTCCATATTCATTAGTCGATCGGCGACGTCGAGAATTCGATTGTCGTGCGTGACTAGCAGCACCGCTGAGCCTTTTTCCTTGGCCAAGCGGCGCATAATCTCCACAACATCACGGCCAGACTGCTTATCCAAAGCCGCTGTAGGTTCATCCGCCAAGACTAATTTGGGGTTCGACACTAAGGCCCGCGCGATGGCGACCCGCTGCTTTTGCCCACCAGACATTTCTTCGGGATAGTAGTTAATGTGATCGGCCAGTCCAACGGCCGTCAGCATCGATTCGGCCATTGCCTGCTGTTCCTGATTCGATATCTGCGGATGCACTTCGAGCGCCATCGCGACATTTTGTTTGGCGGTCAGAGATCGGAGCAAATTATGGCCTTGGAAAATATAGCCAATATTCCGGCGCAATTCGACTAAATGATGGCTTGATGCGTTATTTAGCTCCTCACCGAGCACCCGCATGCTACCTTCCTGGGTCGATCGTAGGGCCCCAATCAAGGTCAGTAAAGTGGTTTTCCCAGAACCCGACGGCCCGGTCATAATCACGACTTCGCCTGGGGCCACTTGGGCGGTCACCTCAAACAGGATTTGTTTACGAAGTTGGCTTTTGCCAAAGTAGTGGTTGACACGATCGATGGCGATGATGGGTTCTGTCATGGGTAACAAGTCAGGCAGCACAGCGTTATTCGGGTGGCCAAATCAAATAGAGTCATGATGAATCACAATTCACAACTTGGTATGGCAGTTTGTTCCCTATTGTGCCAAATGTTTGTCAAGGTCTGGCTTTTCTCCAGTCGCCGAGTGGCAAGCACATGTGCATCCAACTGGGATTAATTCATATCTTACTGCCTACGATTCAGGGCGTGCCATCGCCATCAATCGAGCTTGGGCGGATTGCTCAACGGCGCCACTGGCTGGCTGGCGTTGGATATACTGCCCATCGGACTGCAATTCCCAAGCGTGACGATTATCAGCGAGCAAAATATCCAGAATCTCCAGAAGATCTTTGACCAGTTCTGGATCTTCTACGGGCGTGACGGCTTCGACGCGTCGATCGAGATTGCGAGTCATCCAGTCGGCACTGCCCATGTATATCGCTGCTGCCCCATTATTGTGGAAATAAAAGATCCTTGAATGCTCTAGGAACCGACCCACAATGCTTATGACTTTGATCGTCTCACTGATCCCTGGCAACCCTGGCTTGAGGCAACAAATGCCCCGCACAATCAAATCAATCTTGACGCCAGCTTGACTCGCTTGATACAGCGCCGTAATGATCTTGGCATCAACTAATGAATTCATTTTGGCCACGATCCGACCGTTGCGATGTTGCTTTTGCTGTGCGATTTCCCGCTCGATTAACGCTAGCATCCGTCGCCGTAAGCTGACGGGCGCGACGAGTAGCTTGCGATACTCGGACTGGCGCGAATAGCCAGTCAGGGCATTGAATAAATCGGTTGTGTCGGCGCCAATGTCCTCACGGCAGGTCAGCAAGCCCAAGTCGGTATAAAGCCTCGCAGTTTTGGGATTATAGTTACCCGTGCCCACATGGACATAGCGTTGAATCCGATCAGATTCACGCCGCACAACGAGGACCAACTTTGTATGGGTTTTCAGGCCAACTAATCCATAAACTACGTGCACACCGGCACTTTCGAGCCGTCTCGCCCAGAGGATATTATTCTCCTCATCAAAACGGGCTTTGAGCTCAACTAGCACCGCCACTTGCTTGCCATTCTCGGCGGCGTTAATCAGTGCTTGGACGATCGGCGAATCACCAGAGGTCCGATACAAGGTCATCTTCATCGCGACGACCTGGGGATCGTTGGCGGCTACTTCGATGAATTGCTGCACGCTGCTAGTGAATGACTGGTAGGGATGATGTAGGAGGATGTCTTGCTTACGAATCAGACTAAACAGGTCAGTTGCATGTTCGCCGCGGGCCGCATTGATGTCAAATTCCCAGGTTTTTTTTAAGCGCGGATGGGTCGCCGATCGCCAGGGGGGATCTTTCAGTTCTGGGAGGGGCAAACTCATGAAGTGCATCAAATCCCGCAGACAAAGCAAGCCATCTAACTCGTAGAGATCCTGCTCCGTCACATCTAATTCCTGGATCAACAATGAGCGTAGCGCCGGTGGCATATTGGACGGCAACTCGACCCGCACCACCGAACCACCAACGCGACGCTTGCGCAACTCCTGCTCGATCGCTTCCATCAGATCATCCGCTTCGTCCTCTTCAACCTCGAGATCGGCATTGCGAGTAATGCGAAAGGGATAATATTCCTGCACATCCATACCCGGAAAGAGACTGGAAAGGTTGTGGGAAATCACTTGTTCGAGAGGGATGCCGGACCAGATGGGTGATGGCATCGAGCCACACACCTTAGATGTTGTTTCGAGTGGTGGCCGCTGATCGATATCATGGGGCAGCCTGACGAACCGAGGCAGGACCTTGGGCACTTTAACGCGGGCGTATCGTACCTCATCTGTATCACTGCAACGAATCACGACGGCCAGACTTAAGCTGAGATTAGAAATATAGGGAAATGGATGACCTGGGTCGATCGCGAGGGGCGTGAGCACTGGGAAGACCTGCTGTTGGAAATATTCCGTCAGGTATTCTCGCTGCGACTGATTCAAATCGACGTAATCTAGTAGATATACCCCATGCGCTGCTAATTGGGGCTTTAGCACCTGATCAAAATGTTGGTGTTGCTGGGTGACGATTGGATGCAACTGCTGGTTAATCTGATCTAACTGCTGCTGTGGGGTCTGACCATCAATACTCAGCTTTCTGACATCGACCTCAACTTGCTGTTTCAGACCAGCGATGCGGACCATGAAGTACTCATCGAGGTTCGCGCTAAAAATTGCCAGAAATTTGAGCCGCTCTAGGAGTGGGGTACGTTCGTCGAAAGCCTCATGTAAAACCCGTTGATTGAACCGTAACCAACTCAGTTCGCGGTTAAAGTAGTACGCGGGATTGGACCCGTTCAACGGTTGTTTCGCGGATGTCTGTCGTCGCCTCACCATAGCGCCTGCCTTCTCACTGCTGTTGTAGGGCCGTCAATGTTCATGGTGGCATGCGGCGATATGTTGTCAGCGCGGCCAATGACAGTACTGTCTTAACTATCAGAAAGTACTATAAACCTTGCCGAAAAACCTCGTCTTCGCGACCTTTCCACCATTCACCAAGCTGCATCAAAGTTTGGTGTAGCTCTTCTAGCTCGCGTCCATATTCTTCGGGCGGCATGTCATGGCGACGTTCCTTCAATTTGGCGAGCCGCAATTGGACTAATAACCATGGCTTTGAAATACCATCATTTTCTTCGATGTATTTGGCTAACTCATCACTATGCATAAGATTTAACCGGCTTTAAAGGATAGACTCACCACTTAATTACTAACTTAATTACTATAGGATGCAATGAACCCAAGCTCATGGCACGATCGCTGATTTTCATCGTTGGACGTAATTTGATTCAACCAAATATTGCCACCAATGACAAAGGGGACGCTGCGAACAACGTCCCCTCAACGGGCTCTAACCTAAAATTTCAGCGGCTCGATTCAGCTAAATTCAACTGAATTGAGGCAATTGCTGAACATGATAGGCCAAAAACTAAGCTGCTAAGTTAGCCGCCACAAAGTCCCAGTTCACCAACTTGTCCAAGAAGTTAGCAATGTAGCCAGGGCGTGCATTACGGAAGTCGATGTAATAAGCATGCTCCCAAACATCCAAAGTCAGCAAAGGCTTTTGTCCTTTGGTGAGTGGATTGTCGGCATTGGCTGTTTTGGTGATTTTGAGTTGACCATTTTCTTCGACCAACCAAGCCCAACCGCTGCCAAATTGAGTTGCGGCAGCGCTAGCGAAGGCCTCTTTGAATTTGTCGTAGCTGCCAAAAGCGGCGTTGATCTTCTCGGCTAATGCGCCAGTCGGAGCACCACCACCACCAGGTTTCAGACTGTTCCAGAAGAAGGTGTGGTTCCACACTTGCGCCGCGTTGTTAAAAATGCCCGCAGTCGCATCATTGCCCGCAGCCATTTTGATCACTTCTTCCAATGATTTTCCAGCATACTCTGGCTTGTCTGCCACCAACTTGTTAAGGTTGGCAACATAGGCCGCATGGTGCTTACCATAGTGGTACTCGAAGGTTTCTGCCTTCATACCATAGGATTCCAGAGCATCGGGTGCAAAGGGAAGAGGCGCTTGTTCAAATGCCATAGTGTGCTTCTCTCCTAAAAGATCTAATCGAATATAGCCCGTCAAGGTCCAGCGATCGTGCACGAACTGGCCATGACCAGGCGATCGGCCCATGCCAAACTCATATCCAGTTCGGCTTGGCAAATCTCATTCAGTTTAACGCGTCCACCGTCGGATGCAAAAGTCGAATTTACCCCCCTATCGTGATTCGGCTGACAATTTTCGCTGTGAGCGATAGCACTCAGTTGATGCAGACATGCGGGGGGTCCGCTATGTTACATTCATTCGCGCAAACGGGATATCCTTCGATATGATAAATAATTGCTTTTGTCTCCTAGCAGAGTGCTCCCCGTGACAACCAATCCGCTGATGAAACCACCTGGGACGCGTTTAGTGCTGATTGTCAGTGCGATCGCGTTAGCATTCGCTGGCTTAAGCTTTCTGATCTTAGCGAATCCGCTCGGTGGTCGGCCAAATGCAACTGAAGCGAGTAATTCAGAGGATCGTGGCCAGCCGGTTGGTGGCGTTGGGGCACTGGGACGCTTAGAACCTGAGGGGGAAGTTTTTCGAGTCGCACCGCCCGCTGTCGGATTTAGTTCACGGGTGGAAAAATTGTTAGTGCGCGAAGGCGACCAAGTGAAGCAGGGGCAACCGATTGCGGTGATGGATTCCTTTGATGCATTGCGGGCTGCCGGGATTCAGGCAGAATCGCAAGTGCGCGAAGCGCAAGCGCGGCTGGCCCAGGTGCAAGCTGGTGCGAAGCTCGGTGACCTGAATGCACAGCGGGCGACCGTGCTGCAAACAAGGACGAATTTACAGCGCGCGCAAGCAGCGCTGGATACGGCTGAACTCGAATTGCGTAAAGCAACAGCGGCGGCGATCGAAGCCGAAGCCGAGTATCGTAAGGCAGAACAAGATTTTAAGCGTTATGAATCACTGGAGCAAGCAGGCGCGATCTCAACCAGCGAATTAGAGAGCCGCCAACTAACGCTGATCAGTGGACAACAGCAGTTCGAACAGGCAAAGCAGACGATTACTCAGGCGCAAAGGAATGTTCAGCAAAGGGCGGCGGATTTGAATCGGGCGGATTTAGAGATAGCGGAAGCCCAACAGCGACTGATTAGCCTGTCTGAGGTGCGCCCCACAGATGTTAAGCAAGCGGAGGCACAGGTGCGTACGGCGCAGGCTGCCGTCCAAAAAGCGAAAGCAGATTTTGAGAACGCGGTGGTCAAGTCGCCGATCGATGGTCAAGTCTTAAAAATCTATACGAAGAATAATGAAGCGGTTGGGAATGACGGCATCATGGAGATTGGCCGGACTAGTCAAATGTACGCTGTGGCCGAAGTGGATGAGAACTTAGTCGGTCGGGTGCGTCAGGGACAGTTTGCCACAGTGCGGAGTGATGCCTTTCCCGGCGAAATTATGGGCCGAGTCGTGCAAATCGGCCGCAAGGTCGGTAAAAATGCGATTACCAGTACAGATCCAGCGGATAGTGAAGATAGTCGTGTGGTTGAGGTCAAAATCAAGTTGGACGATAGTGCCGTTGTCGCCGGACTGACGAACCTGCAGGTGCGCGTTACGATTCAGCCGTAATCCTCATCTAGTTGGCTAAACGCAGTTAAATCTAACTGCTAGTTGGGGTCGGACAAAATCTTGAGAAGTTTCTGTGATGTTTGCAATTCCGCTGGCTTGGCTACAACTTAAACGTGAAAAAGTCCGTCTACTCGTTGCACTAGCCGGGATTAGCTTTGCGGTGATTCTGATGTTTGTGCAGTTGGGCTTTCAGGATGCGCTGTTGAACAGTGCCGTGACCTTTCACCAAAGTCTCAAGGGCGATATTTTCATGATCAGCTCACAATCGACTTCGCTGACTTCGATGAAGAGTTTTGACGATCGGCAGCTCTATTCGGCTTTGGGGGCACCCGGAGTCTCACAGGTGAGTCCGCTAAAACTGGGCTTCGGCATTTGGAAAAATCCTTTTTGGGAGGGGCTCCCCACCCCCCAAACCCGTAGCATCATGGTGATCGGGATTGATCCGAACGATGATGTCATCACCTTACCGGGACTGGATGTGGCCAATCGCGACCTGATTCGCCTCGAAGATCGGGTGCTATTTGATCGACAATCGCGTGAAGAATTTGGCCCGATCGCCGAAGAGTTTTCTGCCGCACAAGCACAGGGAAAAACCATTGAGGCGGAGGTTGAAGGCCGCAAACTCAAGATTGCCAACTTGTTTGAGCTAGGCGCTTCCTTTGGTGCCGATGGCAATATGATTACGAGCAACGCCAATTTTCGGCGGATTTTCAGCAGTCGTGAACCCAGTAAAATCGACATTGGGATCGTTCAGCTTGAACCGAATGCGGATGTGATCGCCACGCTGGAGATATTGAAGCGAAATCTGCCGGGGGAGTTGCGCATCAACCCGAAATTGACCCCCGAGCAAGCAAAAGAAGACTTTGAGCTAGGCGGTATTCGTGTTTTATCGCGTCAGGCATTTATTGACGTAGAGCGGCGATATTGGGCTGAAAGCACGGCGATCGGGTTTATTTTTGGCCTGGGGACGGCGATCGGGTTTATTGTTGGGATTGTGATTGTCTATCAAATTCTCTATACCGACGTGGCTGATCACCTAGCAGAATATGCCACGCTCAAGGCAATGGGCTATTACAATCGCTACTTGCTTAAAGTGGTGTTTCAAGAAGCCTTTATCTTGGCGGTCATGGGCTTCATTCCCGGTTATTTTCTGAGTACTGGGATGTACAAACTCACTGAAGGGGCCACAGCGCTGCCGATCGATATGACTGCACAACGCAGTTTTCAGGTTTTTGTGCTGACGGTGGTGATGTGTTTAGTTTCTGGGGCAATTGCTGTGCGTAAAGTAGCCGATGCCGATCCAGCAGACATCTTTTAAGTTACATATATAGAAGTTGACTTAATTCATCTATGGCAAGCCTCCGTGCATGGTTAGCGATCGCGTCTTCCCCGAACAACCCCAAGTTTTAATTGTTTATAATCCGGCTGCGGGCCAGGTAACGACCGTGGGCAATAGTCTGGAGCAAGCTGCCGACCTATGGCGACGGCATGGTTGGTCTGTGCGTTTGCAGCCAACCATTGGCCCCGGTGACGCCACCCAGATTGCCAAAGCCGCAAGTCAAAATGGGATTCATATTGTCGCCGCCGCCGGTGGCGACGGTACAGTGAATGAAGTGATGAATGGGTTGGTCAATACGGATACGGCACTGGCCGTCTTACCAACTGGGACCGTCAATATCTGGGCGCGTGAAATGGGGTTGTCGATGGATATCCAACGGGCCGCAGCGGCAACACTGCTGGCCCAGTGGCAGCAAATTGACGTTGGCCGCGTACGCTCCATGTTGCCGCGCAGTCGGCGGCTGTCGCGCAAGCGTGTTTCTCGAGCGAGAGAAGCGTTAGTTGATCGCTACTTTTTGTTAATGGCTGGTGTTGGCTTCGATGCAGCAGTTACAGCCATGATTCAACCGCATGAGAAAAAGCGTTTTGGCGTGATTGTTTATATCAAACAAGCGATACAAATGGCTTGGAGCTATCGCGGCAGCAAACTGGCGCTGCGGATTGATGGGCATAAAATCCGGGGCCGCTTCCTGATGGCGGTTGTGGGGAATAGTCAATTGTATGGTGGGGTGATTAAATTCACGGTTAACGCGTTGATCGACGATGGTATGCTCGACGTTTGTGTGATTCAGGGCCGCAGCATGCTGAAAGCGCCCCTCAGATTGCTATCGATTTTCTCGCGATCGCATCACCGTGACCGGCGGATCAAATATTACCAAGCCAAGCAAATTCAATTTCTCAGCCGTCGACCGATTCCTGTTCAAGTTGATGGAGACTATCTAGGCTCGACGCCAATGCTGTTTGAAGTTGTGCCACAAGGGCTTTGGGTATTGGTCCCACCCAATGCCGATCAGTCTTTGTGGCGCGGCGAGACATTACCGGGTGCAGCATACTCGACCGAACTGCCGCCGCCTTAGCTCATCACAGCTCAGGATTCAGTCCGCGCCGCCGCCCGCAAAATCCATTTCCGTAAAATTGGATTGACCATTGCCGGTGCCTCATCCTGCGGGCAATGACCAACGCCCTCAAGCGGGATAAACTGCTCAACTGCGGGATAATTGGCATATGCGCGGCCCATGGCGATCGGTTCCCAGGGGTCATCGGTGCCCCAAAGAACAATGGCGGGACATTGCAGCTGGGGAAGTAAATCCTCGGCCAAGGGGCCATCAGAGTAGGCAGTAAAAGCGAGGAAGACGTCGGCCGCTCCGGGTTGTTGGGCTGGCTTGATCAGCAGGTCAACGAGCTCGTCTGTCACCGCATCAGCAGAACTATAGGCTTGATACAGGATTTTCTTAACAGTTTTTGGCTGGGCAATTTGGCGGAAAAACCAATACCCAATGGCTTTGTTGGTTAAAACTGACTGCAAAAGCGGAGCACCCATGCGTTTAAACCAGGGCTGCGTTGCCGTTTTGCGTACGTGCAACAGACGTAGAGAGCAGTTAATGATAGCGACGCCTAATACTTGTTCTGGAAAATCAACGGCGGCTTGTAAAATGGCAATGCAACCGATCGAGTTACCGACGAGGTAAGTCGGCTGGCCGATCACTTCCCGGCAGAAATCGCCAATTTGCTGTCCCCAGGTTTCAAACGTATAGTCAAGCTCGGTCATGGGTGTAGGTTTGTCCGAATGACCAAAACCAATCAGGTCAAGCGCATAAACCCGACAGTCTTGACCTAAATCCGGCAGATTTTTACGCCAGTGGCCCGCCGATGCACCAAACCCGTGAATACACAAAACGGCTGGACCGCAGCTGCCTTGCTGCTGATAAGCGATCGTGTGGCCGCGCCAAGTCCAAGTTTGATAATCCAGTTTCGCCGGAGTAGAGATCATAGAATTGGTCGGATGAACATCTAACTTTACATTTATTCACTATTTGACTAGTCTAGCATTATGGCGATAGTGCATACCGCGACAAAAATCCCCGGTTCTTGCTGCATCACTGCGAATTGGGTAGATGAGTCAATTTGGCGAATGAAAGCATTACATCACCATTTGAATTTTATGGAAGCACTTGGTACATCGATTGGAGAATATGTCCCAGATTTTGAATTGCCTGGCACGGATGGGGCTGTGCACCACTTGGCGCGTTATCTGGAACAGCACCAAGCGATTGGGGTTGTATTCATGTGCAACCATTGCCCGTACGTACAGCTGTATGTTGAGCGTTTGCAGCAGTTACAGCAAGAATTTGGTGGGCGCGGCTTTACTCTGATTGGGATTAATCCCAATGACGCCGAGCAATATCCCACCGATGGATTTGAGCAAATGCAGGCGTTTGCCACGGAAAAGGGCCTGAAATTTCCCTATCTGCGTGATGTGACCCAAGAGGTCGCACAGAATTTTGGGGCGCAGAAGACACCCCATGTTTTCTTGGTGAACCAATCGGGAGTGCTGTGCTATCGCGGTGCGATCGACGATAATGCGCAGGATGCCACTGCAGTAAGTCAACCTTTTTTGCAGCAGGCGATTGAGCAGCTCCTTAGTGGTCAGACCATCCAGCCGACCTCAACGGAACCGGTGGGTTGTACAGTCAAATGGCAGAAATAGCGTCATCTTTGATCGTGCTTTTGCGGCCGGTGTTTCGCTGTATCCAAGACTGTCTATTGCTGGTATGGTAATCAGGAAAACCTGAGATCGAATAAATATCAATGGGATTAGCGTATCGTCGAGTTCTACTGAAACTCAGTGGTGAAGCCTTGATGGGCGATCTTAACTACGGAATTGACCCGGTTGTTGTCGATAGTATTGCCGATGAAATTGCGGCCGTGGTTGCATCAGGAGTAGAAGTCGCAATTGTCGTTGGTGGCGGTAACATCTTCCGTGGTGTTAAGGGTGCGGCGTCCGGGATGGACCGGGCGACTGCTGATTATGTTGGCATGATTTCGACGGTCATGAACGCGATTACATTGCAGGATGCCTTGGAGCGCAAAGAGGTGATGACTCGGGTGCAAACGGCGATCGAAATGAAGGAAGTGGCCGAGCCCTACATTCGACGGCGGGCGATGCGACACCTCGAAAAAGGTCGCGTGGTGATTTTTGGTGCCGGATCAGGTAATCCATTCTTTACGACTGATACAACGGCGGCGCTGCGAGCCGCGGAAATTGGCGCTGATCTGCTATTTAAGGCAACCAAGGTGGATGGTATTTATAATGCGGATCCCAAAAAGCAGCCTGATGCGAAGCGCTATGAAAGCTTGACTTACGCCCATGTTTTGGCAAACGATCTTAAAGTGATGGATAGCACGGCGATTGCGTTGTGCAAAGATAATAGTATCCCCATTATGGTGTTTGACTTGTCGGTTAAAGGCAATATTCAACGGGCTGTTATGGGTGAGTCGATTGGCACGATTGTTGGAGGTTCATGTGAAGTTCGCTGATGTTGAAGACCATATGCAGAAGTCGGTCGATGCCACGCAACGATCGTTCAACACGATTCGTACGGGCCGCGCCAATATGCACCTTCTCGATAAGGTAATGGTTGAGTATTACGGGGCGCCCACCCCCTTAAATCAAATGTCGAATATTAGTACCCCGGATTCGACCACAATTCAGATTCAGCCCTACGATCGCAGCAGCATGAGCTTGATTGAGAAGGCAATTTCCATGTCGGATTTGGGACTGACACCGAACAATGATGGTTCAACAATTCGTTTGAATATTCCACCGTTAACCAGCGATCGGCGCAAAGAGCTGGTTAAATTAGCTTCGAAGTATGCCGAGGATGGCAAGGTTGCAGTGCGGAATATTCGTCGCGATGCGATCGACACAGTCAAGAAACAGGAAAAGGAGAAGGAAATTTCGGAGGATGATTCCCGTGATTTGCAGGATCAGATTCAAAAGTTGACAGATAAGTATATCGCCAAAGTTGAGGAAGTGTTGGCGGTCAAAGAGAAGGACATTATGACGGTCTAGATGTTCGCTCGATGCGTTTTCCCGAAAGACTGCCTAGTTGAATCAAAGTCGCGTCATTTGGACGCGGCTTTGATGATTCAGGGCGTCATCCCCACGCTTCAATCTTCCAACGATTCAACTTGCCCGCATGCGTTGCCGTTAAATCGGCGACAAGCAATCGCCAATCGCCGCCGGCGTCGATGCCTGCTACAACCTGTAGTGGCGCAAAATCTTCCGAACTCCAGGTATAGATCAGATGCTGCTGATTGCCGCCGATTTGCCCATGTAAGGTGATCGGTGCAAGATTTGGAGGAATCAGTTCAACGCGTAGATCGCTGATCTTGGGGTGGGTAATATCGACGGACAGCTTGAACATCCGAATTTTCATGCCAGTGGGCAGTGACAGTACCTGTGTAATTCCATCCGCGCTACCGTCAGGGAGAACGGTGGATTTGGCTGATTCGCTGCTGTGGATGGTGTCAATATTGGCGATTTCAAGTTCTAATTCCCAATTGTTGAAGGTACCAGTATCGAGGCGCGAGCGATCGCTGACTTTCACTTCCCAAGTGCCTTGAGCCGTCGCGCCTAGAAGTGTTGCTAGCTCAGGGAACGATACAACCGTATAAGTTTCCAGAATCTTCACGGCTCCCGATCCGGTCCGATCGTGCAGCAGAATGCGCTGACCGTTGGGGGCAGTGAGCATTACCTGCAGATCCCCGATGTATTGGTGGGAAATATCTATGTTGACTTTGATGCCGCAAATCTTACCGCTGGCTGCGACCTCGATCCGATCGACAACCCCACTGAGACGATTATCAGGAATGCTCTGCTGCGGCGATGATTTGTATTTGATGGTTTCGTAAATTGGATCAGTCGGGGTGACTGGATCAGGTGCGGGAACGGGTTCAGGTTCTGGTGCCGGTTCGGGTTCACCATCACTTCGTAAGCGTAATGCTTCAGCAACCGCTGCTTGGGCATCGACATTGCCATAGCCAAACCAAGGACTCCAGGTGCCATCGGCGCTTGCGATATCGATGAAGTCGCCTTTGTCGAACGGGGCGATCGGGGAGATATCCCAACTTGGATCGGTATCAAAACTAGCTGCGGGAGTCTTGGGATAAGGCTCCATATTGAGGTCTTTAGCAGCGGTGCGTTGTAATACAGAGATTACTTCCGTTGCGGACAAATCGGGATTGGCCGAAATTACCAATCCAGCAATCCCAGCCACTAGCGGCGTTGCACTAGAAGTTCCACCAAACTCTGGGTCAACGGGGTCCTTGCCACCGCTGGTGGTGATGATCCCGAGTCCTTTGATGCTCCGCAAGCGGTAGTAAGAATGTAGATTATTACTGGGTGCGCAGAGACTAATACCAGGGCCGTAGTTGGAGTAATGACTCCGCTGAGCCGTGCTGCCGAGTGCCGCAACATGCATCACACCGGGAATTCCCACAAGATTATTTTCAAAACTGCGGGACGTCTGCGGTCCAACCCACATCGGTGTGTTCCCAGGACCAAATTCCCATCCGGGTGTGTAAGGCACATCGACATTGGCATTGTGATTAATCAGACAGTTTTCATTGCCAGCCGCCCAAAGAAAGACAATGCCTTTGCCGCGTCTGCCGCCCGTTTTGGCTAATTCCTGAATGCGGTTAACAACGGTCTGGGACCAGATATTGCGTGGTACGCCCCCCCAAGAGTTGGACAGCACGTCAACCTTGTCGCTGACGTAACCGAGCATTGCTAACATGCGAGAATCACTGATCGCAAGGCCACCACCACCGATCGACTGCCATTTAATTGGCAGCAAACGACAGCCTGGTGCTGCCCCAACCACGAGTGAAGCATCGACTTCGGCGGCAATTACACCAGAGCAAGCGGTTCCGTGGTCGTTGCCGGTTTCGTACATATCCTGGGGCATTGCACCAATATCACTACTGGTGGCTAAGCGACTACTAATGAAGTAGGCCCATCCGGCAAACTTGTTACTGGAGTCAAAATCGGGGTGATCAATTTTACAGCCATCATCCGTCACGCCAATAACGACATCGGCCGATCCGAAGCCCTCGATCAACTGCCAAGCCTCTTCACAGCGACTGGACGAACGCGGGTCGTAATCGGCATGACTGAAGCGCTTATGCAAGTGCCATTGGCGTTGGTATTCTGGGTCACTGGGCAAGGCCACCTGCATCAAGTTAATGTTGTAGTTCAGGTCGTTTTCGGCTAATTCGACCTGCGGCTCATTTTCTGTCAGTTGCACGACGAGCTTGATGGGATTCATGCCGGTGTGATCGGTTAGTTGGAACAGATAGTCCCGATCGCTGTATTGCGCTTTGAGAAAAAGGCCATATCTACCGGCAAATTCGGAGACTGCTTGATCCGAAGGAGTCTGTTTAAAAGTGACAAATACCCGATCGGTAATCAAATAATCTTCGCCCGTGGCCGCGACTTGATAGGCATGATGCGTTGGAGCCACTTGGCGTAATTGGCGCATGGTGGCGTCGAGTTGAGCCGGGTCAACGGTGATGCGCGAAGACGCTGAAGAAACTTGCTGAGGTCGATCAAAACCAATGTCTTTAAGTTGATCAGGCTGGATCCGCGCCACAATTTGATCGCGCACTTTTGACAAAACCACTTTTTCGCCACCGCGATATGTGTAAACGCCGTTTGATGCAGCCATTTTTTTGTTTAACTCCTGGAGAGGCTTAGGTTTTAATCAACTCAAATGTCTGGACTGTATCAGGCCTTGGGGCGGGTGATCCAGAAACACTGAGTGCTGTTTTACACTAATTCTCTCTAATTGAGTGCAATTTATCGGAGAAATTTTGTTTCAGGCCCCTGTGCGTGTGGCTTAAGCGAGTCAACCCGAGCCATTGCCGCTAATTTTATGCCGCTTGCTTAGGGATTTGCACCATTACCTCGATTATATGCCTGTTATGTCTAATATATGCGGGTTAGGTCCGACTCGATGGAACGCGGAATACCTAGCGGAATACCTAAAAGTATTCCTTCTCTCTAGAGTTTGACCCATTGATTAAATGTTGGACAGAACGTTGTCCGTTGCATTTCGCAATATTAAATGATTGGCTAATTAGCTCGCTAAAACTATTTGGAGTATAGCGTTTTACTTCAAAGCTATATCGCATAAGCGCTTGAATATAATTAGCAACAAGATTTGCTTGAACTTATATGTCAGCAAGATTGAAGAATAGTATCAAGTATTCGTGATCCCGAAAAAACCCTGATATTTTGAATATTACAAACCCTCATTGGGGATCACGAAAATACTATGAGAACAACGCCAAATAATCTTGGCCAGTCATGGTGGTTCATGGGCTTGCTTGCGATGTCAAGTTTAGGAATTATTCTGCTTTTAGCCTATTTCTAGATGATCGTTTTGATTGGGATGGATCATGCTTCTGTTGACTCAAGCATATGGCGATGTACTGCGATGTTCACAACTCGGCGAGTGCGATGCCATCTAGTTCGATTTCTATCCCAAAGCGCGTGATTTGATTTAAGCTAATTCCGATTTTTCTGGGCAACAGAAAACTGTGTGTGAGGAGTTTGAATATCTTATTCAAACCGGTCAAAGCATTGTTTCGGTTTTGGTAAGCGGTTCGTATTTAGCTAGTGACACTCTCAAAAGACAAAGGAGGTTCATGCCAATGGCTTGCCTCCTTTTTTATTTGGTCGCATCGCTTAGACGCGCTGTTCCAGGTTGATGCCGTGGGTATCAGTACCGCAGGTATTCAATAAATGGTATTGCTGGCTTAGTGCATAAACTGCCTGAGTTTGTTTAGGACAAGGTTTCCAGGGCTTCGGGTTGCTGTAGGCGTAGTAGGTCTCGACACCGTCGATGCCGATCGCGACCGCTGCAGGAATTAGTTCGGCTTTGTCTTTGCGGTAGCGGGCCGGGTGGGCCAACACGGCAAGTCCACCCGCTTGGTGGATGGCGGATACGACCCGATCCGCGTCGGCGATCGTTCCTTTGGGGGCATCTCCAGTTAAATAATCCGATAACGCTGGAGCATGTGGATTGAAAGCATAGCCCAAAATATGGACTTCAACCCCCAATAGCTGCGCTGTGATTTCTACGCCTGTCCAAAGCTGAGGCATGGCATTGTCGGAATTCTCCGCTTGGCGCTGCCAATCAATCAAGTACGACTGCGCCGCATAAAATCCAGAAATTTGGTGGTGATCGGTAATCGCAAACCCGCTGAGACCAATTGCCAGAGCCTGTTGTGCTAGCAGCTCCGGCGACAGCTGGCCATCGGAATGATGCGTATGCATGTGAAAGTTGTAAGTGCGGGGACAACTTTCTGCATCGATCGACGCAAAGACGCGCCGTAGTGAGACTAAATCCTGCGAAGTTGGTTTTTGAAGGGCCATTATAGGCAGATTGAGCACCGTCATATTATTCTCGTAAAGTCAACACGGACGAAACTCAAAACGAGCGCTTGGGTCAGTAGAGGGACGTACCTGAGGCAGATTCTGGCAGAGGTATGGCATGATTGCGCGGTGATCGAATCGATGGTGTTGGTTTGATCAACGGGGCCACGTCACTGTGGATTGATTTAAGGTTTGATATTTCTACTCTAATTCAATCGGCTGAAAATTGGGGAGATGCGAGTACCTCAGAACTACTTATCGATTTGATTAGTTAATCCACTTTGCCGGTTGAGTTAATCAACTTTGCCAGTCGCAGACAATGGTTCAAATAGGCTGATCCGTAGCACGTATCCTTCTGTAGACAATATCCGGCGCCCGCAATTTGCTTGATTGCAGCCGACGCGTCCATGCTGGGGGACCCACCTTCTCGAAGATTATCGGCTCGATGGTGCTTTCGCTTATTCTTTAGCGCATTTGGATGATGGTTCTAAAATCGGCGGACATCGCGATCGGTAATCGCAATGACTATTCACCCCCTCAAACGCTGACGGGATTTGGCTTTGAGCCTGAACTGCTTGATCGCGTTCAAATCAATGGCTACACGATCGCGGAAATACAATCTCAGGTTAGCGAGCCGCATTAGCTTAAAGTTTCTCAAGTGAAGTTCGTGCAAGATCACCTCTGGATGATAAAAGATGTGATGCAGATTCGTTTCAACGATTGGGTAGGGCGGTACCGCTAATGTCCTGGTTAAATTTAGTTTCGTTCTTTGGTATTTTTGCGCTCTGTTTGATTGCTTGGGCCGGTTCGGAAAATCGCCAAGCAATCCCTTGGAAAGTCATTCTGTGGGGCATTGGCCTACAGCTGATTGTTGGTTTAGTGGTATTTCAGTTTCCCTTGGTGCCACGCATTATCGAACTGATCAGCCAAAATATTAATGCAATCATCGATGCCACTGAAGCTGGCGGGCGGTTTTTATTTGGTGAGCTGATCGTGCCAAATCCGCAAACTGCGCCTGGTCCGATCGGTGCTGGACGCTGGATTGCCCGCGCCATTACACCGGCCTACGTGCCCGTGATCGGCGATCGACTCGCGCCCGAAAATATTTCCCTCGGCTATATTTTTGCCTTCCGGGCACTGCCGTTAGTGGTGTTTTTCTCAGCCTTACTGTCGTTGCTGTATCACTGGCGAGTAATTCAGCCGATCATCAACTTCTTTGGCAAGATTTTTCGCAAGACGATGGGGCTGAGCGGTGCCGAGGCGCTGAGCGGTGCCGCTAACTTGTTTGTGGGGATCGAGTCAGGTTTGGTTATCCGGCCATTTCTCGAAAAGATGACCCGCAGTGAACTTTGTTCGGTACTGAGTGCTTGCTATGGCAGCATTGCCTCGACTGTGTTGGCGATCTATGCCCTCTTGCTTGCACCAACTTTTCCCACAATTACCGGGCATCTTCTTTCAGCCTCCTTGATGTCGATTCCTGCCTGCTTTGTGCTTTCCAAGTTGTTGGTTCCAGAAACCGAAGCACCACTTACCCTCGGCGGAATCGACTCCGAATCGGAGCCGACAGCCAACACTGCCGAAAACGCGATGGAAAGCATTATTGATGGTGCGATCAGTGGCGTGCGATTGGCAGTGGCGATCGCCGCACTGTTAATCGCGGTGCTGGGTTTCGTCGCGCTAATTGATCTATTCTTTGGCAATCTCGCGGGCTTGGCCCAAAGTCCAAACCGGGCGCTCCAGCAAATTGGCCAATTTTTTCAAGTTGTCAATGTCAAAAATATTCTCGGTGCCCTCTTTGTGCCCTTAGTCAGCGTCACTGGCGTCTCGAGTAGCTGGCCAGAAATTTGGCGATCGTCAGTTTTGATCGGCTCGCGTCTAGTTGAAACGGAGATTCCAGCTTATCTAGCCCTGGCTGGACTGGCGCAAAAAGGTGAAATTAGCGATCGAGCCTTAGTGATTGTGAGTTATGCCCTATGTGGTTTTGCTCATTTGCCTTCCTATGGCATTTTTGTGGGCGGATTTAGTAGTCTGATCCCCTCCCGGCGCAAAGACCTCACACAGTTGGGTTGGAAAGCGCTTTGGGCTGCGACCCTCGCCACGATTATGACGGGCTGTATTGCCGGTGTATTTTATTCAGGTAATCCAGCGATTCTGGGGCGTGGCTAGTTAAATCATGCAAAACTCAAAATTTTTCCTTTCATAAACTCCAATTCTTAACTGTTCTCATGACCAAACGTATTTGGCTCACGGCCCTCGCTACCCTGACGTTTATTCTGGCCATGCTCTGTGGCTACGGGCTCCGCGCACAGGAGCCGCTACCAGCAACGACACCGGCACCAGCGGATGCCGTTCCGGTTGCGCCCTTGCCGGGTTCTGCAACCGAATACAACCCACCCACCCCAAGTCCCTCACCCACGGTGATGCCGATTGTGCCCACAGCCTCTCCGACGGTCTCACCCACAGTTCTCCCCACACAGTCGCCTGTCCCAGTTGCACCATTGCCAGCGGCGACACCGCTACCGACGTCAGGTGAGTTTGTTGATCCGGGTGGTCGTTTCCGGGTGGCGATTTTGCAGGACTATCGTGTCACGTCGATCGGGGATGCGGTGCTGATTGAGCGCCAAGATGGGACGCTGGCTTATACGGCCCTCGCGCAGCCAGTGCTGGGAGGAGGATTAATTGCGCCCGATGCGCTTGCGGAAATTGCGAAGACGGTGTTTCAACGGGGTGAAGGATTTAGTCCGGGGGCCGCGCAGCCGATTCCCAGCGGTGTTCAGATTGATTGGAACGGTAGTCTGACGATCGGTGGCAATACGCAATTAGTTAACGGCTTGATTGTGGCCAAACCAACGGGTGCGAACGTGTTATTGCTACTGATTGCGGCAACGGAATCGGGGGCCGAAACCATTCCAAATGCGGCAGCGGCGTTAATTGATAGTTTGCAAGGAACGTAGCGCACTACGCCCAGCCGCGTAAGCGGTAAACCCATAGACCGATGTATTCTTTCAGCGATCGTGTGGTTAGCGCCAGATTTTCGGCATCCGGGAGGAGGCTGAGCAAGCGTCCTTGGGGATTGTGGCGTTGATCGGCAAACGTCGTGTAGAAATCTGTGGGTGCGGGGACAACATCCATGTCCAAGCGTTGAAAGACGGCGATCGCGCGCGGCATATGTGTGGCTGAAGTGACTAAAATTAACCGCTTAAACTTTTCACGATCGACGATTTGTTTCACGTATTCCGCGTTTTGGCGGGTGTTCAGTGATTTGGGATCCTCTAGTACGACATCACGTGGTACTCCCAGTAAGTCCATCAGCATCGCCATATCACTTGATTCGGATGTCGGTGCATCTTGCCAGAAAATCCGACCGCCACTCAGAATGACTTTCGCTGCCTTACCTTGCTTGTAAAGCTTGGCAGCATAAATTATCCGATCGCCAGCTTCGCTCACTTCTGGCATTGTTCGTGGAGCCTGAGGCGATTTCGTTGCGCCGCCGAGCACCACGATTGCATCGGCTTGGGGGATCGTGGTTGGCACGTACCGCAATTCTAATGAGCTGGTAATGGCATGGGCGACTAGCTCTGTACTACTGCAATACAACAACCACATGGCCAAAATAATGATCGGACTCGCTAGCTTGCTGCGTCGTCGTTTGAGCAAAACAAGCCCCACGATCGTCAAGAGAATTGTTAGTCCGAGTGGGTAGAACAGTAGCGGCAGCAGTTTGGACAGAAAAAGGAACATAGAAAAAATTTGAGCGCAAACTTGGGCCCGTCAAAACTGGTGGTTTTCGACGCTCCATTTTAGAGTCCTTTTTCAATTTTCTCCGACATACATGCGCTCAATCAGCCCGATATCCCAATAACTTGCCTCAATCTTGTGTCCATCTAAATCACGCACAAAGCATCCATAGTAGGGTTCACCATAATCAGGACGCGCTCCCGGTGCGCCATCATCAGTGGCCCCGGCGATCAATGCGGTTTGATAAAATGCATCAACTTCGGCGCGCGTCGCCGCAATAAAGCCAATATGAAACCCATTGCCGACCGTGGCTGGCTGACCATTGATCGGTGTCTGCACCCAAAATTCAGGATAACGCTTACCATAGGCAACCGCGCCTGGATGTGCCATTATCCGCTGACAGCCGAGCGTCAGAAGCACTTGATCGTAGAAGGCAACAGCGCGATCGAATTTGTTGGTCCCGATCGAAACGTGGGAGAGAATACTGGGGTTGTTTTCCATCAACATTACCTCGTCATCGAGCAACACTGATGCCTGCATTAAGTCAAAGCAGGCCGAAAAAGCAGAGCGTTTGATCTACGCCTAGCCTAACTGGAAGCGCCACAAATCCAGCAAAATTTTAGATTAAATTAATACAAATATTCTACCCATCTGTTTCTGCTGCGCTTGTCATTGGTGCCCCTTGGTCTTGTCCCAAACGGGTCAGGAACTGCAGGGCTTTAGCGATAAAGGCAGCGCACTCGTAGGGTGAACTGGTATAGAAAGACGTCCAGGCAGAGGTTTTGTACTCGTCGTAGTGATCGGCATGCTCAGGATGCCGATCAAGCCAAGCTAGCCGCACCGCGTGCCCCACCAAAATATCGAGCACGATGTAGTCGGAAACCTGGATATTCGGATTATTTTCCACAATCACCGATAATTCCATCAGGGCCTCAATATTTACATGGCGATATTCAGCCGCCGGAATTTTATTCAATAAGTGGTCCACCTGGAGCGCGAAGTTTTTCTCGCCAGCGGTCATCTCCAGAATCAGTGACTCACTTTCGAGGCGATTGCGGCGTTCGAGTTTATCGCCGATCACCAGCCCTTTACAGTGGTGTAATAGTTTCCAGACATTGGGATAAAAATCCTTGGGTACACCACCCCGACCCCCTTCCATCTGTCGGTAGCGCAGCCAGTCTTGTGGTTCTTCCGGCTCACTAATGGGGACGATCCAATCAATTTCTGCCTCTTTGAGCCCGAGCTTCAACGACTCACGTTGGAATACTTGGCTACTGCTTTGTTCGTAGCCCGCAAGCAGTTGCGCCAGCCGCATCTTGATTTCGTATGGACTTAGCTGCATGAGTTGTTCATAGGCTTCATCCTGTGTGACTTCTAACTCCTGGGCCAAGTCGTTGGTCATCAAGACAATAAAGTAACCGACTCTTAAAGTCAGCAATCCTTTTACCAACGTTGGTTTCGCTTTCATCAGCGAATTGAGGTAAATCAAGATCTCCTGGCTCAAGACTCGATCGCGAATGTCTTCGCGGCAAAAAGTCCGCAGTTTTTCTAACAATTCATTGTGGGGCAGCGGCTGTGTAATCAGTGCGGCTTCTGTATAGGCGAGGCCAACCGCAATTTGCTTTTGCCGCACCAAAATTCCGGCGACGGCATCGGTTAATTCGACATCAACCTTATCGAGCATACCGGCAGTTCGACGAACGATGCCCCAGTAAGGTCGGCCGGCGGCATCACCACGGCTCGCCTTGCGGTAAACTTCGTCGATTAGACGGCCAACGCGCACCGACTCCCCGGTATCGCCGATGCCAGTATCAAACATCAAACCTTTAAGACTAGCTAAGGTTGCGAGGATTTCAATTGTCTCGTACAGATTGCGGGAATTCTGCAACCTTTTACATAGTCCGCTTTCATCCGTTTCCTGCTCCAGCTTAAACTCCTGCAGACTGCTCAGTGGTACGGTTTGACTGGGATCATATTGCAGATAAGGCTTATAAAAGGCAGCCTCGGTATAGGCGGCAGCATCGAAGTCCGGGAGAAAGTCCAGCCGCGCCCGACTGGCCGTCAGCATCAATTGCTTCAGTGGCCCTAGCTTCACTGGGATATCGCCGCAGAAACCATCCTGAAACTCCTGTACCATTTTTAGTAGGGCCTCCATGCCTTTATCCAGCATGTCGTGCGTAATCATCAGGCTGACTAAAGGTCGGCCTAACTGTCGCCAATGCCGCTGAATATAGGAAAGCTCACTCTGAAAGTTGGAAATCAAGAAATGATAATCGAGCGTGATGTAGAAGCGATCGCGCTCCAAGAAGGTCGGCAGAAAGATAAAGGTATCCCCACCAAACTTATAGGCTTTCGACGTTGCTAGACTACGCATCAGGCGTCCGGGCCGACCTGTGAGTGCCAGCTTATCGTTGCAGCCCAATTGGGTATAGGCCATTGATAGTTCCTTTGCCTGTCGCAGTTGAATTGGTGCGATATCGGCTAAGGTTTCGGTTGGGACGTTGTAGGTAGCTAACTTTGCCTTTAAGGATTCATCTTCGGCTAACAGCACAATCTGCACATTGACGCGGCGGGTTGAACCTAAGCGTGTATGTAAGTTCAGCGGATCGACATCACTCGGGCTCAGCAGCTTTTCTTGGAGCATTTGCCCAACGTAGTAAAGGCTCTGGGCCCAGACTAACGGCAAATTATCGTTTGGCTGACGGGGTTGGCTATGGGGTGCGGCTTTTTCTGCTTCTACTAGTTCCTCTGGCACATAGTAAACCTCGGGCAACAGTTTTATGCCATCGCGCTCTACGGCGATCTTATTCAGCTTAGCTAGGTATGCCGCAGCTTGCTCACGATCGTCACGAAAAATGCCATCAAGTGCCAGATACGTGAAAAATAACGGCCACTCACACTCAATATGTTCGAACTGTTTTAATTCCTTCGGTTCGTAGTGCAGTCGTGTCGTGTCTTCAATCACGGTTTGGTGACCGTCCCGGAGGAAGCGTTTACAGCCGTAGGGACCTTCCAAACATTCAATTACTTTATTGCGGGTCCGTTCGACTAGTTCCAAATCTTCGATCGCAAAGGCGGGAAAGCTAATCACACTCAGCAGAGCAGCATCCACTTCCTTTGAGCTGGATTCCCTTGGTAGGAGTGATTCGAGGGTCATGCGGCAATGGGCAATCTCGTCGGGCATGACGTGGATCACAGATGCGTCGCTACCATTCACACCAAATAGATCAAACCCGTCCATCGCCGTCAATGCGGCTTTTGCCATGCCGATCGAGCTGGCATTCAGTTCAGGATTACCGTGATTGATTTTATTGCCGCGTTCCCAAATGCCGTAGTCGGGTGTGCGATAGGCGCGGCCGATGTAATAGACCAGGTTTTGAATAAAGTCCACTTCGTCCTGGGTAAAGACAATCGCCAGTCCACCGGCCGTCATCTGCGCCAGCATGAGTAAGAAGATCGATGTGGCATCGATTTGCAAGTGGCCCCAACCATCATCGGGTACAACGGTGGCCCCATTCATGGTGTTGTACTTGGCATGCAGGGAATCAAGCGGTGATTGAGTATGTTTGAAAGCTTCAACTTTTTCTGACTGTCGCATCATCGCGAACAGTAAGCCCCGCATGAGTTTGACAACGGAATGCTCCAATTCAAACGTCCGCCCGGCATCAACTTCCGCTTTGCGGTAGGCCAGTGCCAGTGCCCAGACAGCCTGAATGCTATAAACGTTGTCGCGTACCCAAGCGTCCGTATAGTCACCATGCTCATTGACAGCAGTACTAGCAGGGAGTAAGCCGGAGATCGGGTTTTGCCGATCGAGAATAACGGCTTGAATCTGCTGATAGTACTGATCGAGGCGTGACTCAGAGGTAGACTTTGTTGCGACCATACAGTGAAGGGAGAAGTGGGTAGGAAATTAAAAAGCTAGAGAGTCAGAATATATAAACTCAGCTGTGTGAATATTTTGTAATGTAAAGTCTATCAAACCTTATTATTCCTTGCCCGATCGCGAATGATGTCAGGGAGATCACATATTTGCCGATCAGCAAAAATCACATCGTCATTTTTTCAGCGCTTTGTTCGCTGCTTGATTCTTCGCCACAAATGCGGTGAATCCTGAACCGCCGAGGAAGCCAAACATTCCTGAAATCACCTTGTCGGCCAGCTTTTCATCATTAGCCACTTTGGCATAAACAACTGATCCCAGGAAGATCAGTATCACTGCACTGATTCCTGCGTAGATGAGGCGACGTTGACCTTGAGCCTGATTGTGGTTGGTTTCGGAGTAGAGCTGATAGCGCTCCTGCTGATTCTTTAGCTGTGCTAAACAGCTATCCGTTCTGTTGTGATTGCTGTGCTGAGAGCCGTTCATGCTGTTGTGATTGAAATTTATCAGCTAGCGTGAAGATCTGCTCATTTGTCAGACTCTCAACAGCTTTGGCTGAGAGCGAGATACCAGATGCACTAGGCTCAAGTGGATTGAGATTGACTGAAGTTGTTTCAACCAACTACCATCAATTGGATGATTTTTTGCTTCGTTCGCCATGGGTTAGATTCGTAAATAGTTCAGTTAATGAGCGAGAGACAATATATTTAGTTGAGGCATGGTAAAGCGGAGCCATACCGTCCTGGTCGACCAAACCAACACGTTGAACCATACCCATGTGCTGAATCGTGATGGTCGTGGTGTGGTCAGTCCGCTCGATCGCGAATACCAATTGCTCTAATCATCCAATTTCTCGCCGCTGAGAATGAAGATCGGATTAGCAGCCACAAACGCCTGGGCTATTCCCCGTTTTTCCAGTCGATTCACTGAAGCCTGCACAACTTCGATATTCCGCACCTGAAGCTGCGCAAAGCTTTCGGAAACTTTGTAGAGATTTTCTAGGTTATTGGCGGTCGTAACAATCCGCCCGGTTCGCTTCAGTAACTTCCAGACCGCTTCCAGGGTGTCTTGGATCGACTTACTGCCCTCAATGCAAACTCGATCGGGAGTCTGGGCGATTTTACGCAAACAGTCAGGCGCGCTACCGGAGATGATCGACACATTCTTCACCCCAAACCGATCACAGTTGCGTTGAATCAAACTGACCACTTCTTCATCGCGCTCAACGGCAATAATCATTCCCCCTGGACACAACAAGCCAGCCTCCACTGGGATTGTACCTGTACCCGCGCCAATATCCCACAGCACCGAATCAGCGTTCAGTTGGAGTTGCGATAGCAGCAGCAAGCGGATCTCCCGCTGACTCATGGGAATGCCGGGAAGAATTTCAAATAGATCGTCAGGGATACCAGGTGTAACACAATTCCAAAGGGGCATACGAAAAAGTAGCAATTAATCCCTTCTCATTGTGCGGGTTCCTGACGTTTTGCACCAGCAATATCCACGTCGATGACTCGTACTGTCCGCAATTCCGGATCACTGCAGCCGCTGATAAGGCCGCCCGATCGCAATATCGTTTGCAGCAAATCGATCGCGGCCGCCGTAATCACCTCTCCGGGCAGCAGTACCGGAATGCCAGGTGGATAAGGACAAATCAGTTCGGCACTGATCCGATTCTCCGCTTGTGCAATGGGGACGACCGCCGCCGCGGCAAAAAATGCTTCCCGGGGTGAAAGCTGGGTTTGGCATATCCACCCATAGGCATTCGACGGCAAGGCTGGTAGTTTGGGTGACGATTTTGGGCAATTGGCCAAGCTGGTGATACCCGCAACTAAGCGATCGCGATCGACCGCTGTGGTGCCAATGCTAAAAATGAAGGTTAGATGTGCAAATGATGGCAATTCGCAGACGACTTGGTATGTTTCATTCAAAATCGCATCAGCCGTAAAACCATCTAAACCAAGTTCTGAAATTGTGACTGTCAGACGGGTACGATCGAGATCATGAAATCCCGCTGCCGTTGGCGTTTTTTCTAAGACGCTAACCAGCGGAATCGACGTTAATTGTTGGCGCGTTTGGTCGGCAAATTCAAGGGTTTGTGTGAGTAGTACTTGGCCCATCGTTGACATTTGTTCACGGGCCGCATCCAGCGATGCCAGCAACAGATAGTTGGGACTCGTCGATTGCACCAAAGCGAGAGAACGCTGAATTCGATCGGGATCAACGCGATTTCCTTGCAAATGCAGCATTGACGCCTGTGTTAATGCGGAGAGCGTCTTATGCGTCGATTGGATGGCCACATCCGCACCCGCCGACATCGCCGACATGGGTAAATCAGGGTGAAAGTGAAAATGCGCACCATGGGCTTCGTCAACAATCAGCGGTACATGATAACGATGTGCGATCGCGACGATCGCCTGAATATCACTACAGACACCGTAATAAGTCGGATAAACAATTAAAACCGCCTTTGCATCCGGATGCTTCGCTAGTGCCTGATCGATTGTGACGGAGGCAACGCCGTGGGCTAAATCCCGCTGCCGATCGTACGCTGGCATGACAAAGATCGGCTGCGCGCCGGATAGAATTAAGCCCGCGATAATCGACTGGTGAACATTGCGCGGCAGAATGATTTTGTCACCCGGCTGACAAGTGGCCAGGATCGCGGCAATAATTCCACTAGTAGAACCATTGGCCAGAAACCAGGTGCGCTCAGCCCCAAAAGCATCCGCAGCAAGCGCTTGCGATTGCGCAATTACACCTTGCGGAGCAAACAGATTATCAAGTTCGGGCAGTTCGGGTAAATCTGCCTGGAGTCCAGCTGTGCCGATTAGTTGGGTGAGTGCAGGATGCGCGCCTTGCCCGCGCTTGTGCCCCGGTGTATGAAATGCAGCATAATCACGCGCTGCCCCATGCTTTAGCGCGGTCAGCAGGGGAAGCGCAGGGCGATCGTTAGATTGCATAAATTAAAGATGCGCTATTATTGTGTGAATAACGCATCCTACTGAAATTGTGGGTTACAAGACAATCGTACTGGCCAGGAGAACTTACGCAACACGGCGTAGCTCAATTTCTGGGAAGCCATGCATCATTGGCGGTGCGGCGGTCTTGGAAGTTACTTGCATCAAGCGCGGAATCTCAGTGCTGCTATAAACGCGGAACTCACCCTCAACCGTCGCCACTTCATCGCGTACAGCCTGATTCAAAACGATCGAACCTTTCGGGTCGGAAACCGAACGATGAAACGTCCCAGGTGGAATCCGCAGAATATCGCCGTTCGCCTCCAGCCTCACCATATGGAAGGGATACTCCCAAGCGAAATTCACCAAATAAAAGGTGCGTCCACCGGCAAGTGCGAGTAAATTATCCTCTTGATGAGGATGAAGATAAAACTGCCAAGCGTCATTTTCTGTGTTATTCGGACTGACGGCAGGGCCATCGTGAACCACTAAATCGCGAGCATTAGACTGCGCGATCGTGATATCAAAAAACTTGACTCCGGGCGTGTTGCGAAACTTTTCGTATGAGATGAGTTCAAACATAAGTGGTGTCTAGAGAATCATCAAGCCGTCTATTGGATTAGTATGCCGACTTATGCACATAACTTAACGGGATGTTATGGAAGCTGCAAAAACCTTTACGTTTTGCTTCTATGCTAAAAGCGAATAGATGCACTCTATGAACATTTTTAGCGATTCAGCTCAGCCACTCAACAAAATTGGTTCAAGCGAAGATGAATCAGGAGAATCCATGAATCTAGCGGCACTTCAAGTTTTACTGACGGTGATCGAACAGGGGAGTTTTTCGACCGCAGCGCTACAGCTTGGGATCTCACAGCCAGCCGTCAGCCGGGCGATCGCCACGCTGGAAAATGAACTGGGTGTACTGCTGCTGCACCGTGGCCGGTTTGGGGCTTGCCTCACCCCAACGGGCGAACAGATTGTGCCCTATATGGAGGCAATGCTGGAACTCCGTCAGAAAATCGATCACGAAGTTAACGTTGCTAAAGGCTTACATTCTGGCCGGATTCGCATTGCGTCATTTCGCAGTGCGGCAACCCACATTTTGCCCTCAAGAATGGCTCACTTTCATCAGCGCTATCCCAACGTCGAAATTACCATCACCGAGGCTGACCCGAATGGGGTGGATAAGTTGCTCAAATCCAGTGAAGTCGATTTGGGATTGGTACCACTACCACGCTCGACTGACTTAGAAACCTGGGAAATTGCCCGCGACGAATTTATCGTATTGCTCCCGCCCAGTGAAAGTAAAATTCCCGAGCAGCTCAGTTGGGAGATGCTCTCGAGCTATTCCTATATTTTGTATAACTACGCCGAATGTACGACAGCGGTGCGCGATCACTGGAACGCATCGGGGCACACCCTCAAAGTCGCCTATGAAATCAAAGAAGACTCGACGATCGTTAGCATGGTGGCACAAGGACTGGGCGCGGCAATTCTCCCCAAGCTGGCCGCCATGCCGATCCCGGATACATTAACCGTACGATCGCTACCAGTACCGCTGGAGCGCCGAATTGGCGTCGCTGTGGTAGCCAATCAGTTACAGCCGCCGGTTGTCTTTTCCTTTCTCGATTTGCTGCGGGGCGTTGGACAGTTCGCCTTGTAATCCGGCTCAATCCGCCTACCGAATCGCTTGCCACGTCGCGGGCCCGACAACCCCATCGACCTCCAGGCCAGCATTACTCTGGGCTGCCTTCACCGCTGCTTCAGTCATATCGCCAAATCCACCATCGATCGGGCCATCATATAGCCCTAATTCTTGTAGCCGCTGCTGCAAGAGGATCACTGCCGCTCCCTCTGCGCCATTGCGCAAAATTGGCTCGAAGGTCTCTTGCACAACGACTTCTTCTTGCACGACGACTTCTTCTTGCACAACTGTGGCAGATGCCGGGGCACTAACAACCGGCTGCCCGGCTGGAACAATGACTGTCACAGGCACTTCACCGGGAGCCGGTGGTAATAATTTCATCCAAGTTGAGCCGTCGACAATACCATCTTGATACAATCCAGCCATTTGCTGGAATCGCAGCACCGCCGCCCGCGTATTCAGCTCAAACACGCCATCAACAGGGCCGTTGTACAGTCCCATGAGGACCAGCATTCCCTGTAAATCCTTGACGTCTGAACCACTTGACCCAACTTGTAGTAGCCGACGCGGTGGCAATGGTGATTGAGCGACGGCGGGCACAATTGATGAACCTTGTGCCGAAACAGTGCGCGGCTCACCGCCGACCCAGATCAGACTTGACAATCCTAGACATCCAACTAGCGTCGCAAGGCGGCGATTGATGATATTGCGATATATCGGCTCAACATCCTTGTACGAATGAGTAGTAGATGTAATCAGAGGCATGAGCTTCTCCCAGTTTCTTCACTGAAGTTTATACTATGAATGGATAACTGAAGCTGAAGAATTTGGCATAATTGCCTCTAAATTCCCCCTGAAACTGCCTGAGTATGCCTGTGCCGATGCCGTAGTTCAATCCAATGCAGCAATATTCTTTATTTCAACGGTTTCAAGGCGCATTGATTGGCAGTGTGCTGGGACAAATGCATTTTACAACGCAGTCGATCGACGATATCGTGATTCCGATTCAGTCATGTATTCAGTGGCTCTGCCATCCAACCAAGTACAATCCGCCAAAATTGCCTCACGATGCGCTTCAAATAGCCCTAAATTTGTTGCCTCTCTGGCTCTACTGCCACGAGAGTTGGCATCAGCGGCAGCGCTGGTTAGAGCAAATCCCTAATTGGTTGACTGGCGGCCCCAATCAGGCAGTCGTGTGGCTCTATGGTGAAGCGATCGCCCAAGCGATTCGCCCTGGCGGTAAAACCCAGCACCTGATTCACAATCTTCTCCAACAATGCCAACAACAGGCCGACAATGGTGCGCCAGAACTCCCTGAAGTTTGGCATCAGCAGCTAATCCAGATTCAGCAATGGCAACACCAGCAAGTTTGCTTGATGCAGATCCAATCCGCGCTCACAAATTATGGAGACGCGGAACGTTCGCTGGCCATTAGTCTACTCTGTTTTTTGCAGAATCCGCAGGATTTGGCTTTAGCGCTATCGCGGGCTGGCCAATGCATTGGCCAGCCCGGCCCAATCCTCGGCGGACTATTAGGGGGATTATTCGGTGCCTACGGTGGCTGGCACAATCTGCCAGTACACCAGCTTAAATCACTGTTCACGCTTCAATCGCCTCACAATCAAATGATCGAGCCGGACTATAAAGATCCATCCGACTTTTCTGTGGCACCATTTAACCAAGATACCAATCAATTACTTCTGGCTTGGTCTGGCAACATCCAGCCTCAGATGGCTGGCTTGAACACCACCGCTGCCGCCCCAACGGTTTTCCCCCCACGTTAGGCTTAAGTATTTTCGTCAATCTTATTTAACTAATCCTATTTAACTAAAGTTATGGCCCGATCACATTCGCGGCTCTACCTATCTATCAAAACATTCTACCTATCTATCAAAACATCAAGAAAACTGTCTCAGGTAGCAGTTTTTTGGGCAAATCGATATGATAACTAAGCTCAAGCTACACGCTATCCAATCGCAGCTAGAACAACTGCTGAATAAATTGCCAAAGCGCTGGATCAAGTCGCTGTTATATTCCCGCATCAGTCGGACTATGCTCGGGGTTGCGATCGTGTTGATTATGAGCGTGGCGTTTGGTCAGACGTTCTATACCCAGCCACAGCTTCAGGCGGGAGACATTGCACCGCAAACGATCGTTGTCCCCAAATCAGACCAAGTTGAGGACATTGCTGCGACCGAACTGCGCAAGCAGGAAGCGCGTCAGGGTTTCCCCGTCTTCATGCTAGACAAGGAAAAAACTCAAACGAGTCGACAGAAGCTACAGCAAATCTTGAAAGAAGGCACAAGATTACGGCAAATGTTGGGCGATTTCCCAATTGTTGCGCCATCGATCCTATCGCAGGATATCCAGCGGGCACTGCGCCGCGCTGATGGCAAAGAATGGGAACAGGTTGTCCAAAACTTCGCACAGCCCAGCAAAAGAATCGCTGTCTACGATTGGCAGGAAAGAGCGCTGACCCAGCTCCAACGCTACCGCCGGAAAATTGCGAAAACCGAGATTCTGACTGGCGTTCAAGACTTGGAGTTACGATCGATTTTCCAACCATTGATCAATGCGCGCCAACGCTACCAGACGGCTTTGAGTGCTGCCGAGGAAAAATGGCTGAGTCAATCCGGTTTTGAGTATACGACCGTGCTACTCGATCTACCGGAGGACGATTGGCAAACGTTGAAGACCGAACTGCCTCGTCTGGCTGAGCGGATTCTGGCCCAAGGATTATCAGCGGGACTACCGCAGGAGACACAGCAGCAGGCTTTTCTGCTGAATGCCCAGGCTGTCCTGCCAAAATCAACCCAATCATTGGCTGTGCGCATTCTCACGGAAACGCTAGCGCCCAATATTGCTGCAGACCTCGATCAGACCCAGCAGCTTGCCGATGAAGCGGTGCGCAATGTTCAACCGGTCTTAATTAGCGTGACTAGAAATGACGTCATTGTTGAGCAAGATAAAATTATCACGCCCAAGCAGGCCCTGCTTTTGGCATACTTCAAGCTGGATCGTCGTACGGTCAATTTCAAGAAATTTTTGCAGTTTACACTGATCATGGGGATTGGTTTATCGATCTTCTATGTCTGTGCCAAACGCGTTTACCCAGACATTACTAGCCAAGATTACATCCTCATCTTGTTGCTTGCCTTGATTACAGCCTTGTGTGTTTTGGTTGGCGTTCCTTCCGTCAACTTACCCATGATTGGTCTGTTACTCGGCAGTTTTTATAACCCACTGCTAGCAATCCTGACGATTTTTGGCATTAGTAGTGTCTATTGCCGATCGGCTTAGCCGTCGCAACAAAACCACTACTGGCCAGCATCGCAGGTGGTCTGTTAGCCGCTGGCTATTCGCCACGCCTGCGATCGCGTGAGGATTCAGTCTTACTCGGCATTATGGTTGGCGTGACGCAGGCCGCACTGTACTTTATTCTCGGCTGGTTAACCCAAGTGACCTGGTCGGAGTTGGCCAAATGGACAGCCTTATACGGTTTGCTGGGACTAGCTTGGTGTATTGTCGCGATCGGGATTAGCCCGTATCTAGAACGCACCTTCGACTTAGTCACGACCATTCGTCTAGTGGAGCTAGCAAACCTGAACCGACCTTTGCTGAAACGGCTAGCTGCCGAAACCCCTGGAACATTTCAACACACGCTAGCCGTTGCTAACCTGGCTGAAGCAGCCAGGCAAAGAACTCGGCTGTGATGTCGAGTTAATCCGGACGGGGACGCTGTATCACGACATTGGGAAGATGCATGATCCGCTCGGCTTCATCGAAAATCAAATGGGCCGCGAAAATAAACATGATCTGATTAACAATCCCTGGGAAAGTGCCGCCATCATCAAAAAGCACGTCACTGAAGGAATTGTGATGGCAAAGCGTGCTGGCCTGCCGCGCGCCGTGCGCGTATTCATCCCAGAACACCAAGGGGCAGAGTTAATTAGCTATTTCCATCACAAAGCGTTGCAATTTCAAGCAGCAGATCCATCAATCGAGATCAATGAGGCCGACTTTCGCTACGCCGGTCCCAATCCCCAATCGCGAGAAACGGGTATCGTGATGCTGGCTGATAGCTGTGAAGCGGCACTACGATCGCTGAAGGAAGCCACTCCTGAGGTCGCGGCCAACATGATTCAAAAAATCTTTCGCGCCCGTTGGAAAGCGGGGGCACTAGCCAATTCTGGATTAAGTCGGCAAGATCTCAATCAAATTTCAGAAGTTTTCTTGCAAGTTTGGCAACAATCAAATCACCAGCGCATTGCTTACCCACAATAAAAACGAAAAAAGACAACGTATAAGCCAAAGAAATCTTTGGCTTATACGTTGCTGTGTAGCACTCCCCACAACCAATACCTTATAAAGATGACGCCGGATTTTCGAGGTTTCTCCTAAAGAAATCGTGTAGTTTACACCGCTCCTCTTGTGTTTTACCAATCAAGTCAATATTGTTAACTTAATATTATGAGTCGATAAAATTGATACCTGCACTGGTTGCGCAGCCTTTATCCAATCAGGCCTCGGCAGTTGGCAGTACATCTACTTAGGCTACTTAAGCCTGGCTATACGTTTGACTTACAGATACATACTTACACCCACACATAACCATACATATGCTCAACAAATTAAGTCACGGGAAGTTGATGAAGGACTTGCGCCTTTTCGGTTTATATGGTCAATAGGCACATTTTGCCCGCCCAATTTGATCGTTAACTCATTACAACATCTGTCCTAAGGGGGACGCTTCCTGAGGGGAGCGAAGCGGTAAGCTAAAACACCGAGTTTCTGGCACCGCTCAAAATCTGATTACTGTTTACTTTATTTTTCTCTTAAAGAAAATTTTCGGGCAATTGGTTGCGTCGATCTGGTGATCGGCCATGTCAGCACGATGTCATTGCCATTACAGCGACAATAGAATTATTAGGTATTCGTTTTTATGCGTTACTTGGCTAATCGCCTGTCCATCTTTGTGGATGGCAATAATATGTTTTATGCTCAGCAAAAAAATGGCTGGTTTTTCGATCCCAAGCGAGTTTTAGAATATTTTGTAACAGAGTACGAGGTCGAGCTAGTCAATGCCTTTTGGTATACCGGATTGAAAGACCCGCAGGATCAGCGCGGCTTCCGGGATGCCTTGATTAGTTTAGGCTACACGGTGCGCACCAAGATTCTCAAGGAATACTACGATGACAACTCTGGGCGGTATTCCCAGAAGGCCAATCTCGATATCGAAATTGTCGTAGATATGTTTAATACGGTGGAACAGTAT
The DNA here is from genome assembly GCA_963704065.1 of uncultured cyanobacterium. Taxonomy (GTDB): domain Bacteria; phylum Cyanobacteriota; class Cyanobacteriia; order Leptolyngbyales; family Leptolyngbyaceae; genus Romeriopsis. Next base: position 18,947 of record CAVPGX010000011.1, on the reverse strand, counting down.
GATCGGGTCATACTGTTTAGCGGCGATGGTGACTTTGAGCGGGCGATCGAGCTACTACGCTCCAAGAATACGCACGTTACTGTCGTTTCAACGGAGGGCATGATTGCCCGTGAGCTCCGGAACGCGACTGATCGTTATATTGATTTAAACGGGATTCGCTCCTTCATCGAAAAAGCGGATTATGTACATAGTTAGGTTTTCGGCAAAACCAGCAACAACTATGTAGTACTTGTGAAATACGATGCTACATCTGTGGTTGTTTTGGTACTACAATAGAAAGGAATCTGCACCTGGACTTAATTCAGGCAATTGCAGATTCCTTTTTATTTTCGGCGCTTCTCCGCCTGCTCGAATGTCGAGCAAATCAGCGGAACTGCCCGCCCGTTCACTAGTTACGAAGATGGATAATCCACGGAAGTCGAGCCATGAAATTTGATTCCAACCCTGACCGTGTCATTATTTTTGATACCACGCTGCGGGACGGCGAGCAGTCGCCTGGGGCCACCCTCAATGTGGAGGAGAAAATTGCGATTGCGCGGCAGCTGGCTCGGCTTGGAGTAGATGTGATTGAGGCCGGTTTTGCGTTTGCCAGTCCCGGTGATTTTACCGCTGTAAATCAAGTCGCCAAAATCGTTGGGACCGAAAATGGTCCAATAATTTGTAGTTTGGCCCGGGCGGCTCAAGGCGATATTAAAGCGGCAGCAGAAGCGATCGCGCCGGCTTACCACAAACGAATTCATACCTTCATTGCGACTTCTGATATTCACCTAGAATACAAACTGCGCAAGAGTCGCCAAGAAGTGATCCAAATTGCACCGGAAATGGTCGCCTATGCGAAGTCATTTACTGATGATATTGAGTTTTCACCGGAAGATGCCGGTCGTTCAGACCCGGAATTCCTATACGAAATCCTGGAGGCGGTAATTGCGGCAGGGGCAACGACGATCAACATTCCCGATACAGTCGGATACACGACCCCGGCGGAATTCGGGGCGTTGATCAAGGGGATTAAAGAAAATGTGCGAAATATCGACCAAGCAATTATTTCTGTGCATGGGCATAACGACTTGGGTTTAGCGGTGGCAAACTTCCTAGAAGCGGTGAAGCATGGTGCCCGCCAATTGGAATGTACGATTAACGGCATTGGTGAACGGGCGGGCAATGCAGCCTTGGAAGAATTGGTGATGGCCTTACATGTCCGACGTCAGTACTTCAACCCCTTCTTCAATCGCCCTGCCGCATCCGAGGCGCCATTGACCAATATCAAAACTCAGGAAATCTACAAGACTTCGCGTCTAGTCTCCAACTTAACCGGCATGTTTGTCCAGCCGAATAAAGCCATCGTTGGAGCAAATGCGTTCTCCCATGAATCCGGTATCCACCAGGACGGCGTGCTGAAGAATAAGCTGACCTACGAAATTATGGATGCCCAGTTGATTGGCTTAACCGATAATCAAATCGTCTTGGGCAAACACTCGGGTCGGAATGCCTTCCGAACGCGCTTGAAAGAATTAGGTTATGAACTAGCCGACTCAGAATTAAATAAAGCCTTTGTCCGGTTCAAGGAAATCGCGGACAAGAAAAAGGAAATCACCGACTGGGATTTAGAATCAATCGTCAATGATGAAACCCAACAGCCACCAGAGCTGTTCCGTTTAGAAATGGTGCAGGTTTCCGCTGGCAGTAATGCTCAACCAACTGCGACTGTTAAATTACGGACGCCGACGGGCGAGGAATTAATGGACGCTGCCATCGGCACGGGACCAGTCGATGCGGTATACAAAGCAATCAATCGCGTGGTTGATGTGCCCAATCGATTAATTGAATTCTCGGTTCAATCAGTGACCGCTGGAATTGACGCGATCGGTGAGGTCACCATTCGGCTCAAGCATGAAGAGCGCATTTTCTCCGGTCGATCGGCGAATACTGACATTATCGTGGCTTCCGCACAGGCCTATGTCAATGCCTTAAATCGGCTCTATAACGCATTGCAAACCGGTGATATCAATCGAACCCATGCCCAACGGGAAGCCGGTAAAGAAGCCGCCAGCGTTTAACCATATCCCAGGCTGTATTTCCAGATGTGCGACGACTTCGCTGATGCCATGCAGCCTGGTTCGACACCCCATCACCGCTCACTATCCGCGGGAAAATTTCAATCAATGGATGTTGGTTATGTGAAGCGATTACTTGTGTAGATAATGCTTGTATAAAATTTCGGGAATCATTTTCCAGCTGACTGAATCAAACTAGAAATTCATGCCGCATCAATTCGGTCAGATCTGGATTAAGGCGGTTTAGTGCGTTCAAATAGTTTGTTTTGTCCTGAAATCCCTATGCAGCTACGCTTCTCCCAAGATCTGAAAATTCTGCTTGATCGGCTCGCGAGTGCCCCCATTACACTGGCCGATATGCTCAAGCAAACCGCCGAACGGGGATTTGGTTTGGTCATTGCCATCCTTGTACTCCCCTTTCTGCTGCCAGTGCCACCAGGCTTAACTGGCTTCTCTGGTGCGGCCTGCATCCTGCTCAGCTTACAGATGGCCGTTGGCCGTAAGACGCCCTGGCTACCCCGGACATTACAGCAACGGCCTTTTCCAACAGCTCTATCAAAAGCCTTGCTAGGGAATATTCACCGCATCACCACACTACTTGAAAAAATCACCCGCCCACGCCTGCGGTGGATTGCCACTCATCCATTAATCTGGCGGATCAATGGTCTCGTCATTACTTGGTTGGCACTACTCTTGATTGCCCCGATCCCGTTTACAAACCCCATCCCAACCGTTGGAATTTTGCTGCTCGTCGTTGCAATGCTTGAAGCCGATGGCTTACTCATGTGCTTTGCTTACGGCCTATCAGCGGTCATTACGCTTGCTTGTGCAGGGGTTGCCTACATTGTTTGGCAAGGGATTGGCGGCGTTCCCATGGGATAAAATCCGCTAGCAAAACGGTTTGATTTGATCGATTCACTTGATCCAACAGCGGTCATCCCCCAAGGGTCTCCCAACTCCGGCAGTGAGAAATTTACAAATACATGACGCCTGCTATAGAGTAGTGGAGTTATTTGTATGATTCAACTTGTGATTGCAGTTTATCCTGGCAGTTTTGACCCCATTACCTTGGGTCACCTCGATATTATTCAACGGGCTAGCCGGTTATACGATCACGTGATTGTGGCGGTCGCCTATAACGCGAGCAAAATTCCGTTATTTACTGCCCAACAACGAGTTGAACAGATCCGTCAGGCAGTGCAGCATCTACCAAATGTCGAAACTGATGCGTTTGAAGGGCTCACCGTGAACTATGCAAAGGCGAAAAATGCCTATGTCTTGATTCGCGGTTTGCGGGCCATCTCCGACTTTGAACTGGAGCTCCAGATGGCCCACACCAATACAACCTTATCGAATCAAGTCGAAACGGTTTTCCTGGCGACCTCAAACGAATATAGTTTTCTAAGTAGCAGTGTTGTGCGCGAAATTGCACGGCTGGGGGGACCATTAGAACACCTCGTGCCATCGCATATTACCCACGACCTGCATCAGCGGTTTGCCCAGAGTTCAATGGCTGCTAAAGATACATGACTCCCCCCAACGATCGTCCGGAAAACCTTGATATCCAAGTTGAACTCAATCGCTTGGAAGAGTTATTTATCGATAGCCGACACATCTTGCGGTGGGCCATCGTCCATGAAGATGACTTTCTCGATCAGCTTGACATGATTCGGGAAAGTTTGCCAGAAGCGTTTCGCCAAGCCGAAGATTTGCTTCAGCAACGTGATGATATGCTCGCGCAAGCGGAAGAATATGCCCAGAAGGTGGTCGAGGATGCTGAGCGGCGTGCAACGCAGCTGGTCAACGACAATGTCATTTTGCGCCAAGCAGAATATGAAGCCCAGCAGCTGCGCGCCCAGGTAGAAAAGGAATGTAACCTCGCCCAAGATAAGACGATCGCTGAGATCGAGCAGATGCGGCAGCGAACGCAGCAAGATCTCGAAGAAATGCGCCAACTGGGCCTGCAGGAAGCGGAGGAAATTCAGCGCGGTGCCGATGAGTACGCTGATGCCGTTTTGCGGGATATGGAAGCGCAAATGTCGAACATGCTACGGATTGTTCGCAATGGACGACAACAGTTGAAGATTAATCAACCGGATCCCCAGTCAGCCTATCGTGATGTCAATAATCGCGATATCAACAACAATGGTGCCCCGCCCCGTCCCCCAGAAGCGCGACCGGGTCGTAACCAACGGCGACCGCAGCCGGAACGCCCCTAGAATCGGCGTTTGAACCAGCTAACGGCATTCACTCATTCGCTTTGGATATCCAGCGGACAGCCGTCAAGCTGTCCTAAGCTGACACCGGATGATTAGCGTTTCTATGTCAAGCTAAGAAATCATTCGAGCTGTATTGATAGGAGGCAATCGATGCCTTCAGAAAAATTTCGCCATGAGCTGAAAGCCGAAGCCGCTCAGTGGCACCGTGAAGGATTAGTCAGCCAGGCACAATTGGCACAGTTGGTCAGTCGATACCAACTTGACCAACTTGAAGATACGGCTAAAGGCCGATTTGTGGGGATTTTAATCAGCCTTGGTTGTCTCCTGATTGGCTTAGGGGTGATCACGTTCATTGCGGCTAACTGGCAAGCAATGCCCCGCACAGTCAAAGTTGGCTTGCTACTCAGCCTGTTCCTGACTGTGAATATTGGGGGGTTCAGTCTTTGGCAGCGATCGCGACACCGCATGCCCCAAGCCCTCGGGCAGGGATTACTGTTGATCGGGAATCTATCCTTAGGCGCAATCATTGGGTTGTTTGCCCAAATCTTCCACATTTCTGGCGAACTTCATAGTTTATTTATCTGGTGGGGGTTCGGCGTCCTCACCATGGCCTATGGCTTACGTCTACGCAATTTAGGCCTGTTAGCGATCGCCGTCATTGGTTATAGCTACTGGATTGGCCAACGTTATTTGCGCCAATTCAGCAGTGGGGCTGAGCTTTCGTTTGTCGAATTGACCCTGACCCATATGCCGATTTTAGCGGTGCTGCTGTTCGTGCCGTTAGCTTATTTCTGCCGATCTCGCCTATTATTTGTCAGTGCGGCAATTGCCACGAGCACGGCGATTATTAATAGCAGTATCAGTCCGCTATTCAGCGGAGCCACATTGCCAGCGATCGCCACAACAACTGCCTTTTTATTACCAGCCGCATTACTTTATAGCTATAACGATCGCCTCTGGTGCGGGATTTTACGACGGCGTGACCGATCCAGGACTTTCCAACGTCTCGCTCAGCGTTTGGGCATTGCGGCCCTGGGAATTGCCTTCTATTGGTTTGCCGTCATCAGTGAATGGGCCAACGACGGCATGTTTAGCCGGAGCAGTGATGTGTCGCCATCATTTGCCACTTGGCCGAGTTTGCCTAGCATTATGGTGCTTCTAGTCATCCTCGTTTTGCAGTGGGTCTATTGTCTGCGATCCGCGCACCGCCGCTTGAATAACGTGGTGATTGGGGCCCTACTGATCATTGCTGGACTTTGTTTAACCCTAAGTTTTGCACAGCCAGCCAATTTTGCCTGGACGGGCTTGATTGCTAACGGACTCACTGCTGTACTGGGCATTGGTGTAATTCGCGAAAGTCTTGATCAAGCCGATCGCACCAGTTTTTGGTACGGTATGGTGCTATTAACGCTCTTGATCCTGACCAAGGTGTTTATGATCGATACGGAGTTGCTGTTCAAGGCCTCCATGCTTGTACTCTGTGGTGTGGCAATTATTGTCGCTGGTATTTGGTTTGAGAAATACGTCCGATCACGCTCGGAGGCACTGCGCAATGGCTCACCCAACTAATCCGTCGCGACCAACCAACACGACAGGCGCAAGTCACTCACGGTCTTGGTGGCAGTTTGCATTACCACTAGTGTTTCAACTCAGTATTGCTTTTAGCATGGTGGCCCAATCGGCCTATACATTCCTCACCGGGCAATCCATTACGCTCAAAACGATTCCGGTCGACCCCTACAATTGGTTAACGGGCTACTCTCAAACCCTACAATATGACATTTCTGACCTTGACGAGCTGAAGCAACTACCAGGGTGGAATACGATCGCGCCCCCAGCCAGCCAGCCACAGGACTTAGCGCCCGGAACACGTCCTGCTGATTTCAATGGCACCGAGATCTATGTGGTGTTGCAATCGCAGTCACAAGTGGATGCACCTTGGCAAGCGATCGCCGTTGCTCCACGCAAGCCCCCTGATCTCGCTCAAAATCAAGTTGTGCTACGCGGTAGAATTTTCTATAGCACTGTACAGTATGGCCTTGAAACCTACTATATGCCGGAAGCCCGTAAAGATGAGGTGAATCAAATCATCCGTGAGAATCAAACTAAACAACCGGCGATAGTCGATGTCAAAATTGATCGTAACGGCAACGCTGTACCGATCCAAATTAAAGTAGCAGGACAAGTTCTAAAGTTTTAAGGTGCGATCAAAACATTCCACCGTGAAAAGTATATTCCGATTACGGCGACTTTGGATAATAGTGCTGGGAGGACTAGTGGGACTGGGAGCAATTGTATTGCTCAGTGCCAATCAAGCATTATTAGAGGAGTGGCTGAACATTCATCCTCAAGCGCCTTCGGCCGAAGTCGCACGCTTGGCTCGGGCAACGACGATGACGCGATCAGCACAGCGCTTATTCTACCGTCAGCACCCCCGCCTGGAATCATCACAAACGTTTATCCGCCAATGCCAGGTACCGGAGAAAGCAATTATGCTTGGGTGCTATATCCACCAGGGACAGACTGGCAAAATTGTGATTCAGAACGTCACTGATCCCAGGCTCAAAGGCACAATGGAAGTGACGGCTGCCCATGAAATGCTGCACGCGGCCTACACAAAACTACGAAAATCCGAACGCCGAAAACTTGACGATCGTCTGCTGCGAGCGGCGGCGCGGGTCACGGACCAACGGCTCTTAAGCTTACTTCAAGATTATCGCCGTCAGGATGGCACCCTCTATCGCAACGAACTGCATTCCCACCTTGGTACAGAACTTGCTGATTTAGGTGATGCAAAACTCGAGCAGCACTATCAACGCTACTTTCACGATCGCCAACACATCGTTACACTAGCCCAACAATCGAGCCGTACGCTTCAGACCCTCGATGAAATTGCCGATCGCCTCAAACCAGAAATTGAGCAATTAGAAACAACGCTCAAGCAATTAGAAGCCACACTTCAACAATCAGAAACAAGCCTACAGCTCAGCCACCAAGATCTCAATGCCCTCGAAGCAAAATTACTCAGCATCAAAGATATGGCCGAAGTGGCTTTCCGACAAAGTGATCCCCAAGCCTACCAACTTGCCGCTGAGTTTGATGCCCAGAAAACATGGTTTAACCAACAGGTAGACCAGCACAACCAACAGACGAAACAGCACAAAAGTCGTGTCGCTGATTTTAATGCTCAGGTTGAAGTATATAAACAAAAAATTTCGGAATACAATCAAGCTGCGCGTGAGAGTCGAAATATTCTCGACAGTCTTAAACACCGCGCCAGTGACGATCGCTAATCTGCGATAACCGCATCCGTGGGTAGAACTGGCCGCCTCGGATATCACCTAATTTGACTCAAAATGCACAAAGGACGATCAAAGATCGTCCTTTGCTGTTATGCATCGACTAAAGCTGTTAAAAGCCTAAGCTAGGCCAGCGTTGCGACCTGGCTTACCAGTAGCCAACTCTACCTTCACAATCTTGCCACCCATTTTCTGGATGCGTTGCTGCTCACGAAACCAATTATCGTAGGGTACGAGCTTCGTGAAGAAGGTATTTTGCAATTCTCGTTGGGTGCGAATCCGAGTCTGACTAGGCATACAGGCCGTCACCTTAAACATTCTCATGATCTCAATCTCTCCTAGTTGGCAACCAAAGCAGGCTTGACTATTTTTATTTTTAGTATTTTTTGCGCTACACAACGACCGTAGCAATCGCAAAGAACACTCAGTTTTCTCAAAAGCGACCCAACTATACCCACACTTAACTGGATAAATCAGAAAAGTATTTCAGCATCGGCACGATCGCTGACCAGACCGATAATCAAATTCAATCCGGAAATCAATACAGCGGAAGTCAAGAACTAATCATCAGATCGCTAAAACCAGATATAGAACCAGCCTTTGGCGAGCTAACCTTAGCGCTTGACTTCCGAAAAAGTTGTCAGCTTTGAAGTTATGGCCTTTGAAACCCAATTCCCCATGCACTGATAACTCTAATGTTCTAGCTCAAACCAGAACAGATATAGTCGAAGTACACACCCATTTCACGCCCAGCATCGGCACCAACCAAAGAAGCAGTCACTTCCTTCATTGCTTGAATTGCTTGGACAGTCGATCCCACAGGTACACCCAACGAATTATAAGTTTCCTTCAAGCCATTCAATACACGCTCATCCAAAATGGAAGGATCACCAGCGAGCATCGCATAGGTAGCGTAACGCAGGTAGTAGTCCAAATCGCGGATGCAAGCAGCATAGCGACGAGTTGTGTACATGTTGCCACCCGGACGAGTCACATCGGAGTACAGCAGTGACCGTGCTACTGCGTCACGTACGATCGCCGCTGCGTTAGCGGAAATCGTGCTAGCTGCACGCACGCGCAGCTCACCCGTTGCGAAATAGCCTTTCAGCTTGTCGAGTGCAAACCCATCAAGGTATTTACCTTGAACGTCAGAAGAATTGATTACAGCAGTAATTGCGTCTTGCATGATCCAAAAATCCTTGAAATCAGTTTTACGAAAACGTTTGGTACAACTAAACGGTGATGACCGATTTAGCTCATTGCACCAATTACATAGTCGAAGTAGGCCCCAGCTTCAGCCGCATCTTCACCGGATAGCAGGCCCATCGCTGCTGCCTTCATCGCCCGCACGCCTTCGACAACACCATCAACGGGTGTACCTAGGGACTTATACATTTCCTTAACGCCAACGATACCGATTTCTTCGATCGGAGTGACATCACCTGAGACAACACCATAGGTGACAAGACGCAGATAATAGTCGAGGTCACGCAAGCAAGTTGCAGTCATTTCTTCGCCGTAAGCATTACCACCGGGAGACACCAGATCAGGACGTTTCTGGAACATGCTGTCGCCTGCTTGCTTAATGATGCGTTCACGCGCACCCGTTAGTGCTTCAGCAATGCGGAGGCGCTTATCACCAGACGTGACAAAGCCCTTGATCCGATCAAGCTCACCGGGGCTGAGGTAGCGTGCCTCAGCGTCTGCATTCACGATAGATTTCGTGACAATACTCATGGATGGATTCCTCCAAAAGGATGTAACCGATTATGTAATAAAGCAGGAGTTTCCCAAAACGGCTCCCGAGCGGGTCAACGTCCACACGACTTGATTCAAGCCGCCCTACCTACAAAACATAAACTGTTACTGTTGGCAATGCGAGCTCGGTGCAAGTTTCGGTTCAGGACGCTTGCGACCTTCCGTGTTTAATTTTGCGCTATCAAGCGGACCTCTTCTGAGGCATTGAAATATTTTGTAATAAAGCTCCTCAGATTATGGTAAGTTCCGGCTAAATGGGCATCAGCGGGCTTATGTCAAGTGAAATTTGTAGTATCAAATATGCTGCTGGGAGAAAACTGACAGATGTTGATCGGTTGACTTCACTTCAGATAAATTGGTCGCCATTTAAGCCCATTTTTCGATGAATTCAGTTTCCACAAAAAACCTCCAGCGATATACCGCTGGAGGCACGATTACCCAATTAAATGATTGAGCAAACTGTTAAACAAACATCAAGCAACTAGATCCGATCGCGACGATAAGGCACGACCTGCTCACCAAAGAAGCGATTGTACTCAGCACTATTAGTCAAGGCATCAACCGCTGCTTCCAGCCCATCTTCCTGCAGCAACTGCGTATACTGCAGCCGCTCTAAGTCCGTTGCAACGCTACGGCCTAGCAAGTGCCGGAATAGCAAATCAACCGTCTTATTAACTGGGAACGGCGTTACATAGCGATCGCGGTAGACATCTGCAGTCGCCATTGCCCGCACAAAATCACGCACTGTTAACCCGCTGCCCAGCTGCGCTTCCAGCAATGGCAGCCGGAATTGCCAAGGCACATTTTGCGCGTCAACATCCATCACCTGCGCATAAATCGCATTGGCAACCAACGATGCTGAATCCCGACTCAAATCGTAAATCTGCGCCAGCGGCTGACTAACTGATTGTGTCAAAGGCACCGAGGTGCGGCTTAATCCGATTGTTGCCGGCTGTTTATCCAGCGTCGGTGTCGCACTCGTATAATCCACCTTTGTCTTCACCGGAACAAAACTAGGCACTTCCAGCTTTGCGTCTTGCTTGGTCAGCTTATTGTATAAACGCTGGGTATTCGGGAAGTTAGCCGCCGGCAGAGTCAGATAACGGTTATAGGGCACGGTATCTTCGCCGAAAACTTCCAAATACTCAGGGCTCGCCACCATGGCACTGATAAATGCCTTTAACCCCTGATTCGCAAGAATCAGATTGTACTTGCGAATCTCCACCTGATCCAGTGGCGCGCGGCCCAAGAAGTGCTTCGTACCCAACTCGATTACTTTCGTATTGGGATACGGGGTATAGAACTCTTTCAGATAGAGCTTGGAGCAGCCCAGTCCTTCAACAAACTCCTTCAGCGTAATCTCACCATTCCGCAAACGACTTTCTAAACCAACAAAATCATTCTGAATGCTATACGGCGGCAAATCACGCTCGAAAACCTGACGATAAGCGGCCCCAATTACCACTTCCAGATTCGGTTTGTCAGCCAAGTTCGTCAGCTTAAATACCTTGCTCTGCACCCGCTTCTTACTGACGCCTTGGGTCGAACGAGCTGCAATATCGGGCTCAGTTCGAATTTCCGTCACCGCACCCAACTCAACAAAGCGTGGTGTCGTCGTATCCGCCATCGCCGCCATCATGACTGCACCCTTCGTGCCAATCTTATTCATGCGGGCAGAATAGCCAGCAGCGGTCAGGTAGCGCTCATAGGGTACCGTATCCTCACCAAAGCACTCAGCATATTCCTGGCTATCCAGGATCGTATCAACTAACGCATAGAAACCTTGCTTTGCACTAATGTCAAAGTACTGATTCGTTTCCTTCCGGCCATAGGTCGGACGGCCTAACAAGCGACGGTGTAGGTATTCCACTGCCTTCATGACGTACAGCGGCGTCCAGTACATCTTGCGATAGGTTTCAGATTTAGCCAGAATGCGAATGAATTCTTTGACCGAGATGTCACCGTTCTCTAGCTTAATCTCAGCCACAGTGAGACGTTGACCAGAATACAAGTCACGCCCAAATACTTGAAAGTAACAAGCCTGAATGATTTTCTGAGTCGAGCTTTCAGTAAATTTGATACTGACATTCTGGGTACTGGGAATCTGCTCCAGCTTGAATACCTTCGGCCCGAGGGTACCGGGGTTAACACCACGAGCACTAGGATTACTCACTTGATTATTAATGCCCGGACCACGCGTAATCAGCAAACGGCGTGTATCTTTGCCAAATGGCGCCGGATTATTGTTCGGTGTTCGGGTTTCTTTCGGGAAGATCGCGCCGAACTGGTTCTCTAGCGGATCGTTGCCTCGACCGTATACATGCTGCTCTGGCAATGGCTGATCGTACTGTGCAAAGGTCGTGAGAAACTGCGGCACTTTGCGGAATGGCGCACTGTAGCGGAACAGATCTTGTTGTGGTCCCCAGTTACGACATTCTTGTGCTTCCTGCCCTAACCCGCGCAGATAAGGCACCGTCTCCTCGCCGAAGTAATCCGTGTATTCGTTGGAATCAACCAGCGCGTCAACCAGCTTATTCCAGCCGCCTGCCGATACAATGCTGAAATAATTCTGCACTTCTTCGCGCGAGGAAGGACCACGCCCCAAGATATGCCGGAACGCCAACTCCAATGCCCGACTGTTGATAAATGGTTCAACAAATTGCTTGCGATATAGCGGCGACTTACAAACGCGACGGACAAACTCCTTCATGGAGATTTCGCAGTTCTTCGCTTTGGACTCTAAGTCCGAAATACTTTGAGAGTAAGCCCGGGTAATATCCCGCTCAAATAGCTGACGGTATGCGGCCTTGATCGTGTCGTTTTTCTCAATGGCCGACAGACCAGGCTTCATCACAAACTTTTGACGCTTTTCGGCAGCATTAGCGTAAATCTGCGGCAGGGACAGACCTTGTAGGTCGTTTGACTCGCGCTGGCGCAGCCGATTAGAAGGGGAAGGCGCTTCGAATTCATTAACCAGCACATCAAAGTACTGTTTTACGATTTCCGCCGCCGCTGCATCATTCCGGAAATAGCCGATCGCGGCCACACGCATTTCTTGCAAAGCGACGATCGTGGCCGGTGCAGAACAGGCATTTTCAATAATCTCGCGCAGTCCGCGGGTATTGACTGCAATAATGCTGGGATCACCCGCAACGATCGCATAGGTTGTGTAACGCAGAAACCAGCTCAAGTCGCGGAGTGACTTGGCCATATTGGACGGGCCATACCGTGCCACACCAATGGGACGGAAACCCGGTGGAACTTTGACACCACCACCAAACAGATTTTGCAACCCCCCACCTGCAGAGGACTGACCACTACCGAGAACCGAAGACAAAGCGCCAACTGTTGCTTCTGACGGTGCTAAAACTTCTGGTCTCTCCAAGAATCCAACTGCTGAACCACCAGTAAAAATGCGGTTCGCAGCACGAGAAACAATCAGCTCAGCATTTTGAGTCAAGAGATTAGCGATCGCTAAGCGTTTGATTCCCGACTTGAAGTACTCACTTAAATCTGTAAGTTCACTGCGTCCTAAATAGCGATCTTGCTGCTCTGCCTGCGAAATCACAGTCAGTGGAGCAGTTTGGTAAAGTTGCGGACGTGCAACTGAGCTTCCACCACTTGCCTTAACACTCATTGGTTTCCTAAAGCTCCCATTAACGGTAACGGTCTTGTTTCAATCTGACGGTCAAAACTTGATTCAGACATTGCGACATCAGGCGCTAGGCAATACCCACATCCCAAGACACCACAAACTTTCTATAAGCTCGACAGCCCACCTGTATAAATTAAGATTAGAACGATTCGGCAGCCACATCCTGAATTGTTAACAAGTGTGTAGTAGAAGCCGAGGACGTTTCAGATGTTAATGGTATGGGAAATCATGGCATATCCTGAGAGGGTTGATACCTTTCGTTACATTTTCCATTCACAATCATTGTTGCGACGACCAAGGTGCGCAAATCTGTCACACTGCACCGGCAGTACTGTGCAAAATCGACCCAACAAGGTCAACGGATCAGCAATTTACCCGTTGACCTGTAGCGTAAAGTGCAGGGAAAATCTGCCTCACGAAGATAAAGCGAATTCTCGAAACAAAACAAATTGTTACTGAGGGTTAGAGAAGAAATCTTGCATGAGCTTAACTTGCAGAATCTGGCCTGGTTGAATAATCGCTTCTTTCGGTGCAATCAAGTAAGTAATCGCTGCACCAGCGGCCGCACCACCAAATAGAAGCGGTGCAAACGCACCGGCGATCGCACCGGTAACTGCACCGGCACCGGCACCAATCCCCGTGTTACGTAAAAATTGATTGGCGGAAGGAACGCGTTTTTTCACTGCCAATAATTCTGACTGAGTATTGAACGGCAGGCTACGATTTGCAATTGATAGCGCCTGAGTGGTAAAGCGACTGCCATCTGGATTGGTATCGAATTCCCCCAGCACGACACTGCCTTGAGGTACGACCACCTGCCCGCGTGTATCAACAATCGGTGACTGCAAACTGAGTATCCCTTGTTGCCGTTGGCCAGGTTTCAGCTTGAGTGGCTCATTTTGGTCATAGCGCAGATTAAACATCGTCCCCGCCGGAATCACCACGCCGCCGGTGGGTAAGCTATCAGCAGCAACAATTGCGGAACTACTGGGTAAAGTTGATTGGAGTCCTGGCGTTAGTGGAGCCATCGTTGGCGTACCTGAAAGGCTCTGACCGAATTCAACAACGCCAGTTGTCCCGGGTGCTGCGGCTTGGACCGGAGTGCCGACGCTGCTGTGACCGCTCGGTAATTGACCAGTTGTGGCCACAGGCGTTACTGCTGTAACCGGGTTGACGACGCGGGATTGACTACCTGGTAATTGGCCAAACTCGACAACCGTAGCAGTGGGCTTGGGGGCCGCCATTGTAACTGGTGTCGTGACAGTGGCTTGACTACCTGAGACTTGACTACCTGAGACTTGACTACCTGGTAATTGGCCAAACTCCACAACCGCATCACGATCAGGCAGTGCGGGGACAGTCGCAGCTGGACGTGTGGCCGTCACTGTCGGTTGACTATTTGGCAAAATCGAGGAAGGAGCGGCCGCTGTAGAGGGAACAGCTACAGTCGCAGGTACCGCCCGCCTGCCTGATCGTGATGCGATCGGGGGCAACGGTGGTAAATCATCTTGAGTCGTTGGCACTGATCCAACCTGAGGCACTGATATGGCTGTAGTCTCCTGCTCCAGCGCATTGAAACTGTCTTGACCGCTTGTCGCCTGTGGCAAAGTCGTTTGCGGCAAAGTCGTCTGTGGCAAAGGTGTTTGCACTGATTCACCCGTGTCATCAGGTGGTGAAGATGAGACATCGGTGATTGACGCTAGGGGTGGCACCGATACCGTTGGCTCAGTGGCGATCGGTGGCTCTGACATTGGCTGTAAGTCAGAACGCATGACCGGATCGGGCGTTACTATGGCTGCCGCCGTATCAGCAGCAGGTGAAGTGACCGCAGTCCCATTAGTGCTTGGCGCTTGCAACGTCGGCGGCGGCGGCGGCACATTCGGCGTTGTTGATTCAACGGATGGTTGAACGATCGGTACTTCTATCGCGATCGGTATTTCTGCTTCTGGCTGGCGATCCCCTGTAGTCGGCGATATGGATAGTGGCATGCTCTCGGTGGCATCAGCGGCTGTTTCACTCGGTGAAGGCAATTCACCAACCACTGATTCCATGCCCGGCGGCAGCTCGACTTCCATGCCCGGCGGCAGCTCGACTTCCGGAGCCGATTGACCGACAACCGCCGTCTCCGGACTCTGCGGCAGCTCGACTGACGGAACCGATTTAGGCACTGAAATGACTGATTTTGCCTGCGACGGTGGTTGACCTTCAGCAACCGAACTGGAAGATTTTGCCGACGCTGGCGGCTGAACGGACGGAGCTGACTGATT
Source organism: uncultured cyanobacterium (assembly GCA_963704065.1). Taxonomy (GTDB): domain Bacteria; phylum Cyanobacteriota; class Cyanobacteriia; order Leptolyngbyales; family Leptolyngbyaceae; genus Romeriopsis. The sequence goes on along the minus strand of CAVPGX010000011.1, from coordinate 3,695 downwards.
TGGCTGAGATGCCTGGTTCAGGACAGTTGCTGTAGGTGGAGTAGCGCTGTCTAATGTTTTTGGCTGGGATGCGACTTGATTCGCTAAGAGTGGCATCAATAACCACAGGTCTTTACCTGGTGCAGCATCTCCGACATTTTCCAAACTCACCTGCCCGCGCGCGAATACAGCTTGGGGTGACATCTCCAAAATCACCCGCAATAGCTGTGGCTGGACTTGGGTCACCTCAATCCGTGACACTGCGCCAGAAAAAGTTTGCTCAGCCGGCAAGTCCCCAACCTGAGTATCGGGAATATCCATCACAATTCGGGCCGGTTGAGCCATCACGAAATAACGCGGCTTAACCCCATCCGGCAACACGAACGATAGCTGGTTGGATTGAGCATTGTATTGGAAGTTTTCTAATGGCGCTGCTTGAGCGGCACTAGTCGTCACAATGGCTGAAACCGCGCTGATCGCCGCGATCGTGCCACCCCAAAAATATTGCTGTCCCGCCACCGTAATATTTCCCATGATGACCTGCCACTCTATCCGATAACGTTGTTTGCTGCGCTGGGCAATCTGACGCATAGGCATGCCCTATCTCAGCTCGTTGCCAGCGGACCAAACCTCAGCTGCAACCAGCCACAAACTTAGCTAACTACAGACCTACAAATTGGTCGACTATCAGCATAGTCGCAAGTCAAGTTTTTGAACGATTTTTTATGCTGCTTTTGCGACAGAGACGCCATCCATAGAGTGACCGGTGTTTTTCTTGACCTATCTATAGTGTGGATATCAGGTTCCAAACAGCGCTAGTGATCAGCACTTCCAGCCACTTTAAAAATACCTGAATTTAAGCAAACATCTGAATGTAAGTCTTGATCGCTCCTCCGATGCTCAGCCTCAGTCGCAACAAATTGCGCGAATTTGCGCCACTTGTGCACGATATTCAGTCCGATCAAAAACGGGCTGAGCATGGGTAATATCAACAGGCTGATCAAGTTCAAGCCACGATCGGCAGCCACCATAATGCGGTTGATAGGCAATCACCTGGGGTTGTGGCAGGACAAATACCCGTAAACAGAGAATCGATAAAGGATTGTCTGGTTTCCAGCGCCACCGCTCGATCGCAAAATCCTGCTGCCAAATGTGCCAGGAATAAAGCGACTCTAGCGATTCCGCTTTAGTCAGCGTCAAGACATCCGTTATTGCGGCCATCGCCCGAATCGTCACCTGCTGTGGATGCCAACCTGAGGGCACCGGTTCAACTCGACTTGCATAGGTCGGTTTCAGTCGATCAGCCATTTGGTGTTCGTAGGTGGGATACAGCAATACTGGCTGTGCCGATCGGACAAACTGCACTTGAGTTTCACGTAGGCCCCCTTTGCGCATCAGCAAAATTGTCTCGCCATCGATCAGCGCATTGATCGCGATATCCCATTCTTTGAGTGCTTGCTTCAGCATCAGTTCAGCCATTGATTCCCGCCGTCCTCAGCATGCGATAGCACCTATTCAGGTAAACCGTTGATGAAAAGCTCAAAACAAACGACCCAAAGCGGATATAAAATACCGGCTAACGCCAACCCACCAGCTACCCCGGCTAAAACTGAAGACAATATTTTCGTGGGATGATTATGCGCTTGATGAAAAACCAACAACCGCGATGAGATCGTCATCAACAAAATACCCCCGAGGCCGAATCGCAGACTATTCAAAAACCAGGTCTGCATCACCTGTGTCTCAACTCGAATTAACTGTAAAAGTGGAAACAGCACAAATCCCACAAATTCAGCAATCAACCACAGGATTAAAGACGACACCAAGTCTTTACGGACAGTATTGTTTTGGTCGAATAATTTGCTCATTGGGCGGTATAGCGCTGCTAAATGCAGGTAGGTGCAGAATTATAAGCTTAACCCTGCCCCGAATTTGTTTGACAATAACGCATAGCCGCCAATCACCCGGATGAAATGTCAGTGAACTGTAATAGTTGTCAAGCAAACATAGTTATCAAACAAACGGGCGATCGATATTCAATATTGATCGCCCGTTTCAGTTGATGTATTTGCTCCTACGTTTCCGGATGTAGAATCTTTGAGACACTCAATACATCTTTATCTCCTCGACCAGAGCAGTTGAGTACGATTTTTGGACTACCTTCTAGAGTTGGACAAAAGGTATCAAGATAGGCGATCGCGTGGGATGTCTCAAGGGCCGGAATAATCCCTTCCAGTTGACTTAGCTGCTGGAATGCCTCTAATGCTTGGGCATCAGTGACCGCATAGTATTCAATTCGGCCAATATCCATCAGGTAGCTATGCTCGGGACCCACGCCAGGATAGTCTAAACCAGCACTGACTGAATGAGGCTCAATCACCTGCCCATCTTCGTCTTGGAGCAAATAGCTCATGGCCCCATGTAAAACACCGACCCGTCCTTTGGTCAGGGTCGCCGCATGTTTATCAGTATCCACCCCAAAACCAGCCGCTTCGACCCCAATCATGCGAATGCTCGGTTCTTCGATAAATTCGTGGAATAGTCCCATGGCGTTTGAGCCACCGCCCACACAAGCGATCAAAATATCCGGCAATCCACCCCATTTGTCTTGACACTGTTGGCGCGTTTCTTTGCCAATGATGTGGTGAAAATCTCGCACAATCATCGGATAAGGGTGAGGGCCTGCAACAGAACCAAGAATATAGTGGGTGTGCTCAACATTTGTGACCCAGTCACGAATGGCTTCCGAAGTAGCATCTTTGAGGGTACCAGTCCCAGCCGCCACACCGCGCACCTCTGCACCCATCAGACGCATGCGAAAAACGTTGAGCGCTTGGCGTTCCATATCATGGACGCCCATATAGATAACGCAGTCGAGACCAAAACGGGCGCAAGCCGTAGCCGTAGCAACGCCATGCTGACCCGCACCCGTTTCAGCGATAATCCGCTGCTTGCCCATGCGCTTGGCTAGGAGTGCTTGGGCAAGCGCATTGTTAATTTTGTGGGCACCCGTATGATTCAAATCTTCACGCTTGAGATAGATCTGGGCCCCCGTACCATCAGGACGGGCATAGTGTTGGGTGAGGCGTTCGGCAAAGTAAAGTGGACTAGGCCGCCCCACATAGTCTTTGAGCAGTTGGTCGAGCTCGGCTTGAAACGCCGAATCTTGACTGTACTGACGGTAGGCTTCTTCTAATTCGAACAGGGCTGGCATTAATGTCTCAGGCACATATTTGCCGCCAAATTTACCGTAGCGTCCCAAGGCATCCGGACGATTTTCAATCGCGGTTGGGTCAGAAGAATGAGAATTAAATGAGGATGGCAGCGGTGTCGTAGTCACAGGTCAAGCTTTGGTACTGGTCGAACTTTATTATAAGGTTTTCGGGAGTGTCGTTAGGTGGGTAGTTATGGCGAAGCAGAAACGCAATCGAGATGCCGTGGTTTATCGGGAGTTTGGCCCAGATGCAGAAACCGTTGAGGAGAGCGCGATCGACTTACCGCCAAATCAGCAGCAAGTTCGGATTCAGGTGTCCCGCAAAGGCAAAGGCGGCAAAACCGTCACAGTCATCACTGGGTTACAGCATGCACCGGAACAACTGGCAGCTTTAACTAAAAAACTGAAAAATCAATGCGGCACTGGGGGCACAGTGAAGCAAGGAGAGGTCGAAATCCAGGGAGACCATGCGGCAAAAATACTAGAAATTTTGCTGGAGCTG
>CAVPGX010000010.1:0-42982 GCA_963704065.1 uncultured cyanobacterium | reverse complement strand
AAATACTCAGAATCGTCCGCATTGGTCATTGGTGGATCTATCACTGGCATTGGGTCGTCAGTATTGACCGCGATTGGCTGGTCATCCATAGCAATTTCCTAGTAGTCAGCACGCCTCAATTCTGCGCGCCCAGTCCATGAGGCAATATGTATTGTACGGCTTTTGTTCAAATCACCGATCGTGGTCGATAAATTCTCTGCGCAATGTACTACAAGCACTGATCTACAAACACTTCTAGCCTGACGATCGATGCTGAGCGCGCGGTGCCAGGAACTAATTGGTCCGGTATGCGTCAACAGTCGCAAGGCGCAACGGTGATCACCTTAAAGGAATGCAATTTTCCCATCAAGTTTTCATCAAGTTCGCGCTTATCTCAATTCAATTCGTCTAGGATAAAACGTAAGGAAATTTGATCAAATGTTCTAGTTTGCTCATGTCATCTTACTAGGGGTTGATATTAGGGGGCCGAAAAAATCTTTATATTTAGAGACTGTGCGATCACTTTCGACGTTTCGGATGCTGGCATAGGTTCTCACTGAAGCGGTGTTGGCCCAAACATTAATCTGGATAATGGATCGCTATCCAGCTTGAAGGTTAAGCCGTCAGGATGTTTACGCCATTCGCTGATCCCGCTACCAAGTTTCTATAAAATTTTTATGACGTTTGCCGATTCAAGCACAGTGCTAACTCAAGTCAAGCCACTGGATGTACCGACAGCCATCCTACAGCGCCGATCGATTAAAACCTTTGCCCCGACCCCTGTCCCGGACGATCTCCTCAGAGAACTAATCACCCTTACCGTTGCTGCGCCCAGTAGCTACAATTTGCAAGACTGGCGCATCGTGATTATTCAAGACGAAGTGCAAAAAGCGGCGATCGCCGAAGCCTGTTTTGGTCAGCAGCAACCGATTCAGGCACCACTGACGATCGTCTTCGCCGCTGATCCGAATGCTTGGAAAAAAGACCTCACGCCAATCTATGAGCAAGGCATGGCAAAAGGGGTTTGGACAGCGGAAACCGTTGAGTATTTCAAGTCAGCGATTCCCAAGTTCCAAGCGAGTCTTGGTGATCGTACCCGCGAATACGCCATCAAAGATGCCATGATCGCTGCCACCCACTTTGTTCTCGCCGCCGAGAGTTTGGGCCTGAGTACTTGCTTTATGAATGGCTGGTCGGAAGAAAAAGTGAAAGCTGTGCTGGGCGTCAGTGATGACCCGGACTTAGCGATCGCCGTGATTGTGCCAATTGGCTATGGAGCGGAGCTGCGTGGTAATCCTGGCCGACTCCCGTTCGAATACAACGTCTTCGTCGATCAGATGGATAATCCCTATCGTGGCTGATGTGGTTTGATGAGTACGTTGTTTCTCACTGATTTGTTTCGATGAAGCGCCGTAATCTTCTGACTGCTGCTGGTACTTTAGCCATTACAACGATTGCCACCACGGCCAGTCGTAGCACCGCAAACACCAAAACCACTCGAGCGATCGGTACGACCGTTCAGCTAGACAAAGACTTATCCGGCTACTACGTCACACCGATCGGCACCAGAGCCCTTGCCCAACCATCGTTTCCTGCGGTGATTGTGATCATGGAAGCCTTCGGTATGACTGATTACATCAAAAGTGTTTGTGATCGTTTAGCCAAAGCCGGCTACGCGGCCCTCGCACCGGACTTTTACCAGGGAGACAAGTTTGCCTACGACAATCTTGATGGGGCAATCGCCAAGCTCAAAACGCTGACAAGATGATGTTGTTATGGCCCAGCTCGGCAAAGGCATCGAGTTCCTAGAAAAGCAACCCAACATCCAATCTGGCGGTATCGGTGTTGTCGGTTTCTGCATGGGTGGCCGGTTCACGTTTCTCGCCGCCGCGGCACATGCTGATCAAATCAAAGCGGGCGTTGCCTACTATGGTGGCGGCATTTCCAGTCAATCCCGACGGCAAACCGGATGGCTTAGGACGCCCCGATTTATTGAATCAGGTCGATAAAATTCAGGCACCCATGATGTTTATGTATGGCACAGAAGACCAATTAATCGCCGCCGATGAGCATCAGCGAGTTGCACTTGCCATGTCAAAAGCGAAAAAGTCCTATGCGATTAATGTGTTTGCCGGTGCGCTGCATGGGTTTGATAGCGATCGTCGGGCCAATTACAACGCTGCGGCGGCAGAAGAAGCCTGGGAAAGAACCTTGCAATTCTTCGATCGGCATGTCAAGTGCAAGTAACGGGACGGGAGTCATCCAGTGGTGCCGCTTACAGAATCAGTGGCGCAATTTCCGGTGACTGCCATTGTCGTTGAAATCTCTCGACCACAATCGGCTGCGCAATCAGTTTGGGTGGGTTGCCGGCTTTGACATCAATGCGTAACCCGGAGTAAGGTCGGCGCTTTTGCGATCGATGGCCTTTGCGCCCCAGATATAGCTGCGACGTTGCCACCGGCTGCGCGCGGCCATCAATGTCCTCAACGATCACAGGGCCATTTTCCCGCTGACGTCGGAGGCTATAGCCACTACCACCACAGACTAAGCAGGGAATATTCGCGTCGGCTAGGTCACTATCGGCAGTGCGCAAATATTCGAAACAATGTGCATGCCCATTAATGATCAGATCAACCAAGGGCCGTCCCTGCGCCAATGAGCCAATCTCTGCTTTGACTGCCTCAAGTACTTGGCGCAGGTGCGTGCGCACCGCTAGCGTTTGCGCCTGCTGCCATTTCGTCGTTTCTGTGACGTAGGGAGGATGGTGAAAGTATAAAATGCGGCCCCGGACATTGGGATCTTGCCAGGAGCTAATCAGTCGATCGCGCAGCCAGTGCAACTGTTCGTCATCATGTTCGTCATGGTGAAATAAAGCGGGTTTTAACTGCTTGGCAATATCGCGTTTTGATTCTTCTAGCTGCTCAATTTCACCCGTTAGATCGGTGATTTGTTCCGCTTGATCAGGATTGTTGGGATCCAATTGAGTCAAGGCTTCAATCCGAGCCATCTGTGTTTTTTCCAGTTCAATGCGTTGTTTGATTAGCTGCTGCCGCGAGTCTAAACCCGCCATTCCCCCGGGTAGGGGCAGCGGCTGATTAAAGGTATTCGAATCGAGCGCAAAAAAGTCAATGCCGCCATAGCGAAAGGTATAGTAGCGATTTGGCAGCCGCGTAAATTCGCCTGGTATGTAACGCAGGTAGGTGCCGCCGCCAGCCGTGTAGTGCTGATCAAGATGCGTTTTCAGCTGGGCTTGATCGAGGTGACGCAAATAATCAATAAAGGCTTTGCTGTAGGCATCGCCACTATAGGAGCCATGCCAGCCTACATCTAACTCGATATAACGGCGGAGCCATCGCCGCAACGGTTTGCTCAGAACGGACAATGCCCCGAGCAGGAGCGGTAAATCATAGTAGTCGTGATTGCCCAGAGTTGGTAAAAACGGCAGCTTAAATACCATTTGGTCGTAGGCAATATTTTTGGGGGTTGACCCGCCCACCAGCCATTCCCGATAAGGCTGAATAAAATTGTCGAAATATTGTTCGCTCGAACCGACTAGATACACTACATCGCCAGTGTGTAAGCAAAAGCGAGCATCTCCACGCTGCGCCATCATCGCCTGCGCCACGCGACGTTGGGGACTATCGCTGTAGTAGCGGCCCGTACCGCTGTCCCCCAGCACCATAAATGAAAATTCGGCATCGGTCGCTCGGCCATCGTCGAGCATTAGCCGCGTTTGGTCGATTTGGCGTTCGACGATTGAGGGATGCTGCCAGCGGACCCGATCGTGCATCTTACGGATTTTGGTGGCAATTGCTGGATCGTTAACTAAGCGCATAGGAAATTCAGAAAGTAGAAGCAGATTTTAGGACAAACTGTGAACCGCAAAAAAACCCGCTAGAGCCGCACTAGCAGCTGAAACAAGCACAATCCCTAAGAGCCAAGTGGCGGCGGTTGCCGCCGCCCGCCGGATCTCATTGAGCTGTTTGAGGGCAGCTTGCTCTAATGCTGTGAGTTCCTGATCAATTTCGCTGCGAATTTGCTCAAGACGTGTTTGGGCATACGTGGTCACAGCCAGGGAAATATCATCACGGGTTTGCACCAGTTGGACAATCGCATCAGGATTCCACGTATCTAAACGACGGCGGAGAAATGCGAGGGGAGAATCCGGTAGCCAGAGGCTGAAGGACTCCGACAACTGCGCAGCACTCGTTTTGAGTGGGTCAAGTAGGCGATCGATGCCTTGTTCAATCTGATCACGCACTATGGTTGGTAATTGGATCGAACTTAGGACCGTTGTCAATTGATCCCAAAGTGATTCCAAGGATGCCTGGGCAGCTTGCTGCGCGGCCAGGAACTGCTCGATCAAATCTTGCCAAGTGGTGTGTAGCACCTGGGAGATTTGCTCGATCTCCGATGGCGTCATATCCTGTCGATCAGCAAGCACAGTCGCGATTGTCGCGGACTCCGGCAACTGCGGTAGCTGGGGTAAATTCCCGACAATCGCCGCATTCATCTTTGGTTCTGCAGGATGCTTAACCCTAACCCGTTTGATCTCGATTTGCAGCATTTTTTGGAGATCGCGCCGCATTTTTTCGGGTTGCAGATCCGCTTTAGCCCGATATTTCAGATAGCGTTGAATCCGTTTTTCAAACCGCTGCTCCTGGTCACGCATCCGCGTCAGCCAGCGTCGGGGCAACCGCGCGGCGGCATAGAGTTGTGATTGCAACCACTGCAGCAAATCCGGTATCTGGCTGGCATCAAAGTCGATTTCCTGCAGCAGTCTGAGCAACGGGCTCCAGTCAACCTGTGCGAGTTCCTGAGCGAGCGTATCGAATGCCATATCTGGATCGCGGATCAATTCGAGCAGGTGAGGTTTTAAGTCTTCTAGGGTGAGCTGTTCCACATTTTGCGATCGCGCAATTTCAGCTAAAGTTGTGGACAAGCGTTGCACAAAAGATTTTGGTAACACGGCTGCTTGCGGTGCGGGCACCAGCTCGGACCAAACGGTTTGAATCTGTACAACGATCTGATCGCGCTGGTCAAGCTCAAGGCCCTGACGATGGGCTAAGATTTCATGCAGCTGTGCGACTTCTAAATGGGGTAAAGCCTGATAGAGGTCGGCGGGCGCATCTTCCACCAAAGCCTGGAGCTTGTGTCGGATACCGGCATTGGTCACTTTATCCAGTGGTGTGTAGGTCAAATATGCCCGTAATTTGGTCTGGATTTCATCCATGGCAGCCTGTGTCTCGGCTTGATTTGCCACAATTTGTGCAGCGTGCGTATGAATATAGTCATCTAATGCTGTGGCAGCAATCGGAATCACGTCAGGCCCCAAATCAGTCTGTGCCTTGAGCCAATCTGTGAGCGATGGTACATTGACCTGCTTGTGCAACGCCAAAATTGTCTCCGGAGCAATCGGTTTGAGTACTGCTTCCAGACGTTCCGTTAGCTGTTCGGGTGTGACGGCTGACGGCGGCAACGCCGCAATCTCACCAATGAAGACCTGCCCTAATTGCTCAAGTCGTGCGGTTTCCAGCGCCGCATTTGACTGGGCCATGGCCATCTGCCGCAGATTTTCTAGCTGAGTTGCAAGGGATTCTACTTGTTTCTCGGGCAAGTCGCCGCGCTGGTTAAGGACTTGCGTAAAATTTTCGAGATTTAGCTGATTTAGCTGACGTTGGATTGCCGCTGGGTCGGCTGCTGGATCGTAGAATAAGTCCGGGATATCTTCTGCCAACACATCGGAATTTAACTCCCAGGCTGCCGCCGAGCGCAGATAATTTTCGATATCTTCCGGCAAAATTTCTAAGGGCGCTGCTGCCTTGCCAATCCAGTGCTGTTGCAGTTGTTGAAATTGTTGCCAGAGTCTCGCTACATCCCATTCGGACAGATCGACTTGATTGAGCAATTCGCCGAGCACTGAGTCGGCATCAACCATCTCGAGCAAATTCAATAAGATTGATGCGAAGTCCACTCCCTCCCCCATGCTTAAGTGGGATGAGGCATCATCTACCATCGATGCAGTATCCGGTTTTGGACCCGTCGCGCCGCTTTCTACAGCTGATTCCCCAACCGACAGCGGCTTGGATACGGCAGCGGCGGGACTTGCGGGGGTACCGGTTTTCGGCACGGGAGTAATCGGCATCTCCTTGAGTAGCCGGACTAACTCGGCTGCCGGATTCTGTTGCGGTGTCTGACTTCGCACTGCATTCCACAAGGGTTGTAGCTGATCGAGCATCTGGTTGACTTCCGCATCCGAAAATTGGGTGTGTTTTCGCAGTAGCTGACCGAGTTGGTCACGATCGACTGTATCCAGCAGTTGCCGTCCGGCTAATGATTGAAAAGCTGGCATTGTCAGCATCGGCAGCAGCATATCTTGAACTGGTTTGAGATCGAACTGGATGGGTGGTAGGGCCGCCAAATAGGATTGCATGCGAGAATCGAGATCAAAGCTGGCAAGTGCTGATTGAATTTCTTGTTTGACGGCATCTTCAGTCATCGTTGGTTCACGTCGAAATAACCGCCCGATCGCCCCCAATAGTTGACTTAATGCATCCAAAGCTCCGCCGAGCAACGTCTGCAAAATTGAACCCAACGCCCACGAACTTAACCAAGTCAATAGCAAGAAGTAAGCTGACCATAGCACCAGGCCCAAGATGGCGCCGAGAAATGGTTGATCGATGCGGCTGAGTTTGACCGCCAAAAAGCTGGCTGGAGCGATCGCCAGCATGAGATTACCCATGAGACTCAGTCCCGCAATAAAGCTAATGCTATCAGCGGTATTCGAGGATGCTTCGCTGTCGTCTTCAGCGTCCCAATTCGGAGGAGCGGTACCGGTGTGCGGTGTGGTAGGGGCTGATGCCGCGGATTTCGGTGTCAACTGGCTGCGGAGTGCGATCAAACCACCGATAACTTGGATATTCGCCAGAATTAACTGAAAACTAAAGGCCATCAACAGTCCAGCCAACAGTACCGCAACCACTTGGGAACCGGGGGCGGCGATCGTGACTGGTTGGACCGTCGTTAAGAGTACCTTGAACAGCAAAAATCCACCTCATAGCCAATGCGCAAAAATCAATGCAGGATGTAACCTCGACAACGCGATCTGATCTTTATCGTAAAATACTCAGACCGAATATGCCTCTAGCATTTCCATGTCAGTTGGCAGGCCAGATTGCTCCCAGCTAACAACAATATCGGCTCGAATTAGGCATTGCATTGTCCTATGCATTAACCCGTATGTGATTAATTGCATCGATCGTTTGGAAAATCGCACCGCTCAAAAAATCACAATATCGGTTGAGTATCCCAGGAGATTATCCGCTATGACTGAACTTCCATCATGAATGACGCTGATATACTACGTAAGGAGTAAAGACGGCCTTGGCTGTGCAACTGTAACTTTCTGATTCACTTCCTTCAATTAACGGCGATCGGTTCACAACAAGCCCCATAGCCAAAATACTTCCGACTAGTCAACGTACTGCAAATCTTTACTCAGCCGAAATTACTGAATTACATTTCACTGACCTATGGCCGACACAAATTTCTCATTGATGCTTGGGATTGGCATTCTGGCTCATTGCTTGGGCGTACTGAACGCCACTCATGCCATTATGAATGTGCGGTTGCCCCAAAGTGCCCTTGCCTGGAGTTTGGCACTGGTATTGTTCCCCTGGGTTAGCATGCCCCTGTACTGGGTGTTGGGCCGACGCAAATTTAAGGGCTATGAGACGGCTTACCGGGAAGCCTATCGGGAGTACCGGGCGGAAGCGCACAAAGCATTCCAGGAGGTGCTTGTCCACGAAGTACTACCATCGGAACATTCAACAGTGCTCTACAAACTAGCAAAAGAGCTAGTCGAGATCCCGTTTACCAGTGGCAATCAAGCTCATCTATTGCGCAATGGGGATCAGACCTATGATGCAATCATTCGAGGCGATCGATACCGCTGAAGAATACATCCTATTTCAATTTTATATTATCAATGATGACGATGCCGGTCGGCGATTTCTGCAAGCCTTGAGTGCGAAAGCCCATCAAGGCGTCAGAATTTATATGCTTTATGACGAAATTGGCTCACGACTGATGACCAAATCATTCCTAAAAACCTGTCGCAGTCATGGGATTCATATATCGTCATTTAAGACGACGCAGGGTGTCGGTAATCGCTTTCAACTTAACTTCCGCAATCATCGTAAAATTGCCGTGATTGATGGCCATATTGGCTTTGTGGGTGGACTTAATATCGGTGATGAATATCAGGGAAAGAATCCCAAATTTGGCCCCTGGCGCGATACCCATATGCAGATTGAAGGCCCCGCCACCAAAGCACTGCAGTTATCATTTTTAAAGGATTGGTACTGGGCTACCCGCGAAATCCCTCAAGTCCAATGGGCAAGTAGGCCTGTAGCCAACGGACAAGAACATATTTTAGTGCTTCCCACGAGTCCGGCAGACCGGCAACAAACCTGCACGATGTTCGTTGATACGGCAATTAACCTAGCCCAATCGCGACTGTGGATTGCCAGCCCTTATTTTGTTCCCGATGAACCTACACTATCAGCACTCAAGACCGCTGTACTGCGTGGCGTCGATGTGCGGATCTTGCTACCGATTCATCCCGACCACCTGATAGTTTACCTCTGTTCGTTTTCGTATTACTCAGAGCTGAAAACTGCCGGAATTAAGCTCTATCGCTACAGCACCGGCTTTATGCACCAGAAAGTCATCCTAGTTGATGATACCCTCGCGGGGGTGGGTACGGTCAATCTCGACAATCGATCGTTTCTGTTGAATTTTGAGGTGATGGCTTATGTCACCCAGGGAGACTTTGTCGGTCAGGTAGAGGCCATGCTGAAGGCGGATCTGGACAACTCAGTCCGCGTGGATCTAAAGGAATACGATCGCCGCCCATGGTGGTCGAGACTCGCAATCCAATCAGCTCGGTTAGCCGCACCGTTGCAGTAAGTCAATGCCGAAGCATTTGGTTCACGGCATTGACACTAGTAGAGGATGCGACTGCGATTGATTAATCACTGGCTTTCAGGCTGTCATTCCCACGCGCTGCAAAGTAATTATTTAAGACCGTGTTGCCGAGCGATAGGATCACTGGACCAAATAGAAACGCTAAAATACCCTGCACCTCAAACCCAGGCACAACCACTGATGCAAGACAGAAGCAAATACCGTTGACAACTAGCGAGTATGCCCCCAGAGTCACGATCGTGATTGGCAACGACAATAGCGAAAGGACTGGTTTAATTGTGCTATTGACCAATCCGATGACCGCAGCCGCTACCATCGCAGCCGCAAAATTGCTTAGATCAACTCCTGAGAACACAATGTCAACAATTAGCAGACTTAAAGCGGTACTCAGAGTATTTAAGAAAAATTGAACCATTGTTGATATCTCCTGATGTTCAAAGATTGGGGAAATCCGCTTAGACAGTACCTTCTGTCTCCTGTTTTTCTGCCTGCTTGGTGATGAACCAAACGGCGTGGATACTCCCCGGCAACCAACCCAATAGTGTCAGGAAGATATTGACGAATAACGGCGTGCTAATACCAGCGGTAAGGAAGACGCCCACTGGCGGCAGTAAGATTCCCAAAATGTAGCGAATCGGTTTAGACATAATTGATTGTCCTGATGATGAGCCTAGACATGTATCTTTCATCATAACGAGCCGCTAGGAGTGCGGCCACATTATGAAATATCATGTTTAGAAATGCTTCAGTCCGTGATGTATGGATCAGTCACTTTGGTGATACTTCTTCGGCGTCCGCACTCATTAGTGAGGCTAACAGTTGCGTTTCCGCAAAGCTTTCTAATACCAGCTTTTTTACCATCACTGTCAGTGGTAAAGCGAGAAAAGCGCCGATCGGGCCTAAAATCCAGGCCCAGAGAATCACGGCCAGAAACGTCACCACTAACGATAAATCCAGCCCCTTGCCCAAGTAGCGGGGCGCAATCACGACATCAAAGAAGTTATTAATTAGCGTGTAGCCAATGACCAGAATAATCGCCTTAGGCAGACCGAACTCCAGCAAGGCCAGCAGTAATGGCGGAATCAAAGAAATATAAAAGCCAATATTCGGCACAAAGTTAAACAAAAATGACAGGACACCCCATAAGACAGCAAAGTTGACCCCTAATATCAACATCAGAATAATCTGCCCCAGTGCCGTGAGGGCGCCTAACCAGCTTTTGATCAGCAAATAAGTACTGATACTACTAGCGAACGATTGCAATCGGTTCAGCAGCGGCGGGTTGGCTGCCAGTCCCATGTGTAAGCGATCGATAAAGCTAGACGCGCTCGCTAGCATATAGATAAAGATCAGTAGTGTCAGACCAGTATTGCCCAACGTGCCCAGCAACCCTTGAACAAACCCAAGTATCAGTTGAAAAAGGCGCGTGGGATCAAACCAATCCAATTTCAGCACGTCTTCTAGCTGCAGGTTGCGGCCTGCTAGCCACTGCTCCAATCCAGCCAAACGTTGATCGAGCATGTCACGATATTCGGGTAGCGTATTGTATAACCCGTTCAACGAAACTCCCAGAAACAGAATGAATATTCCCCCGACAGCGATCACACCTAAAACAACGATGGTGTAAGCCAGCCAACCAGGGAAGCCGCGCCCTCTGAGCCAGCGCATGATGGGATAGGTGATCAGCACCACAAATAACGACAGCAAAATTGGCCCGAGTATTCCAGACACTGCTTTGAGCCCGGCAATGATCACAACCAAACTGGCGACGATGACGGCCAATCGGACAAAGCTACGTTCCTGCTGCATACACCTTGCTTCTCTTGGTTAGTTATTTTGCTGGGTTAGTTCGCTTGGCGCTGACGCAATAAATTGTCGATCACTTTCTCAAGCTGGTATTCTGCATTTTGGGGTAAAAATTACCAAAGTATGCAAATAACGTAATTAATCGTAAGTGCGCCGATCGAGTCCATAGACTCGATCGGCGCACTCAGTTTGCGTATTTAGTCGCTTCAATCCCAGACCGTAGGCAACCTTAGAAGTTAGCCGACTACTCTATACAGGTGCTTGGGCTTTAATCCGATCGCCGTCCTTCTCCAGGAACGCCTGAAGCTCAGCAATCTCTTCGTCTTCGATCTTGGTCTGCATCGGACAGAACTTCGGCCCACACATCGAGCAGAATTCCGCCTCCTTATAGACATCTTCCGGCAGGGTTTCGTCGTGGTACTCCTTCGCCCGTTCTGGATCAAGGGACAGCTCAAACTGCTTATTCCAATCGAAGTTATAGCGAGCATGGGATATCGCATCATCACGATCGCGCGCACCGGGCCGATGTCGGGCAATGTCCGCCGCATGGGCCGCGATTTTATAAGCAATTAGACCATTGCGCACATCTTCCGCATTTGGCAAGCCCAAGTGTTCCTTCGGCGTCACATAGCAGAGCATCGCTGTGCCATACCATCCAGCCATTGCAGCCCCGATCGCCGAAGTAATATGATCATAGCCCGGCGCAATATCTGTGACCAATGGACCCAGCACATAGAATGGCGCTTCTGAACATTCTTCCATCTGCTTGCGCACATTAAACTCGATCTGGTCCATGGGCACATGCCCCGGCCCTTCAACCATCACCTGCACATCATGCTCCCACGCTTTACGAGTCAGCTCGCCCAGCGTCTTCAGCTCCGATAGCTGCGCGTCATCAGAAGCATCATGGGTACAACCTGGACGCAGCGAATCCCCCAGGCTGAAGGACACATCATATTTTTTGAAGATTTCGATGATGTCGTTATAACGCGTGTAGAGCGGATTTTGCCGCTTATGGTGCAGCATCCACTTGGCAATGATCCCGCCGCCCCGAGAGACGATACCGGTAATCCGGCTGCGTGTCAGCGGTAGGTACTCTACCAATAGGCCGGCATGGATGGTCATGTAGTCCACCCCTTGCTGGGCGTGCTTCTCAATAATATGTAGGAAGTCGTCTTCGGTAAAGTTGTCAAAGTTGCCGTGAACACTTTCTAGCGCCTGATAAATCGGGACTGTCCCGATCGGCACGGGCGATGCACTAATAATCTCTGTGCGGATTTCGTCTAAGTTACCGCCCCCTGTGGATAAATCCATCACCGTATCAGCACCGTACTTCACCGCTTGATGCAGCTTCGCCAGTTCTTCATTGATATCAGAGGAGTTGGGCGAAGCACCGATATTGGCGTTTACCTTACATTGTGAGGCGATCCCAATCGCCATCGGTTCGAGATTCGGGTGATTAATATTTGCGGGGATAATCATCCGACCGCGGGCAACTTCGTCACGAATCAGATCGGCGGGCAAATTTTCCCGCTTTGCTACGTAGTCCATCTCTTCAGTGATCACACCTTGGCGCGCATAGTGCATTTGGGTAACGTTACCCTGCCCGTGACGCTTGGCGATCCACTCTGTTCGCAGCATATTCATTTCCTCAGATAAACAGCTTCCCTGCGCTGGTATTACCCAGAAGGCAAGTCCGATCGCGCTATTGCAACGGACTAACCAGATCAGGTTCTAAGGGTGTTTTCTCAGCCTTAGACGGCACCCCTAGCTAGATACTGATCCTACCATTAACTAAAGCGTTGCAGAGTTCTGTGCGATCTGAACTTAATTTAGGTCTTTGTCCGGCTAAGATCGTTCAATATTATTTCACTGTAGACTATCCAACTGACAGCCATTGATACTCACCGTAATCAAATTTCCGGCTTCAGTATATTCTCTGATCGTGGTCATGACAGAAAAGACTATACTGACATCTTTCATAAATTAACGCAGGGCTAGGTTGTAAATTGTGGCTTGACTAAATTGTGTGCTCAGTGATTAGCACGAAGTGTGTGCTCAGTGATTAGCACGAAGTGTGTGCTCAGTGATTAGCACGAAGTGTGTGCTCAGTGATTAGCCGAAGGCATTCTTCTATATTTATGAGGTGATGGGTATGAGTGGTCGCACGAAACAACAGCCCCGGCAAGCAATCGCGTTGATCTCGGACTATAGTGATCCGGCGGGGATCAACGTTGGTGATGGGTGCGGCCAAAATGTCTATGTTCGGCAGGTCGGTGAGGCGCTGTCACAGTTGGGTTGGCAGGTGGATATGTTTACCCATAAAACGAGTCCCCATGATGCGCCTATCATTGAGCACAATCCTCACTGTCGGACAATTCGGTTGGTGGCCGGGCCCGAAGAATTTATTCATCGAGATGCGTTGATCGATCGCATGCCGTCCTTTATTCAGGCGTTCCAGAAATTTCAAACGAAGGGCGGATCCCATTATCCGTTGATTCATACTAACTACTGGCTATCCGCTTGGGCAGGTTTAAAACTCAAGCAACAGAGCAATGTTCAGTTAGTCCATACCTATCACTCCTTTGGTGTCGTCAAGTATGAGACCGGGAGTCTGCCAAGCTGTGCCGACCTGCGTCTGCAAACCGAGCGGGAAATCCTGGAACGGGCGGACTGTGTGGTGGCGACGAGTCCTCAGGAAGAGCAGTTGCTGCGATCGCGCATTTCGACACAAGGGCGCGTGCAGGTGATTCCCGGTGGGGCTGACCTCAAAACCTTTCATGCGCAACCAAAGGAAGATGCCAGAAATAAGTTGGGCCTCGATGCGCAAGCCCAAATTGTTTTGTATGTTGGTCGATTTGATCCACGCGGGGGCTTAGAGACATTAGTTCAGTCCTTTGCCCAACTTAGTCAGGCATCAGTGGCGCCAATGCAGCTGCTCATTGTCGGTGATGGCGAGGCTACCCCCGAAGCCATGCGCGGGCAGATCCGGCTTAAAGCGCTGGTCGATCAACTGGGTATCGCAGAAACTGTCGTTTTCGTTGGTTCGGTGGGGCACGACGTTTTACCTCTGTATTACACGGCGGCGGATGTCTGTGCTATTCCTAGCTATGATGAACCTTTTGGTCTAGTGGCGATCGAGGCAATGGCCTGTGGTACGCCGGTTGTCGCTTCAGCCGTTGGCGGACTGCGATTCACCGTTTTACCGGAAGAAACAGGCTTACTGGTACCGCCTCAAAATGCGCCGGCATTGGCCGCTGGCATCAATCGTATCTTTAGTGATGAAGTGTGGTCCCAAAAGATGCGGAAACGGGCGACTGAAAGGGTACAACAAAACTTCAGCTGGGCCGCTACGGCGGCCCGACTCAGTGACTTGTATCGACGCCTACTGGCGCAGTCACTGTCGGGCGATTTGCTGGTGAGTTAGCAGTTATCGGTCGCCTATATTGCTGCCAGTTGACTTGCATCTGAGGGCAACTCCGCTAGCGGCGGACTTTGGCTAAAGCGTGACCAGTGGAATGCTGGCAGTAATTGATCCGACTGCTGGGAAACAATCCAATCGGCGATAATTTGGCCTGTGATCGGCGCCAGCAGCACCCCATTGCGATAGTGCCCCGTGGCTAGGGTCAGGTTATGGTACGGGCTCTCACCGAGAATTGGTAGTTCATCAGGGGTCGCCGGGCGATAACCCCACCAAGTTTCCATCAATTCACATTGCGCCAGCGCCGGGAATAGCTGGAGCGCGTTCGTGAGTAATTGGTGAATTCCCGACGCGGTATTACCGGGTGCAAATCCGACATCTTCACTTGTGGCACCCAAAATGATCCGACCATCTTGGCGGGGCACGACATAAATGCCTTCACCAAATAACACACGTTGCAGCGGCAGTTCGGCGATCGCCATTGGTGCCGCATCGAACTGTGGCCAACGGAGGGCAAGCATTTGGCCTTTGCGGGGGGTCACCGGAATTGGTAGGAGTTGCTGCGACCAAGCACCCGTTGCCAACACGTAGTGGTCGGCTCGCCATGTCCCCGCGCTGGTTGCTAAATGCATGATCTGCTCCCGGCCCGCCGTATGTGTTGCGTGCAGCTGCTGCACAGTAATACCTTCATGCACTTCAACCCCAGCCGTGCGCAGAGCGGCAAGCAGCGTCCGCATCAGACATTGATTGTCCACTTGGGCATCCTGAGGGAACCACCACCCGCCTTTCACTGCTTGACTCAAGCCTGACTGCACTTGATCAAGGTCACCATAGGTTTGCCAATCTGCGATCGCATGGTCCAAATCATGGCGATCGGCATATGTCGGCACCAAAATACCGCAAGGCCAATACCCAACTGAATCACCTGTGGCCATCTCTAACTTGGCCGCCCAAGTCGGATAAAGCGATCGGCTGCGCAAACAGAGATCTAACATTGGCCCTGGTCGCAATCCCTCGGCCTGCGGTGCGAGCATCCCCGCGGCCGCATGGCCCGCGGCCGCTGCAAAATTTTGGCCTAATACCGTTACCGATGCCCCTTTCTGCTGTAATTCCCAAGCAATGGTTAGCGCCATGAGGCCGCCACCAATAATAATAATTTCGCGCTTTTCCATCACTGTAAAATCGAGGCTCAAATCAATGCTGCGTCCCCGATCCTATCACCGCGCGCAAGCGCGGTTGCCGGTTTTGATTAGGAGTCTTTAGGTTTCCCCTACCATCCTGCGCGAATCGGCTCTGGGACAGCACTTGGACTCGGAGAAGCAGTGGGGCTCGGTGAGGCAGTGGGACTGGCCGCCGTCGTTGGGCTGGGTGAGGTTGTAGGGTTGGGCGAAGCGGTTGACGCCGGTGTAGTTGACGTCGGCGCTGCTGACTGGTTCGTCTGGGGCACAGGCGGTTGCGCTGATGGGTCAGTATTTTCTGTCCCTGCGGCGGAGTTTTCATCAGTGAAAGAACCCTGCCCCTGGGGGGGAGCGAAATTCTGGCTCGGCACACCTTCCTGCGCATTGGATGGCATTTGATTAATGGTGCGATCCGACCAGCCACGGGACGGCCAAAATAAGGATGACAGCCACCCCAGGCCAATTAGGATTAGCGTTCCACTCGCAATCTTGCTAGGAATTTTCATCGCTGTAAGAATCTGCCAGATACTACTGTCATGAATGTTGTTATCCCGACGCTAAGCGGAGAAATTACAGTTCCGCCCGCTTGCTTATATTGTATGCGTCGTTCGGGCTGCCGCACACGGGGTTTGCAATTGCTTTAACTCGCTTCAACATCCGCGTCCCAGACAATTCGACTACCCTGTCCCCAAAAGCCATCAAGTTTCCGGATCTGGAGATCGCCAAGCACTTGGACTTGACAAGCCAGCCGCCGATCGCCAAGGCCCGCATGTGGCGGTAACGATAATCGCGTTTGCTCTCGCCAAGTCATTGGGGATACCGCCCCCTCAATCTGCACTGCACAAGTTCCACAGGTCCCGAGCGATCGACAGTTAATCACCTGAGCGCCGCCGTTATACAAATCAACCCCATGTTGCAGTAATACCCGACGTAAATTGGCGCCGGAGGCACAAGCGAAGGTTTGACCCTGGGCGGTAATGACTGGCATGGGGCGCAGAAGGAATTTAATCGTGGCATGTCCCTGAATCGTGCCATTACTTCAAGAATATCGCAATACAATTGCGCCAAACTTGATGATCAAAGCTATCCTTGATTGCCAAACTTAAGCTGCGATGACGCAATCCGGATGTTTAACGCCACCGAACTTCTAATTGATGAATTTGTCCGCCAACTCCGCACCGGCTATCGGCGCACCTATGGGGGGCAGCATCCCAACTACGAGGAAATTATCGAGTGGGTTGGTTCAATGGCCTTGGAAAATATTGCGAATAGCGATGCGCTCTACCATAATGTCGAGCATTCTATCCTCGTCGGACTGGTTGGGCAGGAACTGCTCCGAAGCAAGCACATTAAAGAAGGGGGGGTGTCCTGCGAAGATTGGCTGCATTTCATCATTGCGCTTGTCTGCCACGACATTGGCTATGTTAAAGGCGTTTGCCGTGACGATGAGGAACGCCGTTTCGCTACGGGTGTCAATGGCACGATGATTGAATTGCCGGATGGTTCGACGGATGCAGCATTAACGCCATACCACGTCGATCGTGGCAAGCTCTTCATTGCTGAGCGATTTGGTAGCCACGAGATTATCGACGCTAAAGTGATCCAACAGAATATTGAATTGACCCGGTTTCCTGTACCGGATGCCGCCGACCACCAATCCACTCAGGACTATCCCGGTTTACTGCGGGCCGCCGACCTGATTGGTCAAATGAGTGACCCGCGCTACCTCAAGAAAATTACTGCCTTGTTCTATGAATTTGAAGAGACCGGCATGAATAAGGTACTGCACTATCGCAATCCCAGTGAGCTGCGGCGTAACTATGCCAAGTTCTACTGGGATGTGGTGCTGCCCTACATTGGGCCAGCGCTGCGCTACCTCAATCTGACCCAAGCCGGTCAACAGATTATTGCCAATCTCTATTCCAATGTCTTTATGGTTGAACATGAGGTCGCCGCTGTGCGTTGAGCTTCGATTGATTGTGGGCGGGCGAGGCAATCGCGCCGAACTCTCAAGAACGATGTATGCTAGTGCCAATCTTCTTCGTATGTTTCGAGGCACAGCAGCACAATGGCATGGTGGGAGCGTTTAAAGCGAAATCGGTTGGCCAAAATTGGGGCGATCGTTTTGATATTTTTGTATGTCACAGTAATTTTTGCTGATTTCACTGCACCCTACGATCCTTATAGCAGTCAACCGGATGGGGCTTTACTACCGCCCACCCAGATCTATTGGGTTGACCAGGAAAGTCAGCGTTGGATTGGCCCCCATGTGTATCCCACCACGCAGGGGAAGATCGATATCGAAACGGGCAAGCAAGAATTGCAAGTTGATTTCACCCAGCCTTCACCGATTCAGTTTTTCGCCAGAACCGATAATGGCCAGTTACATCTGTTTGGTACGACCGGAGCGGCCAAATTCAATCTTCTGGGTACCGATGAGCAAGCGCGCGATCAGCTCAGTCGCCTGATTCATGGTGGTCGAATTAGTCTCAGTATTGGTTTGTTAGGGATTGCCATTATGTTCCCGATCGGACTGATGGTGGGCGGGATTTCGGGCTATTTTGGTGGCTGGCTGGACACCGGAATTATGCGTCTGGTGGAAGTGATCATGACGATTCCCAGTATTTACCTGCTGATTACGCTGGCGGCAGTGCTCCCGGCGGGCTTGACTAGTACGCAGCGGTTTGCGCTAGTTGTGGTGATCACATCGTTTATCGGCTGGGCCGGGCTCGCACGGGTAATTCGGGGACAGGTGCTCTCGATTAAGGAACGCGAATATGTGCAGGCCGCCAAAGTGATGGGCGCCAAACCCCTGTACATCATCATGCGCCATATCCTGCCCCAGACCGCGACTTATGTAATTATTTCCGCAACCCTGGCGATTCCGAGCTTTATCATTGCGGAATCAGTTTTGAGTTTGATTGGTCTCGGTATCCAACAACCTGATCCCTCTTGGGGGAATATGCTGTCACTTGCGACTAATGCCTCGGTCCTGGTGCTGCAGCCTTGGTTGGTGTGGGCCCCCGCAACTTTGATCGTGCTGACGGTATTGTGCTTTAACTTATTGGGGGATGGTCTGCGGGATGCCCTCGACCCGCGTAATCTTGATCAGTAGTCTTTTTTCTGCCGCCATTCTATGCGTCAACCTTATCCTCCGATCGCGCCCTACAAGACCGGTAATTTAGCCGTCTCAGCGCTGCATACAATTTATTACGAAGAATGTGGCAATCCTGACGGCCAACCCGTTGTCTTCCTGCATGGTGGACCTGGGGGCGGGCTGATGCCGCTGTATCGCCAGATGTTCGATCCACAGCGTTACCGCATCGTCTTATTTGATCAGCGGGGTTGTGGCAAGAGTACACCGCACGCTGAACTGCGCGAGAATACGACTTGGGATCTGGTGAGTGATATTGAAAAAATTCGCCAGCATTTGGGCATCGATCGCTGGTTTGTGTTTGGCGGTAGTTGGGGCAGTACGTTATCGCTGGCTTATGCCCAAACCCATCCCGATCGCTGCTTGGGTCTCATCCTGCGTGGCATTTTTATGCTGCGCCGCCAGGAAATCCGATGGTTTTATCAAGCAGGCGCTAGCGATATCTTTCCCGATGCCTGGGAAGCATACCTAAAACCAATTCCTCCAGAGGAGCGGGACGATCTGGTGAGTGCCTACTACAAACGTTTGACTAGTGACGATCCGGTAACGCGGTCAGCAGCGGCGCAGGCTTGGTCCGTGTGGGAAGGCAGCA
Organism: uncultured cyanobacterium; assembly: GCA_963704065.1. Classification (GTDB taxonomy): domain Bacteria; phylum Cyanobacteriota; class Cyanobacteriia; order Leptolyngbyales; family Leptolyngbyaceae; genus Romeriopsis. The sequence continues at coordinate 23,864 of CAVPGX010000010.1, read as the reverse complement.
CTAGCAAGTTATTGATCGATGCTAGTGTTCAGTCCCATTTCGGCGTCGCCGATTTTGCTGATGCCTTTGCTCGGATTGAATGCCACTACTTCACCAATGGCGGATTCTTTGAGCATGATGACCAGTTACTGCGCCATTGTGATCGCATTCGCCATATTCCTACGGTCATTGTTCAAGGCCGCTACGATGTCGTTTGCCCAATGCGATCAGCGTGGGACCTCCATCAGGTTTTGCCCGAAGCCGAACTAATCGTCATTCCGGATGCGGGCCACTCCATGACCGAGCCTGGGATTATGAGTGCTTTGCTCGATGCAACTGACCGTTTTGTAGCTCAGAGTACTAATTGATAATTTTTTCAAAACCTTTATGCAAAACCAATAAGTCAATGCGCAAAATGCGGCTCGGAATGCGACTGAGTCTTGTTTCTAAGTATTGTGGGTGGGGCATCGCTGGTTAATCCATAGGTGTTGCTCTATACTGCTGAAGCCATGACCAATGCCAGTTTCAGCATAGTCGGCGCGACCGCTAAGTTGAGTCTGATAAGTATAAGTATATCCAATCGCCTTAACCTATTACGAATCCCATTCATCCAAGCCAATATTTGCAGTGTTAAGCCGGATTTTTTCCCTTACTATCAGATAGGAAGCCGATTAAAGCAACCGCCTTGATCGCTCAAGACGTTGTCTGAGTTGTGCTTTGAGTTTTGAGTCGGCGATACCTGCCGCATTCTATTTACATAGAGAGGACCACTGGAATGGCGACTTATAAGGTCACATTAGTTAGCGAATCAGAAGGCTTAAATACGACGATCGAAGTACCCGAAGACGAATATATTCTTGATGCTGCTGAGGAGCAGGGTATCGACTTGCCTTACTCCTGCCGCGCGGGCGCTTGCTCCACCTGTGCTGGTAAGGTGACTTCCGGTACGATTGACCAATCTGATCAGTCCTTCTTGGATGATGACCAGATCGAAGCTGGCTTCGTGCTGACTTGCGTCGCATACCCAACTTCTGATTGCACGATCGAGACTCACCAGGAAGAAGCGCTGTACTAGAAATTTTGTAGTAGTAGTTCTTTGCGACTCGCGAAGTCGTTGATCAAATAGCGGTGGATTCCTCTGGGAGTTCACCGCTATTTTTGTCTGTCACCCCCTCAAATCAACAAAGCTGCGACGATAATTGAGCGGCGTCTAATGTGTACGCCGATCGCTACCCCAAAATGCACGCAGTACCTTAGCTTTAGGCATAGGCATAATTCATCCCCAACAGAATTAATTCAATAGACCTCTTGCATAAATACCAGAATAAAGTCTAAAAATATTGATTTTGCGTAGCAATATTAGACTTTTGCAAGAGGTCTAATTTTCACCAACGATCGAGACTAGCCTTCCGTCGTCGCTGCCTCAGCTGCTGCTTCGGTTGATTCAGCCACTTCCGTCGCTGCTGCTGCCGGTGCTGCTTCGCTGACTGACTCTGTGGCCTCAGGGGCTTCGGTCTCTGCTGCTTTTGCTTCGTCAGGCGCTTCAGCCTCAGCTGCCGCCGCTGCCGCGCTGCTGCTTTTGCTTCGGCTGCCGCCGCTGCCGCTGCTGCTTTTGCTTCGGCTGCCGCCTTTGCTTCTGCCTCAGCTTTTAGCTTCGCTGGGTTTGGTGGTTTCGGGCCGCGCATGAGAGCGGGATTGACTGGTGGTTTACGTTCTTCACGATCGCCCCCACGACCTTTGCCACGACCGCCTTTACCGCGACCGCCGTCGCGGCGACCCGCAGAACGACGATCGTCTTGCCGTTCTTCATTGCTGCTGTTGCTAGTACTAGCAGCTTTTTCAGCATCGCGGGCAGCACGCTCGGACTTTTTAATGGGCTTCTCAACCATGATTCAACAATTCTTAACGGCTTGATGATTTTACCCCGAATAGAGACAGGAATATTTGAGCTACCCAGTCTGAACGCACAACAACCTTAGCGGGCTGGTGGTAGTACTTCGCGATAAGCGGTCAGTGCTGGACTGATGGGCTGCAACTGAGTGCCAGGGAAATAAAATCCCAGAATGCGATCGTAGTTCCAGCCGAGCCGACCGAGGTGATAAGAACCATATTGGCTTAAACCGACCGCATGCCCTAAACCACCGCCCGTAAAGCGAAAGCCTTGCAATGTCTTATTGGCTTGATCGCGCACCGGATCCATGTAAAACAGCAAACTATTTGGCGCATCGAACGCTAACAGAATCTCATCGCGCTCTAGCTCGATCGCGCCTAAATCCGTCACGATCCCCAAGCGAGCAGCGCGCCCCCCGGCTGAACGTTCCATCACTTGAACGTTGGTAATGGCGCGGAAACTGGCGAAGGGATGCTTAATACTTTTGAGATAACTGCGTAGATCGTCGCTCATTTGCTGGAGTGAGGCTTGCTTCTGCCAGCGGAAAAAGTTAGAAATATTGCTTTCATTGAACCCTGCCGTTTGTTGCATAAACGCCCGGAGATTTTGTTCATTCGACAACGGCCGCTGCTGCAAATTCCAAACGCCACCCACGGCATCAACTTTTGCCCGCAGATAAGGTCGTGGATTGCCTCGCCAGACATCGGTAAAGGCGGCTGTCACCCCACCAGTGGTGGAGGAATAAAGCGCATCGACCAATTCATTGTTATAGGTCAATACCTTGCCGCGGGTTGTGGCAATGGCTTGATCCGTCGCTTCCGTCGTGCCATCTAAGCCATAGTAAACTTGGCACTGCGTTGTGGCACAAAGCTGATAATCATCGATCGCAAAGCGGCGAGTATTGCGCAACGCATAGGTACGGGCCAAAACTGCCTGGGCGGCCATTGCCTGAAAGGGGGCATTGGGTCCAATTTCGTAGGGGACGACACCGCGTAGATAGGATTCTAAGGGGACCGAGTTGACTAAGGTTGTCGTGCCGTAGGCATTTGGTTGGAGCTTGAGCGTGCCGGGATAGCTCCGTTTCGGTGCGCCATCGTTTTCGCGGTCCACCTGAATCACACCACGTCCGGCGGAAATTTCGAGGCGGTCACGGTTATACCGAAACCCGTCGGACACGAATGAAGGCAACGGTATCTGGGATACCTGCTTGGATTCTAATCGGACTGATACACCCTGCTGCTGTAGATTCTGTACGAGTAGGCCTAAGACTGCCGGTGATTTATAAACATCGCGGTCCGCCCACACCTGCCAGCGGTTGGGTTGGGCGACTTCGACTTTGACACCCCGCGCCTGCCACTGCTGCGCCACTTCCTCGGCGGTTTCAAAGCTCCGATGCTCACTGAAAATAACTTTTTGCTCAAGTCGAGGCTGTGCCAGCGGCATCATCTGCGTCTCGAGCTTTAAGCTTGCCAATTTTAAAGTTTTGATTGAACCATCACCCTGGGCCACTTTCACGGTCAACTGATCGCCCGGCAGTGGCGTCAAAGTCATGGTGTCTTTGGCCTTTTCGCCAAAGCGCTGCACAATCCCAATCTGCAAGGTAACGTCCTGGGCCTGGGCTTGTACCGGCGGGACAAACAATATTGTGGTTGTTGCAACTGACACCGTTATGCCGAGACCGGTGCGACCGATCGCGGCTAACTGCGGAAGTCGCTGCGCTGACACTGGTTCAAACCACGTCCGACACAAAGATAAATAAGACACCAAAACCATGCTGTAGTCCTTCCAGGAGGGATACCCTAACGATTTTATGCCAACTTCAGCCATGCGTATGCCAAAGTCCAAATTTTGGGCGGCAGTCCACCCATGGCATTTTTCCCTGGCTCAATCCTACAGACCTTGGCGCCCTGCCTGCATCTGAGCTAGATTACGAGGCCGTTGAGCCAGGCGCTGATCCATCTGGTTTAAAGCGCTCTGCCAAACTTGATAGCCCAGCGCCGAAAGGTGTACTCCGTCGGTGGTTAGCTCCGATCGAAGCCCACCGTCCCAGTCACGAAATTGCCGATGTAAATCGAGATAATCGACCCCATGGCGTTGCGTGAGTGAATGGATCATTGGATTGATTGCCGCAATTCGCGCATTGGGAATATGCGCCGATCGCGTCGGCAAAATTGACTGCACGACGATCTGGACATTGGGATGTTGTTGCTTTAGACGGGTAAGAATCTGGTGAATGTTCCGCAAAATTTCTTGATCGCTGGCACCACGTTTGAGGTCATTCACACCGGCCATGAAATAAATCGTGTCAGGTTTCGCGGTTTTGAGCACAGATAGTCGTCTGAGAATACCATCCGTCGTATCTCCTGAAATACTTTGGTTAAGCCAGATTTGACGATCGGGCAGATGATCCGCCGGAAACCATTGACTGAGGGAGTCGCCAACCATCACAGTCAGGTTGTTTTGTCCCTTCCCTCGCCCGGCGGCTTTGGCTTCAAGTGCCAGCAGCTCGCGCCATTGCCAATAGCTAGGGTGTCCGGTGGCACGACTCCACTGCGCATAAAAGCTGTCAACGGGCAGCCGCGTGTAAATTCGCCCATTGCGGAGGGCGTTCAAGCGTTGCACATAGAGCTGACTGCCTGAGCGCGGCGATCGCCGCGCCTGTCTCGCACTGTTTGCCCTTGCATTTGCCACCGGCGTACGCGGTGCCGCCGCTTGCTCAATTGCCGTACTAATCCGACGGATCGTTTGTGCCTTTACTGCCGGCGTTATCTGGGTCTTCCGCGCCGTGGCGATGCGTGCGTGCGCTGCCTGCAGTCGTGCTTCCCAAGCAATTGGAATTCGCTGGGGCGGCGATACCGCTGGTTGTGCCGGTCTGGTCGGAGTTACAGATTGCCGTTAGCCGTATCTGTTCGACCGCACGCTGCATCAAGAACTTGGGACTCGGCCGCTGGATCGATCGCTGTAGCCCAGGACCTTCCGCCAGTGGCATTGGGGGGGCTTGATAGGCTTGGGTCATACGTCTCCACTAATGGCGGGGCGGGTGCGCTTGCGGGTAATCAATGCGTGGCAGGAACACTCATCTTTAACTAACAAACATTTCCACCAATATCAGGAAAGATCCTAAAAAAGCCACCGCCTTTAGGCGGTTTTGACCTAAGCTAAAGCGCGTTAAGATCGAATAATTGCTGCGTATTTATATTCAGCCTCAGCTATATCAGTCTCAGCACATTTACACTAGTAGCGTGATGAGAAGCGCGCCGAATCTGTTGCAACTCGTACTCATAACGAGTATGATTTAGGTGCATTCAGTCAGCGAAACCCTCGATATGCGTATTGCGGATCTTCCGATCGCCCAAATCCATCGGCCGCTCTTCCGTCAAAACGATCCGGCAAAGGTGGAAGCGCTGATGCAGTCAATTGCCGCAATTGGCCAGCAGGAGCCGATTGATGTCTTGGAAGTGGACGGGCTTTACTACGGCTTTTCCGGTTGTCACCGGTTTGAGGCTTGTCAAAAGCTCGGCCAGAGGACGATTATTTGTCGAGTGCGTCGCGCGCCGCGATCGGTGCTTAAAATGCATCTAGCTTAAATAAAAGTGTGTGCAGAACGATAGCTCGTAAGGCATTCGGCTGATATTTAGAGAGTCAATTAAGGAGTTATCCATGGCAACAGCAAAGATCAACATCGGGATTGAAGAAAGTACACGCAAAGAAATTGCTGCTGGCTTATCCCGACTACTGGCGGATACCTATAGTCTGTATCTCAAAACCCACAACTTCCACTGGAATGTTACAGGACCAATGTTTAACACATTGCATCTGATGTTTGAGACGCAGTACACCGAATTAGCCCTGGCGGTGGACCTAATTGCGGAACGAATTCGGGCTTTGGGCTTTCCAGCACCGGGTACCTATAGCGAATATGCGAAGCTCACCTCCATTCCTGAGCCGACCGGTGTGCCCAAAGCAAATGAAATGTTGCAGCAACTTGTAGAAGGGCAAGAGGCGGTCGCCCGGACCGCTCGATCGATTTTCCCTATCGTTGATGACGCGGGTGACGAGCCGACCGCCGACCTGCTTACCCAGCGCATGCAATTGCATGAGAAGAATGCTTGGATGTTGCGTAGTATGTTGGAATAACGACTTGGTAGTTGTCGAGCAGCAGTTATCGAACAGTAACGGTTGTCGAGCAGTAACAGTTGTATAGCAACCGTATCGTTGGGGCATGGCACTATGCATGTCCCATTTGTTGCATTGCGTATCGCGTATGCCCCAGCAATCAATTGATTACACCGATCGTCTGCAAGCACTGATGCAGGCGATCGCCATTCCTACTTACGCGCAGCTCTGTCAGCACATCGGTGTCTCGGCAGCGGCCATACGTCGCTTGCGACGGGGGCAGATCGCGCAGATGCAAGTTGGCACATTACGCAAGATTGCGGCGGGCCTTGACGTCAGCTTAGTTGAATTGCTTGCTACATTTAGCCCGGATGTAAAACCGGTTCAGCCTGAGCCACAGGTTACGCTGCAACAGGAGTACGATCGCCTGCAGCAACAGTTCGCGGCTCAGCGTGAAACCCTTTTGCAAGAATTTCAGCAAGCGGGTCTCCAAACGCTGGAATCATGGCTATTGCAATGGCCGACTGCGGCCTATGCGGCGCAGCAAAACCCCGCTGCTCCCGCTGTGAAACTATTGCCGCTCGTAAAGCCGATCGAGAACTTGCTGAAACAGTGGGGCATCGAAGCGATCGGTGGTGTGGGCGAAACGATCGCCTTCGATCCACAGCAACATCAAGCAATCGGCGCGATCCCCGATCCAGGCGATCCAGTCCGCATCCGTTACGTTGGTTATCGGCAAGGCGATCGGTTGCTGTATCGCGCCAAGGTTAGCCCTGTATAAATTGGGAACTAAGCATCGGCTTGCGGGGATGTCACAAATGGCACCGTAAATTCTACAAAGGAGGATTTAGCGAGATCGGGCTGAGATTTGAGAAATTCTTCTAAGAGTTGCGCTGCACGCTGATCGAGCAATGGCACACCTGAGCTTTTAGTCTTTTGCAGTGGCTTGATTCCAAGACTGCCATCTTCATTAACATAGGTCAGAAACACTGCTTCATAACGTTCCTCCTTTGGCTGATTCTGAGGATGAATAATCGACGATTCCGCCGGAATCGTTTGCACATCTAATGATTGAGTTACACGCTCCGCATAAAGCGCTTCATAGTTCTTGAAGATTTTCTTGATCGCCTCTTGCTGTTGATCCTCAGAGAGTTGAGCTAAAGACTCTTGCTGTTGTTTAATTACTGCTTGAACTAAGCCGTTCACCATTAACTTGGATTGTTCTTGCTGATGCTCGCTGGTGGCTTGAGCTTGGTTATAAGTGCGGGCTGCAATTGCTTGGGTATGCCTTTGTCTGCCTTCTTCTAACAACCGACGGTTCAGTGCATCCCGTCTACGCTGCAGCTCCTCCGGTGATAATTGTGGTGTCGGGGAAGCGGTAGGCTGGGGTGGTGATGGTGATGGTGATGGTGATGGTGATGGTTGCGGCTGTGGATCGCCTGTGGGTTGGTTTGTTGGCTGCGTCGGCGTTGTTGGTGGTGTGGGCGTTGGTTGCGGTGTGGGCGCTGGCGCTGGCCGTGTGAAAATCTGTTGCGGCGCTGGCTGAAATAGGGGCTCAGGCGGCGGGACAAAGGTGACTTGCGGTTGATCGAGCGCAAAGTCCTTCAGCAAGTCATCCAAAGACGGCGTTGAAGAATTGATTGGTGGCAGGATCGAAGTCGACGTTGGCAGTGGATCGGGAGATAGCTGGGACAAAGGTGCTTGTATTGTCTCGGTGTCGAAGGGAAACTGCTCGATGGACATGGTTTGGGGTAGATTAGCTTGCTCCTCTGGCGTTAGCTCAATCAAATTGACCACCCGTTCAGCCGGTTTATTTTTTGTCGCGCTATTTGCGAGATTCGGGAGTGCGACAAAGAACAAACCATGCGCTAATGCTGAAGCTGCTACAGCCATTACCATCGGTTTCCGAAAAGTATCTGGTAATTCCGCGAGGAATTTTTCCAAATTCAGGCCGTTAAGGGGATTGTTCATAGAGCTTCTGTAGATTGAATCGAGCCAGAGCGATCGCGGTAGCAAGGTGATCACTCATTCACCGTTTTGATTTTAGGATCAGGATGAAGCTTTCGACAGGTAAATCGCGATTTACCTGTCGTTAATTTGAGGCGCTAACGTTAATTTAACTAAATCTTGTACGCCACCGCGGCATGCATCTATGCTGGAAGCAGTTTGTTTAAAATATTACTTAAGTTACTCTATCGATTTTGCGATCGTGACCCCTGTTTTTACCCAGCGTCTACATTCCCCAACGGACTTATCGCCCCAGTATACTTTGGCATTGAGCGCGGTGGAGCGCACCCGATCACGGCTGAAGGTCGAGAGTCAGGAAGGCCATACAGTGCAGCTGCATTTGCCCCGCGGCACCATCCTTCGCGATGGGGATTGGCTGCAATCGGAGCGCGGCGAAGTTGCCCAGGTGCAGGCCAAACCTGAGCCGGTTCTAACGGTGACTACCATGTTCCCGTTGGCCTTGCTGCAAGCGGCCTATCACCTCGGTCGGCGCAATGTGCCGCTGGAAATTACCGCCAGCTTTTTACGGCTGTCTTTGGATCCGACATTGCATCAACTCTTGCTCCAGCGCGGTTTGCAGGTGCGGGAGGAGGAGACGCCGTTTCAGCCAGAAATTGATGGCCACGATCAGACTTAACCTGGCCTTCCAGTTCCCTCCCAGCTGCAGCGAGTTTAGAACCGACAGACAGTTGTTGGCTGCACTGGGCAACTGTGCTCACTGAGGGGATTACCTTCGAGCTCTAAAGCCTGCAGATTTTGCAGTGGGGCGAGCGCGCTGACATCTTCAATTTGATTATTGCGGAGATAAAGCGCCGGTAATTTTTTGAGTGCGCCTAATGGTTGCACATCTTGGATGCGATTATCGCTCAACGTTAGGAATAGCAGGTTCTGCAATTTCGTTAACGATCGCACATGCTGAATTTGGTTGTCGGCCAGAAATAGATCAACCAGCTGATTCAGGTTTGCCAGCGGCGTAATATCCTGAATCTGGTTACTTGTGAGATACAGACTTGCTAATTGCGTGAGTTTAGTCAAGGGGGTTAAGTCGCTTACCTGATTACGTTCTAAATTCAGACTTGTGAGTAATTTGAACGATCGTAGCGGCGTCAAATCCTGTACTTGATTGTCGTAGAGGTTGAGATACGTTAACTGGGTTAATTGTGCTAGCGGCTTTAGGTCAGTCACTTGATTACGATAAAGCTGTAGGTGCGTCAAATTCGTCGCATTGGCGAGTGGCGATACATCCTGCACTAGATTGCCGCTCAAATACAAGTGAGTCAGCTTTCCCCAACCCTGCAGCGGGCTCAAGTCACTGACCTGATTGTTGTTTAAGTTCAACACCTCGATGTGGCGCAGGGATTGGAGTGGCATTAGCTCCGTCAACTGACGGCCTGTTAAGTCCAGTTGCTGAGTCGCATGTAAATGTTGAATTGCTGTTGTACAATCAGTCACCCCCAGTTCTTGCAAGATGGTGTTAATCGTCAAGCGGGCGGCGTTTGATACCTGATGACGCCGCTGACACCAGTCGAGGAATGTGGGCTCATTTAGATCCACCGGAGTCGGCAAGGGTGAAACTGTGGGAGGATCTTCAGAACTCGCACTGGGTAGGATTGGTGCATTTGCGATTGGCGATGCGGCTAGTGCTGCCGGGGCTAAACCAACAATTACGGCAGATAGTAATATTACGATACCGGATTGTGCGCTCCATCGTTGCATGACATCACCCTTTGAATTGAAATCGTCGTTACAGATTGTGGCAGTGGTCGTAATCGGCAACTGCGATTATCGATGAGTAATCCCGATCTGGATCATGTTTTATTGCAATCTGGATTGGTCGCGGTTGAATCCGCATACATTAACCCCGCAGAACTTGGCTTAGAATCCCTTTGGCATCTCCGCATATATTTTATGATCCAACCGCTCCAGCCCTTGCTCGAACAGCTTTATCAGCAATATCACCCCTTATCGGCGGGCCAAGTCGCCAGCTATATTCCCGAACTGGCTAAGGCAAATCCTGATTGGTTTAGCATTTGCATTGTCACGACTGATGGGCAAGTCTTTGAAGTGGGTAACGTCGACCAATGCTTCACGATCCAGTCCACATCCAAGGTGTTTGCCTATGGCATGGCGCTTGAAGATTGTGGTCGTGAAGCACTAATTTGTAAAGTTGGCGTCGAACCCACTGGGGACCCGTTTAACTCAATTATCCGACTGGATGAAAATTCTCATCGCCCCGATAATCCGATGGTGAATGCGGGCGCGATCGCGACCACTAGCCTGGTTAAAGGGAATGGTGTCACTGACCGGCTAAATCGTATTTTAGCCATGTTCAAACGCTATATTGGTCACGAAGTTTGCGTCGATGCCCTCACGTTTATGTCGGAACGCACGACCGGCGATCGTAATCGCGCCTTGGCTTATCTAATGCGGCACTTCGGTATGATTGAGGGTTCGATTGAAACGGCGCTTGACCTATATTTTCAGCAATGTTCGATCATGGTGACCTGCCATGACTTAGCGCACATGGGGGCGACATTGGCCAATCGGGGTGTGAATCCGATGACGGCGCAGCAGGCGGTTGCGGCTGAGTATGTCCAAGATATTCTGAGTGTGATGTATACCTGCGGTATGTATAATTTCGCGGGCGAATGGGCCTATCGCGTTGGCATTCCGGCCAAAAGTGGGGTCTCTGGCAACATTATGGCAGTGGTGCCCGGGAAAATGGGGATTGCGGTTTTTTCACCGCCGCTGGACGAGCGGGGTAATAGCATTCGGGGGATAAAAGTCTGTGAAGTGCTATCACAAAAGCTTGGTTTACATGTTTTTGCCGCGCCACCCGGTTAACGCTGGTGAACCAACTTTTAGAAATGCCGATGCGGCTCACAGGGGAGCACCTCAATTCTGACTTTCAAGCCAACTTTCGCCAGCAGGGTGATCAGATGTTCGCTTGTAAAACGACTAATTTCACCATTAACATTGTCATGACCACAAAATGCTGGTTCAGTTAAAGGGACTGAATAAATCAGCACCGGCTTGGTTCTAGAAACCTAAGACAAGCGGCAATTTGGTGGACCACCCTGCTGAATCCAACCGTAAATCATGCCTGACGTGGAATGGCCCACGGCACAGTTACCTTGATGATCAATTACGATCACACCGCCTAATCCATTGACCTTTGACACCAAATATTCAATCCCTGCCGCGGCCGCTTCAGTTGCACTTAAGTTTTGGAAATAAATGAAATCAGAGATGGTCTTACACAACACTGTGCGCAAAAACTGTTCCCCATAACCGGTCGCGGAAACGGCACAAGTCTCATTATCCGCAAATACGCCCGCCCCAATAATCGGGCTATCACCAACCCGCCCCCAGCGTTTATTCACAATTCCACCGGTCGAAGTTGCGGCGGCCAAATTTCCAGACGTATCCCGTGCGATCGCCCCGATCGTCCCGAGCTTATGCTTGACTGAAACCGGATGACCCGGCTCCGCATCCTCATGGTCCAACATCATTCGGCCTGATTTCTGGGCGGCTTGCCACTGGCGAATGCGTGACTCGGTCACAAAGTAGTCGTCTGAGGTTGGTTCAATTCCACATAGTGTGGCAAACTCTATTGCGCCTTTACCAATCAGCATGACATGCTCACTTTTTTCCATCACCCGACGGGATAAGGAAATCGGATTCTTGATATTGCGAATACCCGCAACGGCACCGGCTGATAAATCCTGACCATCCATGATGGCCGCGTCCATTTCGACTTCGCCATACTCATTTAAGACAGACCCGCGACCGGCGTTATAGAGCGGATCGTCTTCTAGTAACATGGCACATAACTCAACCGCAGCAACTGCCGTACCACCACTTGCTAAGACTTGCCGACCTTGCTCCAGGATCTGACGCATGCTGTGGTGAAATTCGGCCTCACTGCCTTCTTGCTTGATGTGTTCCATGGCACCCGCGCCACCATGAATCATGAGGGAATAGTCTTGAGTCATAGCTAGACGCAAAATCGCTTCAGGATCAGTTTACTTAACGTAACATAATCAGGCCGTAGAGTTTGATGCGAAATGAACAGTTTCAGGCTTTGATCAACTTTCTTCATCCCTGTATGGCGTCATCTAACTGAGTCGTTGCTTGACTGTGGCTCGTAAAGCAGTTTGCTGCTCGATCGAGCCAGCTAGGAGAATCCCCAGCTTACCTACCAGAATCGTGCCCCACATCACTAAGATAATGCCGTGGCCGCTGGCGGGGTCAAATTCTAAATCCTTTAGATCGAGCGCATGCAGTGATCGTATAGGCGTAAAAAATGTCTCATGACTCCAGCACTGAATGCCCAATTTGTGGGCAATGCCCGTCGGATAGGAAGCACCATTAAACCGCGGATTACATTCGATCGCCAGATACGGGGATGCGCCTTGGTCAACCACCGCAACATCAAAGGCAAAAATATCCCTCATGCCCTGCTGTGCCATCCAAGCCGCCATTGGTTCAACGATGTCCCACGGCTCGTGGCGACTGGGATAGCGGTTGCCCAGATGGGTATAGCCAGCCAAAATCTGCTCCGAGACGGCAAGCCGTTCATAACCATTGCCAGTAGCGTGATACTGAAGATTGAGAAAGCTAGAGGCGATCACTTCGGCTTGAATCTGTATTGGCAGATTTGGATCGAGATCCTGTAGGGCTTGTGTGAGCTGTTCCGGTGTTTCGCACCGAGAAATTCCCACGCCATCCACCGATACAGCCGGTTTGAGGTAGCAAGGATAGGTAATGGCTAAATCGGCGGGCTGTAGATCGCTCGGGCGATCAAAACAGAAGGTTTGGGGCACTGGGACCCCTAATTTGTGCGCAAGTTGAATGAATGCGTTTTTGGAGTTGATATATTGCACCACCTGAAACCACTGTGGATCAAGATTATCGAATAGATCCGCTTGCTGACTGTCTGGATGCACCGCATCGCCGAAGTAGAAGACTGAAATTTGGTCGGACGGATAATCCGTTAGTTGCTCGAATTCGATATGCCAAAGGGGATGCTGACTATGGGGTAACCCAATCCGATCGTAGTGTGCCGCGATCGCCGCCCACTCCGGCTTCAGCTCTGGATGTAGCTGAATTTTGTCATCGGGCTCAGTCAGTCCTAATGCCCGGCTAGAGTAGAGTTGGTTACCTTGAACCCGATCATGGGTGCAGATAGAAATATCGTGGTTGTAGAGTTTCATAGACACTTTATTAAGTCGAACAAGGCCCGAAGTCACCTCTTATCAACTTTGTATCAGAACTGATTGCATGAGAACCGCTTCCTGCGATACCGAGGTCATTGCACTCATCATTAACTTTTACATATGAATGCCCAAACCATGGATGCCCAAACCATAAGCACTTGATCAGGTTGTTGGCTTCACTGCGATCGTTCATGTATGAATCTTATGCCACAATTTCCTGGGTATTCGACTGCCGCAACGGCTGAGTTAACAACATTTCTAAGCCTCCCATACCCAATAATGCGCCGAAGAGTACCAGCGTAGTAGTGATAAATAGGCGATTGATATCTTGATGATGAACTCGCATAGTCTCTGTACTCCTTGCGTTGGGGAAACGTATTGTTGGGGTTAATCAATGGATGATATTCAGTTATACGTCCCAAATTGTCAGCTTATGCAGATGCCAGCCGCGTTATCATTTGCAATTAATCAGTACAATTAATCACACTGATCGTATTCTGCAATAATCCCAGCGAAAGGATCAACAAAGCGCTATAGTCACAGCTAGGGATTCAGCCACGCGATCGCAAGGGAGAGAACGATGGTCACTAAATCAAGCAAAACTAGTAGCAAATCCGTCGGATTTTCTGCTAAGCCTCAGCCCCAATCAGCGCCTGCTGACACATCCGCGCTTGAAGTGACGATCGCTGAACTCCAGACCAAACTCACAGACGCCGAAAACCAGAAATCACAGCTACAAAGCTCGATTACGGAACTTGAAGCCAAACTTGCTGCTCAAGCCAATACCCTAGAAGATCTTCAAACTCAGCTACAATCAGCGCCCCAACTGCAATCAGCGCTCAGCAAAGCCGAGGCCGCCGCTCGACAACTGGCAGAACTCAACGAGACATTGATGGAAGAAAATCAGACGCTTAAGGCAGCGGCAACTGTGGCTGAATCACCAACCACCACAGCGCTGGCAGCACCCCGACGCGCCCATAGCAATCTCGTCCATCCGGTTTTCCCTGATAATGCAACCATTGGGGGTGGGCTGAAAGAGCAGGAAATTGGCTGGTTCGACTAATTTTTTAATATTTCTTGCCGCAGCCTATCCTGGAACGCCGGATTTGCTGCGGCGTTGCTTCAATTGCTTAACTCAAGGCGACACCCGGATTCGAACCGGGGAATGAGGGTTTTGCAGACCCTTGCCTTACCACTTGGCCATGTCGCCGCTGTTGCCCGAAGGCTCACGTTATTTGAGATTGAAAAATAATCAATCGTCTATTCCCAACCGTTTTAACTATATCAAATTTCGTTGCCACTCCCTAGAAAATCGCTTAAAAAACTGTTCCATCACTTAACAGTCGCAGCGGTGGTTCACCCTTGTGGCGCCGTTGGGCGGCGATCGTTCTGCCTGCTTGCCAAGTCCCTCCCTGTAAAATCTGTGCCAGCGACAGTTGGGCCGCATCCATTCGCCAGCGGTGGCGTAAACGATCGGCTAATAACTGCAAGAGATGGATGGTCAACCCCCGCCACTCGACAATCACGGTTGCATCCGGTGGGTGGGTACGCTGGGCAATGGTCGGATCACGTAATTGGAGTACACCTAGATCAAGGAATAGTCCGCCATTCCGATATTCGGCTAATCCGGTGAGCCGATCGATATTCGTCACCGTGATGCTCAATGCTTGTATTGGTTCTAGGAGTGAGTAGGTTAACCATTGTGAGAGTTTGTGAAAGGGGATGTAGGCTGATGCGGTGTCGGCCAGCAGCGGTGATAACTGGGGGTGTATCCAGACATCACCTAAATTCACCCCGCCCAAGGTTTGACGACTCGGCCAAACCGCGCCAAAACGGGTCAAAATCGTTTGTAAAATCGTCTCCGCCGAGAGTGTCTGAGAATACTGTGCGTCATCGAGCCATGCATCCAGCACATTGCCTAAACGGGCTGAAATACCAAATAACTGCGGCTGTTCCAGGAGTAAATCGCCCAAACGATGCAACAGGGCTAATCGTCCTTCTAGCCCCACCAAGGGATTTTCCGCACTCACCTGAAAGGCCTGCGCTAGCTGCGCTAAAGTGATGGCCCGCAGACCAGGGCCATCCGTTTCACATTGTCCATGCTGACTAAATACCCCCTGCGCAAATAGCTCAAGACTGGCCACGGCCAAACCCTGCGATCGCCGCCATACTGTGCCATTTCGGTCAACATAGCGCCAATCTTCACCCGCACCCGCATCGAGCAATACGCTCGGAATTACTAGATCGATCTGTGCCTTCGCCCGCGCCTGCCCGCTTAGTCCAGCAAACAAGTCATGCAGTTGGGCTGACGGGAAATGCCGCCAGCGACTATGGAGTGGAATGACCAAATCCGGATAGGCTTGCTGTGTTACTTGCTCAACTAGATCGACGGCCAGATCTAAGCGATCGAGGTCAATCTGGAAATAGGCGAGTTTCCCAGCCATCCCTAACGCAAACAATTTTGCTGCACGGTCACGAATTGCCGCTGTCGAACGGAGGTAGGCGATTGTCGAATCAATGTGGGTCACTTCACCAAAGTCAGACAGCATGACGGATGCGGGCAGAAAAATTTGGCGGGCAATCGCACATAACAATCAAAGCAATCAACGCGCATTAGAATACGGTACATTGCTAAAAAATATCCTTCAGTATCACTAGTTTAATACCGAAGGCAGACGATCAATCCAACAACACCCAATTAACGAATTGTTCCTAAACTGTCTCAATCTCGTCGGCATTTAAGTGGATCTTATGCTTTGGGGCGAACTTAACGATATAAGGGAAATTCGCGCTGATCGGCTTACCGTGGTATTCATTAGCCAAGCCGATAATTTCCCCCTCTTGCCCCTGCATATCAAACGGTTGATTGCGATGCTCCGGGTGATTATAAATCACAACCGATGTAATAACTTTGACTCGGGTGCCGACTTCCATACGCTTCTTGATTTGCTCTACAGCACTCACCATACAATGTTCCCAGCCTAAAACCTGATTTGCTGACAGTTTTCTTATCTTTGCATACCGCGGCCACAGATTTGAGCTGAATTTATCGCTAACAGCAAATTACAACAGGATTTTGGCTCATGGATTTAGATGGGTTTTATCGCTGCCATTGTTGAATCTGAGTTTGTATCCGATCGCGCGTCTGATTGAAGCTCACAGGATCCAGTTGCGACCATGCGAATATTCCCCCGCCAGCACAGGCGAGTAATCCTAAGCTCCAAAGCCATACCCAGCTTCGTTTGGATTTTTGCGGGGATACCGTCGTCAGTTCCACGGTGGCTGACTCCGTAGTCATGGGTGGTGATGACTCCATCTTGGCCAAATCTGCTTCGGCTATCAACTTCCGACACATCGGTTTCATTCGGCCATTGACAAGACCAATTCTGGCTTCACTGACACTTCTACCCGTGTCAGCACCACCGAAATATTGTCTGTCCCATTCTGCTCATTGGCTAGCTGAATCCAACCATTGACGGCTTGCTCCAAGGTCATCTGACCGCGCAATACGGGTTCAGTGTAGGTCCGCCAATGCTGTTCTACTAAGTTCTGATCGCTCAAACCGTCCGAACACAACAGGAGCAGTCCGTCTTCTTCCAAGATGTAACGATCGACATGGGGCCGGAGGTGTTCGCCGGTCCGCATACCGATGGCTTGGGTAAGGGCACCGCTATCCGGTCGTTGGAGTGCATCTGTGTAGACCAAGCGGCCCATTCGGACTTCTCGCGTGGCGACATCGTCATCCACGGTGAGTTGATGGCAGGCTGTCGGCGTGAGCCAGTAAACCCGACTATCACCAATCCCCATGACGTAAAGTTCATGTGCATTCCCGAAAACTGCCCCATTCGGCAATTGCACCCGCTGCGGTAGCTGCAAGGCCAAGACAAGTGTTGTCCCCATCCGCCGTCGGGCTTCGCGCGACTGATCGTCATTTTCCTTGGAAATTACGTTATTGACGACGCGGGCGATCGATTGCAGTTGCTCGGCAATTAACTCTGGTGGGGCAATCTCAGGTTGTTGTCCGACTTCGTTGAGCAATGCCTGCATTTGCGGCCGCAGTAGGCGTAGGGCCATTTGGCTCGCGACTTCACCGCCTTCATGACCGCCAATTCCATCACAGACGATGGACAAGCGCCCGGTCAATTCATCCTGTACGGCCACAGCCCCGATCGGATAGCAAGCATCCTCATTATGGGAACGCGCCTTGCCTGTATCCGTTGCACCGTAGGCCTGGAGTCGCAGCGGCGACTGTGCCGCCTGCTGCAGTAATAGCTGGTTGAGTTGCGCCAGAATTTCGGCGATGCCGATCGTCCCTTGCTGCATCTGGTCAATCAAATCGGTCAGCACAGATGCGATCGCCGGTTTTGCTTCTGGTAGCCAAATACGCCAGATCGCCGCCAGATCAGACAAATCCACTGATGGGTGCGAAGGTTGTAACTCCTGAAGTCGTACCCGCCAATTTTGCACCCGAATCAACTCACTATCCAGCAAAGAACCCAGCATATGCCACTGCTGCAACGGTTCCCAGAGTTGCGCAATTTGGTATAGCCAGTAGGCTTGGCGGGTTGCATTGGCCTCATTCCAGCACTCGAGCAGCATGGGTAAAGCAGTGCCCGCTGGGGAAATTGGCGCATTATCTAATAGTAAAATTGCTTCTTCCCGGCCATCCATCACCAGCCCGTAGATTTCGGGCACATGCAATCGCTGTGGATACAGATATAGATAGGGCAGTAACGGTTCCGGGACTTCCGGGTATTGCTGCGGCAGTACCCCTGGCTCGAGCTCTAACCAAATATTCGCTGCCCAAACATAGTAACGTCCATTGCCGACAGTCGTTCCCTGTTTCTTCTGCCCAGCTGAATCGCCCACCGCCCACAGATAGCGTCGCTGAATCGCGGTGCCACAATTCGCACAAACTACTGCATTGAGTTGATTCCCCGGCTGTTCGCAGTTGGGATTAGTACAAGCAATTTGCGGTTCCAAACGATTCATAAGCGAAATAAGGCGCGAGGTCTTAAAAAGTGTTGCGTAAACTTTTTGACGAATTTCCGAAACCGATGGGGCAATCTATGTAGATATAGGAGAAGCAGCGTTTAAATTTGGCTATTAGAAAAACACACCGATGCATCCAGTGTTGGCTCACTTAAGCATGGGATAGCTAGAAACCGGCTGATGGCGCTTCAAAAATGATTAGCGGCATTTTATAGCGAATTCATTGCAATGAATGCACTCGATGCCGGGTAGTTTTTACAAACTATACCAACGATTTAAGCGCTTGCAAAAAATCCTCAAAACCTTGATAGGTCGAATTCGACAATGATTTGGTTTTTAATTGGCGTGGCTCTCTGTATTTTGGAGGAAGTTTATCCAACTTCTTTCATCGCCTTAGTCGCCGGGGTTAGTGCACTCATCGTTGCGTTTATCGCCCAATGGGTGCCCGTTAGTGTACAGATTATTCTGTGGCTGATCCTCAGTGGTTTGGGTGTTTGGTTCTCGCGCGGTCTGGTCAAGCAGCGGGCGGCCCAGCAATTTGATGCGCGCGAGGGCACGATGATTACTGATCTCACACCCGGCGAAACGGCTCGGGTGCTGTATGAAGGCAACTCATGGGCCGTTCGTTGCGAGGATCCGACGATCGCAATTACCGCCGGTGAAAATGTTCTGGTTGTCGGTCGGCGTGGCACCACACTCTTGGTTTTACCAGAGAGTGATCCCCGCGGATAATCGGGGCATTGTAGGGCCATCATCAATAATTTTGCAGCAACCCGCTAGCAGCCAACTGTTGGACGGAAGCGGGCTGTTTTAATCAAACAGGAGTTTTTCAACTATGTGGCAATGGATTGCAGCAATCGCGATCACTGGCGGCGCCGCCGTTTCGAGCGTCAAGATTGTCGAACAGGGAAATGAAGTACTGATTGAACGCCTGGGTCAGTACAACAAAAAACTTGAACCCGGCTTGAATTTCTTAATTCCTGGTATCGATCGGATTGCCTATCGCGAGACGGTCCGGGAGAAAGTGATCGATGTCCCACCGCAAAACTGCATTACGCGCGACAACGTTTCGGTCGCTGCCGATGCCGTGATCTACTGGCGGATTGTCGATATGGAGAAGGCTTATTACAAAATCCAAAATCTTCAAGCGGCGATTTTGAACTTAGCCCTAGCTCAGATTCGATCGGAGATGGGGAAGCTCGAACTGGATGAAACCTTTACCGCACGGGAAAAAATCAATGAGACACTCCTGCGGGAACTCGATATTGCGACTGATCCTTGGGGCGTAAAGGTCACACGGGTGGAGCTGAAGGAAATCGCGCCGGCAAAGGCCGTCATGGACTCGATGGAGCTGCAAATGTCCGCGGAACGCAAAAAGCGGGCAGCAGTCTTAACTTCCGAAGGTGAGCGCGAATCGGCAGTGAATAGTGCCCGTGGTAAAGCTGAGGCACAGGTACTCGATGCTGAAGCCCGGAAGCAAGCCACTGTCTTATCGGCGGAAGCGGAGCAGCAGCGGATTGTTTTGGAAGCACAGGCCAATCGCCAACAGAAAGTGCTGCAGGCCCAGGCAACCGCTGAAGCCGTACATATCGTGACCCAGGCGCTCTCCAAGGATCCAAGTGCAGCTAAGGCCGCTCAACTGCTGATGGCGCTCGGTTACCTGAATATGGGTGAAACGATTGGTAAGAGCGAAAGTAGCAAAGTGATGTTTATGGATCCGGCAAGTATTCCGGCATCGATTCAGAGCATGATGGCGATCGTTGAAAACTCATAATAGACCACCGTTAACATGTGATGGCGGCTTGAGGATCGTGACTGAAAGTCCCAGTAGCACAGTAGCAAATGCTGAATTCCTGCCCCTAGATGCGTAATTGCCTCTGGGGGCGCTTCATATTAGTGACTCGCTTTAGGCGGTTTGGGCCTGGCACTGATCGCAAAGACCGAAAAATTCGAGCGTGTGGTAGTGGATCTTGAATTGGTGTGTTTTGACCAATTGTTTTTCTAAATCATGCACTGGGCATTCGTCGATCGGGATGGATTTCCCACAGTTGAGGCAGGTCAAATGATGCCGATCGGCCTGCAAAGTCATGTAAAGCGACTCGCCGGTCGGTTGGGTACGCACTTGGACCAACCCTTCTTTTTTTAGCGTGTCGAGCGATCGGTAAATCGTCGCAAGTCCGATTGATTGCTGTTTGGCACGCAACTCGATGTAAAGATCCTGAGCAGAGATTGGATCTTGTCGATCCTGCAGCAGGTTTAAGATTCGATCTTGGCTACGAGTGCGGCGAGGCTCCATGCAGAATGCGGGTGAAAGGTCAGGGTTCTTTGAGTTTACCCGATCGTGCTTGAATCAGCCGATAGAAAGGGGGACAACCCGTCATACAATAGTGACTCGGTATGGGCTATCCTATGCCGTCTATACAGTTGTTCAGAGATCGAATCCCGTGGCACAAACCTACAAAGCGCGGATCTATGTCACCCTCCGCCCGTCCGTATTGGACCCCGCTGGAACGGCGGTGCAGTCAGGCATCAAGCATATGGGCTATGACAATGTTGAGGCTGTGCGGATTGGGAAGTTTATTGAAATGAGCCTGACCGCCGATAGTGAAGCGGCGGCAAAGGCGCAATTGGATAAAGTCTGCGATCAGCTTTTAGCCAATCCTGTGATTGAAAATTATTGTTTTGAGCTGGACCAAGTTGCGGCTGTTTAGCCGTCGATCGTTTTGGAGCACACAGACAATCGACCGAGGATGGGCAGATGAAATTTGGGGTTGTGGTTTTTCCGGGTTCAAATTGCGATCGGGATATGGCGTGGGTGACGCAGGGTTTGCTCGGTCAAGCAACCCGTATGGTCTGGCATGAGGAGCGCGATATTGCCGACATCGATGTGATGATTATTCCCGGTGGCTTTAGCTATGGGGATTACCTGCGCTGTGGGGCGATCGCGCGGTTCTCGCCGGTGTTGCAAGCGACGATCGCCCATGTCAACCAAGGCAAGTATGTCTTAGGGGTGTGCAATGGCTTTCAAGTGTTGACGGAAGCGGGGCTGTTGCCGGGGGCGTTGATGCGGAATCGAGATTTGCACTTTATCTGCGATCGGGTGCCGCTGCAGGTGGAGCGGGCGGATACGATTTGGACACGGGAGTATGCCCCAGGGCAGGTGATTACGGTGCCGGTGGCTCATGGTGAGGGTTGCTATTATGCTGATGCCGATACCTTGAAGTCGATCGAAGATAACAACCAGGTTTTGTTCCGCTACTGTGATGCGAATGGCAATGTGAATGCGGATGCAAATATTAATGGTTCGTTAAATAACATTGCTGGGATTTGCAATGTGCAGGGCAATGTCTTGGGGATGATGCCGCACCCGGAGCGTTGTGCGGATGCGGCTTTGGGTGGTACGGATGGGATGGGGTTGTTTAAGGGGTTGCTGACGCAGGTTGGGGTTGCGTAATCAAGCCATCAAGGAACGTGAGCGGGTGACTCATGTTTTCAGCAAAACCAAGGATGCCGCGATCGCGGTGTTCGTAGATTAATTCATGCTGGGCATTGAATAGGAAGGTGCCGCCGCGTTGGGTGATGTAGGCGGCATCGGGGACGTAGGTTTTCCATTTGCTGAGTGATTCGGACATGTTGCGTAGGCGTAGTGTGGCGAGTTCGAAGGGACGCTGGAAGCCTTTACCGCCAGCGAAGCGGAAGAATTCGCCTTGCATGCCAGGGAGTGGGGTGGCTTGAATCGTTTCGTCATCGTCGATCAGTTGGGGGGCGGCCCGATCGCCTTTGTAACCGCGAAAGACTTCGGCTAGAGTGCCGGGGCTGCCGATACCGGCGCACATGAGCAGTAAGTTCAGCCAGGCGTTTTGGCCGGGGTTAAAGCCAGGTACTTTCAAGGAGAGGCCGGAGTATAGGCCAAGTTCGCGGTGTAGAGCGGCGGTGGGATCGACCCAAAGCTGTTCGGTGGGGAAGCCAGTGTATTCGCAGAACTGTTGACCGCTGGCACGATCGCCGATGCCGATCGCGCGGATGGTGAGGTTTTGCAGTTTGTCGGCTTCACGCTGGAGCCACCATGCGTATTCGAGGCTGTCGAAGTCACCGAGTTGGGGCCAGACGAGTACGAGCAGGTTTTGTGCGGTTTCGGTGCTTTGGAGGATGGGGGTAGTTTGTCCGTCGCTAACACGTTGGCGTTGGGTTTGGGTGAGGATGTCGTAAGGATTCATGGGCATTATGGGACAGGACTTGCGCGATATGTGGGCTGAGTTTGCGGTGCTGGAATTGTTTTGTGCAAACTGGGAGCCGGCTGAGTAATCTTGCGTTTGGGTTGACTGCTCAATCTAAGTTATCAGCTCTGGCCTCGGTGTTCCAAGCTCAATGATTAGCCAGAAGGAGTCAGAAATGAGCCATGAGACGGTTGAAGCGAAATTTTCCGAGGCCCAATCCGCGATGGCGCGGGGTGATTGGGATGGATTTTTTCGATGTTTGGATCGGCGCAGTTTGCTAAAAATCGCCAAGAATAGTCTTCAGGGTCTGCTCAATGGCGATATCGGCCAGGATGCCCTGAATGGCTGTGGGGTGCCGATCGAGTCGATCCAGCTGCTGCGGGTGAAGATCCAATTACTAGGGGAGTCAGCGGCTGAAGTCGTGGGGACGACCGACCCCGCAGCTCAAATGCAGAAGTCACTTAATCATAAGCAGTTGGTTGATGAATATAATCAACAGCTGAATGACTTACTGAAGGCGGTGTCTGATTTGCCTGGATTTACGGCAGTACTCGAGCGATCGATGCGGGCTGCTTTCGGCGGTGGTTCGGTGGCTTCTGATATGTTTATTGGCGAGACGCTGCAGGATATTGCGATCGATGGCAAGACGGCTTGGGCGGTCCGACGGACAAGTAGTGGTGATTGCGAAGACCTAAAGTTTGCCCAACAGAAGGGACGATGGTACATCCATTTGCTGGCTCGGGGGCGACGCCGGGGCTGATCCGGCGATCGCTACCGCTGAATCTCAAATTCTTTGAATGCTTGGATTGGCTGTGCTTCGGTGAGGACTTGATCGACTTGAGCGGCGATGGGACCGGCTTGCATCCAGTGCAGCATGGTTTCTACTTGTGCGCGATCGCCTTGGATCACGGCTTCGACGCGGCCATCGAGTAAGTTTCTGACCCAGCCCACGAGGCCGAGTAAGCGGGCTTGTTGTTGGGTGGAGTAGCGATAGCCTACACCCTGCACGCGCCCTGAAATTAATGCGTGTAAGCAAATTGTGTCAGTCGCCATTGTTGTTTCTCTTGTGCAATCTGCAATCGTTTCTCGACTTCAGGAGAACTCATTCCAGCATATTCCTGGTTTGTTGACTGCGGCGCAGGTGGGAATTGAGTGTTGTGAAATTATTATATGTTTCGATCCGTACATTTCGGTTCAATGGCTGTTGGAACGACATTGGAATCGTTACGATCGCGATTAGCCGATTATTGAGCTTTTCCAGTGGAGTAAGTCTAAAAATGATTCGCTGCAAATTTCCGTATTTCTTCTGAAATTGTTCGGACACAGTTCATTCTTTAATGAAGAAAGAATTATATTTCATATAAAAACCCTATATTTCCGGGTTCTTAATCTTTTTCTCATTTGTAGATGACTAAATAAAAACTAGTGTTTATACAGACTAGT